>NZ_JBQDKB010000123.1:0-8656 GCF_052094685.1 Marinobacter sp.
AACAAGATCACTTTAAACGCTGTCTGTCAGGTGCAAGTCCGACAGGCTGCTAGCCAGTACCTTCTCGTCTATCCTGATAACGATTCGGAAACCGTGCCCCCTCTGGCTGGATATGAACAATAGCGTTCACAGCCGGGATAGGGATCTGCCAATGGCTCTATATGCAGTTGTCGGTGTAGATCAAGGAGAAGTGCTGTGAATGAGAATAACCACTCCCCAGAAAACTCTTCTGATACCGCATTAGATAACGCTTCAGGAAGTCCGCCAAACGATCCAGAACAGGATTTGGCAACGCGATTCCCCACCGCCTATACCATTCTTTTCCTGCTAATTATCTTGGTTGCAGCCCTGACCTGGATTATACCTGCCGGTCAATACGACCGGGTCATGAATGAGGAAGTCGGGCGTGACGTGGCGGTGCCTGGCACCTACCAGACGGTTGACCCCAACCCTCAGGGCTTTATGGAGATAATGCTCGCCCCCACAGCCGGATTTTATGACCCCGACAGCTACGTAGCCAACGCCATTGATGTTGCCCTGTTCGTGCTTTTCCTGGGTGGTTTCCTTGGCGTCATGAACGCTACGGGGGCCATTGATACCGGGATACGCAGCGCCATGCGACACCTAAAGGGCCACGAGATCTGGATGATCCCGATACTGATGACTCTGTTTGCCATTGGCGGCACCACCTATGGCATGGCCGAGGAGACTCTGGCGTTCTACGTCATTCTAATCCCGGTGATGATGGCGGCCGGATACGACGTCATAACCGGTGTGGCTATTATCATGGTAGGAGCCGGCGTGGGCGTACTGGGCTCCACCATCAACCCGTTTGCCACGGTTATCGCAGCCAATGCGGCTCAAATTCCGTTTACCGACGGCATTGTCGTGCGCTTCATCCTGCTCATTGGCGGCCTGTTAATTTGCTCTGCCTACGTTATGCGTTACGCCGTACGTGTAAAAGCGGATCCATCCCGCTCTGTAGTCTCCCAACAGTGGGATGCGCACCGCAGGCTTTTCCTGGGCAAACATGCCGATGAAGCCCAGGCTACCACGCTCACCAGAACACAGATTGTTGCGCTTTTGATCTTCGCCGTAACCTTTTTTGTCATGATCTGGGGCGTATCGTCTCAAGGCTGGTGGATGGCCCGTATGGGTGCGCTGTTTTTTGGTTCCGCCATTGTGATCGGCATTATTGCCCGCCTTGGGGAGAAAAAACTCACTGGCAGCTTTGTTGACGGCGCACGTGATCTTTTGGGCGTTGCTCTTGTAGTAGGACTTGCACGAGGCATCGTGGTGATCATGGATCAGGGCATGATTGCCGACACCATTCTGCACAGTGCAGAAACCTCCCTCGGCGGGCTGCCCGAACTGGCATTTATCAACCTGATGTTCTGGATTGAGGTAGGCATGAGCTTCTTTGTGCCGTCCTCGTCCGGGCTGGCGGTTCTCTCTATGCCAATTCTGGCGCCGCTTGCTGATTTCGCCAACGTGGGGCGCGACCTTGTGGTAACTGCGTTTCAGTCTGCCAACGGCCTGGTAAACCTGATCAACCCAACCTTTGCCGTAGTGGTCGGTGGTCTGGCGATTGGCCGGGTGTCTTACGATCGCTGGATCGCGTTTATCTGGCCCTTGTTATTAATTCTTACCGTATTCATCACGATAGTGATCAGTGCAGCAGCACTGATTTAATGGAGGATCGAACCATGTCTGAACAGAAACTTGGAGTGCATTCCGAAACCGGAAAGCTGCGGCAGGTTATTGTATGCCGCCCTGGCCTAGCCCACCGGAGGCTAACCCCATCCAACTGCGACGCCCTGTTGTTTGACGACGTTTTCTGGGTGAAGCAAGCCCAAAAAGATCACGACGTGTTTGTGAGTGTTATGCGGGAACGCGGCGTCGAGGTACTGGATGTTAACGAGTTGCTGGTCGAAACCCTGGACATTCCGGACGCCCGAAAATGGATTCTGGATCACCGGATTACATGGAATGATATTGGCGTGGGGATGATTTCCGATCTGCGCGCATGGATGGACGAGTTGCCGGGAGCCGAGCTTTCAAAATATCTGATTGGCGGCCTTGAAGTGGGTGATTTGCCCTTTGATCCAACCGGGCTTTTTGGCAACCACTTGGGGCACTACGGATTTGTGCTGCCACCGCTGCCTAACTACCTGTTCACACGGGACAACAGCTCCTGGATCTACGATGGCGTTACTCTGAACCCCATGTACTGGGCCGCACGCCAACCGGAAACCCTATTGATGGCTGGCGTGTACAAATACCACCCGAAATTTGCCGGCAAGGTGGATGTGCTTTGGGGTGATCCCACAAAAAACCATGGCCTTGCCACACTGGAAGGCGGCGATGTCATGCCTGTGGGGAACGGCACCGTGCTTGTCGGTATGGGCGAGCGCTCATCTCCCCAGGCGGTCGGGCAGTTGGCCAACACTTTGTTTGAGCAAGGCACAGCCGAAAGGGTTATCGCCTGCCAGATCCCCAAATCCCGCACGGCCATGCACCTGGACACCATTTTTACCTTCTGCGGAGGGAACGTTGTCACCGCTTTCAAGGAGGTCGCCGATGAAGTGGTTTGCTACGACCTGAGAGCCGGTGAAGGCGAGAAACATCTTTCATTCCATCAGGACCCGCGGCCACTGTTTGACGTGGTGGCAGACGTTCTTGGCTATAGTTCCCTGGAGGTTGTCGCAACCGGCGGTGATGACCCGGCCGAGCGTGAACGGGAACAATGGAACGATGGCAACAACGTACTGGCGCTGAGCCCCGGGGTGGTCATCGGTTACGACCGTAACGACGACACCAACGCGGCACTGGAAGCAGCCGGCATAGAAGTGCTGGCCATTCCAGGCGCAGAACTCGGCCGTGGTCGCGGCGGTGGGCGTTGCATGAGCTGTCCGACAATGCGTGACCCCATCTGACCGGAGAGGACAAAGACTATGGCTTTCAATCTGAAGAATCGTCATTTTCTGACCTTGCGGGATTTCTCCCCGCAAGAGATAGGTTTTCTGCTGAAGCTGTCCAAAGACCTCAAGGCAGCCAAATACGCCGGCACCGAGGTCCCCCAACTCAGCGGCAAAGAACTTGCGCTGATCTTTGAAAAAAACTCGACTCGAACACGAGTAGGTTTCGAGGTGGCGGCTTACGATCAGGGAGCTCGAGTCACCTATCTCGGGCCCACAGGCACCCACATCGGCCATAAGGAATCCGTGAAAGACACTGCACGAGTGTTAGGGCGTGTCTACGATGCCATTGAGTACCGGGGTTTCGGCCAGAAAATTGTTGAAGAGCTGGCGGAATATGCCGGAGTGCCGGTATATAACGGACTGACGGATGAATTCCACCCCACGCAGATCCTTGCCGACTTCCTCACCATGCAAGAACACGTTGAAAAACCCCTGCATGAGGTGGCCTATGTCTATGTTGGAGATGCCGCAAACAACATGGGTGACAGTTTGCTGATTGGTGGGGCCAAAATGGGAGTGGATGTGCGGTTGTGCGCACCAAAAGCCTGCTGGCCAGAACAAACCATCATTGATGAAGCCCAAGCACTCGCCAGCGAAACCGGTGCCCGAATCATGATTACCGATGATCTGGATGCTGCAGTTGCCGGCGTAGATTTTGTCTATACCGATGTGTGGGTGTCCATGGGCGAGCCGAAAGAAAAGTGGGGCGAACGCATCAAGCTGTTGATGCCCTATCAGGTGAACGCTGCCCTGATGGAAAAAACCGGCAATCCGCGAGCCCGTTTCATGCATTGCCTGCCCGCTTTTCACAACACAGAAACAACGGTGGGCAAGGAAATAGAAGCCGAGTTCGGCATTACCGCCATGGAAGTGACAGACGAGGTTTTCGAAAGCCCCGCATCCATTGTGTTTGATCAGGCGGAAAACCGCATGCACACCATCAAGGCGGTGCTGGTAGCCACACTCGGGGGCTGATGTTGGCTCGAATTGCTGATAAAGGATGTTCTCTATGCTGATTGTTGCAGCTCTGGGCGGTAACGCCCTGTTGAAACGCGGCGAGCCACTAACGGCCGAGACCCAGCGCACCAATGTGAAAATCGCCGCGAAATCACTGGCCGAACTGGTACGCGCTGGGCATCAGCTTGTTATTACCCATGGCAACGGCCCTCAGGTAGGTTTGCTGGCGTTACAGGGTGCCGCTTACAAACCGGAGGAAGCCTATCCGTTGGATGTATTGGGTGCGGAGACCGGGGGTATGATCGGTTACATGATCGAGCAGGAGATGGAGAATGCCCTTGGCCATGACCGCCCTGTGGCAACCCTACTCACCCAGGTGGTTGTCGACCGGGACGATCCTGCCTTCAAAACCCCGACCAAATTTATTGGCCCGGTCTATGATAAGACAGAAGCTGAATCCCGGGCTGCGGCTGCGGGCTGGCACATTGCTGCCGATGGCGACAAGTGGCGCAGAGTGGTGCCTTCGCCGGCGCCGAAAGAAATACCTGATATGCGGGTGCTGAAGTTGCTACTGGATCAGGGGGTGGTTGTTATCTGTACCGGAGGCGGCGGCATTCCGGTACTGCGCCGTAACGACGGCAGTATGACCGGCGTGGAAGCGGTGATCGACAAGGATGCTGCCAGTGCTTTGCTGGCACGGGAACTGAACGCCGATGCCCTGCTGTTGTTAACCGACGTGAATGCGGTCTATCGTGACTTTGGCACGCCTACCGCCGCACCCGTTCGAAAAGTATCCCCGGAGCAGGCCAGAACACTGGATGTGCCCGCCGGTTCCATGGGGCCAAAGGTGGCGGCCGCTTCTGACTTTGCAGCCTCTGGTGGCATCAGCGGCATTGGCCGACTAGAGGATGCGCTCGATATTCTGGTTGGGCGTGCAGGCACGCTCATCACCAATAACTCTTAATGGCTTGGGCTCGTTATTCATGTCGAATCAGGTCGTTGATGTTGGACAGATCGTAGGAATTCGCGGCGGCGTTGTCGATGTGAAATTTCCCGGAACCTCGCCGCGCATCCACGATCTCGTCTACGCCGGCAGTCTGGCGTTGGAAGTCACCTCGCTTCTGGAAAGCGGCGCCGTGCGCTGTATGGCCCTGGCGCCAGTGCGCGGATTGGGGCTGGGCATGCAAGTTCGGGCCACCGGTGCACCGATCCAGGTTCCGGTCGGCGATACCGTGTTGGGCCGTATGCTCAATGTGTTTGGCGAGCCTATTGACGATAAGCCGGCCCCTGCCGCGACAGTGCGTCGCTCCATCCATCAGCCACCACCAGCGCTGGAAGACCGCGTAATCCACAGCGATATTCTGGAAACCGGCATCAAAGCCATCGATCTGCTGTCTCCCATTGAGCGCGGCGGCAAAACCGGGCTCTTCGGCGGTGCTGGCGTAGGTAAAACCGTGCTGATCACTGAACTGATTAATAACACAGTTCAGCATTATCAGGGCGTGAGCCTGTTCTGCGGCATTGGCGAACGCTCGCGAGAGGCAGAAGAGCTCTACCGCGAGATGGGCGATGCCGGTGTGCGGGATAAAACTGTGATGCTGTTCGGGCAAATGAACGAAGCCCCGGGAGTACGGTTTCTGGTGGGCAAAACCGCGCTCACCATGGCGGAGTATTTCCGCGACGATCAGAAGCAGGACGTGCTATTGCTCATCGACAACATTTTCCGTTTTGTACAAGCGGGTTCCGAAGTCTCCGGGCTGATGGGGCGCATGCCTTCCCGGGTTGGCTACCAGCCCACGCTGGCTACCGAACTGGCGACGTTGCAGGAGCGCATTACATCCACACGCAACGGTGCCATCACCTCCATTCAGGCGGTCTACGTGCCCGCAGATGATTTTACCGACCCGGCAGCAGCACATATTTTCTCGCACCTTTCCGCCTCGGTGGTGCTGTCGCGCAAGCGCGCCAGTGAAGGCCTTTACCCGGCCGTGGATCCCCTTGGCTCTGCCTCCGTTATGCTGACGCCGGCCATTGTTGGTCAGCGCCACTATGACATTGCCCGGGCGGTAAGGCGTACCCTCGCCGAATACGAAGACCTGCGCGACATTATTGCCATGCTGGGCATGGAAGAACTCTCGGCCGCAGACCGGGCCACCGTAGCGCGGGCGCGGCGGCTTGAACGCTTTCTCACGCAGCCGTTTTTCACCGTCGGTGCGCTGACCGGCGACAGCGGCAGGCGCGTGTCCATCAAGGACACCCTGGACGGCTGCGAAACCATCCTGAATCAGACCGAGTTTCACGACAACGAAACCGATTACTACATGATTGGCTCTCTAAAAGATCTGGAGAAAACATCATGAGTCTTGCCGAGTCTATGCAGGTAACGCTGCGGCTGCCCACCCGAACGCTGTTCGAAGGGAGCGTGAAAAAGCTGTTTGCTACCGCGCAAAACGGTGCTTTCGGCATGCTTCCGAATCATACGGATTTTGTTACGGCACTGGTGCCCTCGGTGTTGATTCTCACCTCAGCCGACGGCACCGAAGCCTTCTTTGGCGTGGACGAAGGTGTGCTGATGAAAAAAGGCCACCAGGTAGACATTGCCATACGCCGCGGTGTGCAAGGCCAGGATCTCGAATCCCTGAACGAAACCATACAGGCTGCGTTTATCGAAGTGGACGAAGAAGAACGAGTGGCACGTTCAGCCCTATCCCGGCTGGAAGCAGGCCTAGTACGGCGCTTTGGTGAATTGCGGAAACCCACGGTATGAGCCCAAAAAAAGATCGTTCCGCAGACGATATCCGGCGCAGTGCCGAGCGCATGAAGCGTGCACGGGGCGAGCCAGGGGTCAGCCCTCTGCGGGGGCTGGGTGCCTTCGGAATCATTGGCTGGTCGATCGCGGTACCCACCGTGGCTGGCGCCTTTCTGGGCTTATGGCTGAACAAGGTCGCACCCCAGAACTTTTCATGGCCCATTGCACTGATTCTGGGCGGCGTGGTTGTCGGCGGCATCATTGCCTGGGGCTGGATCGAACGGGAAGGGCCGGATCAGAAAGGAGACAAACGGTGATAACGCTAGATTGGCACGCGGTGCTGCTGGGATTTTCTTTTGGCTTACCCGTCAGCGCATTGTTCTTCATAGGGCTGGCCTGGGGCATGCGACGCGCCTTGGCCTCTGACAGCCCCGGGCTCTGGCTGATGGCCAGCTCTTTCTGCCGGATTGCGATACTGCTTGGCGTTGGTTTCCTGGTAACCGCTTCAGCCAGCAGCAACTGGGCCATCGCCGGCTACGCCCTGGCGTTTTTCCTGGCGCGGCTGGTGGCCGTGTTCTGGGTCAGGATCAGCAAGGCGCCTACTGCAGCCACTCAGGAGGGCACATAATGCAGCTTACCCCCGATGACATTATTGTGTTCACACTGGCAGGCTGGGAGGTTAACGCCACCATCGTCAACACCTGGATTGTGATGGCGTTGCTGGTGGGTATTTCCATGCTGATCACCCGCAACCTGCGCCCGGATGTGCCGCCCAATCGTTGGCGCACTGCGCTGGAAGTGATCGTAAAGCTGATCCAGAGCCAGATCGAGGAGGTCACCCGCAACTCGGCACGCCACGTTATGTACTTTGCCGGCACCCTGTTCCTGTTCATCGCCTTGTCGAACCTGATGCTGGTGATACCCGGGTTTTCGCCGCCCACATCGTCGCTGTCCACCACGGCGGCACTGGCCTTGTCTGTGCTGGCAGCCGTGCCGGTGTTTGGCATAGCCAGCGGTGGTGTAAAGCACTACCTGAAAACCTTTATCGAGCCATCGATCATCATGTTGCCGTTCAATATTATCGGTGAGTTCTCCCGCGGCATTTCGCTGGCCATCCGCCTATACGGCAACGTGATGAGCGGCGCGGTCATTGCGGCCATCCTGTTGACCGTCGCGCCGTTTTTCTTCCCGGTGGTTATGGACATGCTGGGGTTATTAACCGGCATGATTCAGGCGTACATATTCGCCATTCTCGCCACCGTTTACATTTCATCTGCGACGGCAGAACCAGACCACCCACTTCTTAAAAAAGAGGATAAGTCATGACCGATCTTGCCATTATTGCGGCCATTTCGATTTTTACCGCCGGCCTGACCATCGCCATCGGTGCCATTGGCCCCGCTCTGGGTGAGGGGCGCGCAGCCGCTGCTGCGATCGCTGCCATCGCGCAGCAGCCGGATGCAGCCCCAACCCTGTCACGCACCCTGTTTGTGAGCCTGGCGATGATCGAATCCACCGCCATTTACTGTTTTGTGGTGGCGATGATTCTGATTTTCGCCAACCCGTTCTGGGATGCCATGCAGGTTGCCGCAGGAGGCTAAAGCCGACCATGTCCATTGACTGGATTACCGTATTCGCACAGATCGCCAACTTTCTGGTGCTGGTGTGGCTGCTGAAGCGCTTTCTCTATCGCCCGATTCTTGACGGTATCGATGCCCGCGAGGCTGAAATAACCCACCGCATGGCCGAGGCCGGGGAGGCCGAGAAAAAAGCCCAGGCCGTCGAAGCGGACTTTCGCCAGCAGAAACAGCAGCTGCTGTCTGACCAGGATGCCGTGCTCAAACGCGCCCTGACAGAATCAGAGGATCAGCGCGACAGCCTGCTGGCCGAAGCCCGTGCCAAGCTGGAGAAGGAACAGCAAGACTGGCACAAGCACCTTGAGCGTGAACGCCAGAAGTTCACCGCACAG
>NZ_JBQDKB010000124.1:0-8655 GCF_052094685.1 Marinobacter sp.
AGGCAACCTTTGTGGGCGCGAAAGAAATCGGCAGTGGCTGGGTTGGCGAATGGCACAAAGTGGAAGTAGAGGGTGTTGTTTCAAACCTTGATGCAGATACGCAAACCTTCAAATTCAAAGAGTTGGTTATTGATTTCACCTCAGCAGAATTTGACGACGGCGTCCAAGACGATCTGAAAAACGGCGTGGTTGTTGAGGTTGAAGGCAAGCTTGTAGATGGCAAGTTGATTGCCGAGGAAGTCGAGTTTGAAGACGACCTATTCGACAATAACGATGACGTTGAGATATCAGGTGCCGTTACCGTGGCATACGACGAAAGCACCCGCCAGTTCCAGCTCAATGGTTTTGCCATTCAGGTGAACGAGGATACGGATCTTGACGATGACATTATTCTGGATCGCCTCACCGAAGGCGCTGAAATCAAGATAGAGGGCGAATACCGGAACGGAATCATTGTTGCCGAAGAAATTGAAATGCGTGACGGCGATGCTGAGTTGTCCGGCTTTATCGAAAACAAAGAGCGCGGCGGTGAAGTTCTTGTCGTCAGCGGCGTGCGAGTCATGCTGACCGACAGCACACTGGTTGAAGATGAAGAAACTGAAGATGCCCAAGAATCTGTAACCATGCGCACTCAGGATCTTGAGACTCTGAACGTGGGTGACTATCTCGAGATTGAAGGCCGAGAGACTGCTGAAAATGGCGGGGGCCTGGTTGCGTTTTACATTGAGCGCGATGATGGCGGTGAGCTGGAGTTGGAAGGCAAAATTAGCAGCCTTACCGATACATCCATCACGGTGATGGGGTTAGAGCTTCAGGCTGATGTAAGCCTGTCGGGCTTCCAGGAAGGCGACGAAGTTGAGATCGAGTATAAGAAGGAAGGTGGTGAGTACCGCATCGTGAAGATCGAGGTAGACGATTAAACGCGATTGCTCTCCACCGAATTTTGGGCTGGACTGACTGGTAACACAGAGAGTCTGGCCCTCTGTTTACAATGGGAATACAATCCCAAATATGAAAGAAGCTCACATCAATCCATTGCATCAGGCCCTGTTCCGCATTCTGCGACCTCTTGCGAGGTTGCTGCTGCGTAACGGTATTCCTTACGGGGAATTTTCTGAATTGGTTAAGCGAGCCTACGTGGAAGCAGCACTGGAGGACTTCCCCGGTGAACGGCGCAAGCCTACCGATTCTGGTGCGGCGGTCATGACAGGGTTGACGCGCAAAGAGGTTAAGCGTCAGCGGGAAATTCTTGCCGGGCAGCACACGGGTAAATCGGATATTCTGCATACCAATCGTGCCTCCCGCGTGGTTTCAGGCTGGGTGCACGATGCCACCTTTCAAGATTCAGTAGGCGAGCCAGCTATACTTGCATTTGATGGGCCGCTGAGTTTTTGCGAACTGGCAAAGAAGTACAGCGGCGATATGCCCCCGCGTTCTGTACTTGATGAATTGCTAAGGGTTGGCGTGGTGTCTGTAGATAGCGATACCGGCAAGCTAACCCTGAAGCAAAGAGCCTACGTGCCAGCCGGAGACAGCAAAGAAATGCTCCAGATCTTCGGTGAGGACGTATCAGATCTTATAGCCACAGTAGATCACAACTTGGTTTGTGGCGAAGGCGGCCGACAGCCGTTGTTCCAGCGCACACTGACGTACAACAACATTCCTCCGGACGTTATGGAGGCTTGGCGCAAGCATGCTGCGGAGCAATCCCAGGCACTGCTGGAACAATTGGACTCGTGGCTGGGGCCAAAAGATCGTGATGTGTCGGGCAACCTGCCTAATGATTCACGGCACGACTCGTTCAGAACAGGTGTGAGTGTCTTCTATTTTGAAGAAGCAGCGTTTAAAGAAGCACCTCAGCCCGGCTCTAAAAGAGAGAAAACATCATGAATTCTAGCAGCCAGCCTAAATTTTTGTGTCGCTGGGAACCTACCGAACTGGCAAGCACCATTTTGTCTGCCCCGAGCCGCGAAGTTGTGAGCCATTGGATCAGCGCTATGGCGTTTCTTGATGAGAACTTGCACCCGGTTCTGCTGGCGGTGAACAACCAGAGCGAGCCCACCTTCAGCCAGCTTGTAAAGGCGGTGAACCCGGGGTTTGCACCCACCGTGGTTCTTAATGAGTTACTACGCAAAGGCATTATAGAGCAGTTGAGCAGTGGCCACGTGCTGCTAAGACGAAGCACTTATGTGCACGACGTCCCCAGTTTTGAAACCTCACCTAGGGTGAGACGCCAAACGCACAGCCCCGGCAGAAGTGTTGGCAGGCGACAGAGCGACGAAACTTGATATCAGTATTCCCGGACGCCGCCGCGCAGCGGCGCTATCCGATACGGAGAGCACAATGAAATTTACATCCCGAAAACGCCTGCTGACCACATTGGCGGCCGCACTCACTTTTAGCCTGCTTTCAGCGTGTGGCGGCGAGACCACAGTAGCGGATGGTGGAATTCGCGGCACCGGCTCCAGTGTTGGGCCCGTTTCGGGGTTTGGTAGTGTGTTTGTGAATGGGGTGGAGTTCTTTACTGACAAGATTCTGAACCGGAAGGTCACAAGCAATGACGGTCTTGATAATGAAGGCGACCTTCAAAAAGGGATGATTCTTCGGATTGAAGGTAAATGGCAGAAAAATGGAACTGGCCAAGCTAAATCTATGGAGTATGACGACAGCTTGCGGGGCATAGTTTCTGGTTTGACTACTGACAGCGCTGAGAAACGGCTTGAATTCAAAATTCACAATCAGCCTGTGTTTGCAGATGCTCAAACGGTATTGAAGGGAAAGCAATTTGCCAGTTTTTCGGATGGCGATTTTGTACGTGTAAGTGCTTGGCGGCAAGCGAACGGCAAGTACCGGGCAAGCTACATTGGCGTTGATCCAAAAAACTATGGTGGCGATCCAGTTGAAGTAGAGGGGCCGGTGGATAGCGGGTCATTAACAGGCACTCAGTTCAGAATGAATGGCCTCACAATCGATTTTAGCAGCGCAGAGTTTAGCAGTGGGCTTTCGGCTGAAAACTTGAACGAGCAGAGCGCTTATTTTGAGGTTGAAGGTAAATTGGTCGGCGGGGTTCTCTTCGCTAGCCGTATTCAACGGGATGATTTCCGCCGCTACCAGAGGCGTGGCGAAGATATGGAACTGGCTGGGCCAGTGTCGTCTGATTTTAACAAACGCACACAATCGTTCGGATTGAATGATCTTACGATTACGGTAACGGGCGATACAGATCGGGATGACATTACCATTGCTGACCTGAAAGCAGGCATGTTGGTACAGGTCGAAGGCAAGTTTGTTTCTCCAACCGAGATTCTAGCTAGCGAAATTGAAGCTCGTGAGGGTGATGCTGAAGTTGAGGGTAATATTGATGTGCCTTTTGATCGCAGTACGAACCATTTCGTGACGGGTGGGGTGCGGATTCATGTCACGTCACGAACGATAATTACCGATGACGACAGTGACGAAAGACTTACGACAAATGATCTTTACCCCTCGCCTCCTGAGGCACAGTTCATATCGGTAGAAGTGTCCGGGCTTGCAAAGAAAGACCCGTCAGGATTGAGGTATGTGGAAGCACTACAAGTTGAGCTGGAACAGACCTCCGAGAAAGACGGTGAGTACGAGATTGAAGCAGCGCTTGATAGCATAGATGGTTCGGACATCAACATACTTGGCCTCAAGATTGGTACGGTCGGAGCCACCTTTAAAGACACCAGCCTCAATGACCTTAAAGTGAAATTGGCAGGGCCTGGAAAAGTTTCTCTGGAAGTAAAATATGAGAAAATTCCGGTTGGTACTGGCTACAGAGCTACCGAGATTCAGCTGGACTGAGTGTATTGTAGCTGAGGCAGTCTAAAGATAGATCGCCTCCGCTTTTTCCTCCCGTACTCTTACCCGCAACAAAACCCTACATAAAGAAGCTCCCCTTCTTCGCTTGTTTTGCTACAACTATAGTTAGCCGCACCATAGCGGGTACAAAAACAAATACTCTGGATACCTGAGTAAACGTGATAGTGGAGCTCCAATGGCCTCTCGTTTCCTAAAAAGTCTGATCTCCAGCAGGCTGCTTCGTCCTGTTTTTCTGGTTTTGATTGTCGCGGGGCTGGCACAAGTTTTGATTAGCCAGTGGTTAATCTCAGAACAGGTTGATCGCTTGGTCAGTACCGCGGGCTCAGCACTTGAAGCGAGCAGTGATCAGCTCAGCGACTCCTTTGAAAAAACCCGGGACGATGTTCGTGTGCGGTTGGAAACCATGCGTGAGGAAAGTATTGGCGAGCTGGCTGCAGAACTTACGCGCCAACAAACCGAGCAGCAGCAACGAATTGCAGAGAACGTGCGCAACGCAGTTATGGCTGAAACACAAGGGTTGGCAGAGGTGCTGGCAGCGGTTGCTGCACCGCTAATCTGGGACAGAGACGTGCCTCGGCTGACTGATCTGGTAGAGCTGGCAGACGCTAGAGACTCGGTGCTGTTTGCTGTGTATTTCGATCAGTATGGCGAGCGCATGACTCGGTACGTTGATCGTACCGATGAGCGTGTGGTCCAACTGATGAAACAGGGCGATGGCCGTGGGGCGGCCAACCGCGTGCTGGATGCGGCAAGCCGCGATCCGAATATTGTCATCATTACTGCTGATATAAAGCCAAAAGGTTCCGCTATTGGGCAGTTGAAGCTTGGGCTGTCACTAGAGGGCATTAACCGCGATCTTGCTCAGTTGGAAGAAGAGTTCAGCGCGACCCTGGCGGGTACTATCGATGCCTCGGGCCAAATGCTTGAAGCGGAAACCGATCAGGTTAATCAGCGGCTGCAACAGCAGTTGGCGGCCATGGGGGCAGATACGCAATCGAGTATCAGCAATACAGTAGATGCCCTTCGGGAAGAAGCATCTGGCTTGTCGTCTAGCCTAACCGTAGTCGCTGTCTGTTCTATGATTATTCTCTTGATTTTGATGGCGATTGTGCTCGGTGGGGGCGTGCTGCCAAGAATTCTACGCCTGAACTCCGCCATTCGTGGTATTGCCGATGGAGAAGCCGATCTGACCCGCCGCGTGAATCTGAAGGGCAACGATGAACTGACTGAAATGGCTAGAGGTGTTAACCAGTTTATTGCCCGCATTCAGGAATTGGTATCCGATGTTAAGAGTTCTGCAGAGTCTGCCGTCGGGCAAGCTCAAGCCCAGGGAGAAGTGAGCCGGGATGCGGTTTCGGCGGTTAATGCTCAGCAGCAGGAAGTGGCCCAAGTATCTGAAACTATGGCGGCTATGTCCCATAGCATTGCCGGCGTTGCAGGCAATATTCAGGAGGTTGCCGGTGCTGTGCGCAGCGTGAGCGCTGAGAGTGAGGCGACCGCAGGGATATCACGGAACGTGCGCGATCGTTTGGATGAAGTGGTATCAAACGTGGAAAAAGCCGTGGCAGCGGTTAGTACACTCAACAACCAAAGCACAGAAATTGCATCTGTGCTGTCGGTTATCGGCGCCATTGCGGAGCAAACCAACCTTCTTGCTCTTAATGCGGCCATTGAGGCTGCGAGGGCGGGGGAGTCGGGCCGAGGTTTTGCGGTAGTTGCCGATGAGGTGAGAACCCTGGCTAGCCGAACCCAGAAGTCCACCACCGAAATTGAAGCCATTATTGCGAAGTTGCAGCAAGGCAGCAAACAGGCTGTCTTGGTAATTGGTGATGTGTCGGAGCAGGTTGCGGAATCGTCTGCCGAGTTCCGCCGGGCGGATGAGCATTTCGATCAGATCAACCAGTTGCTCAATAGCTTGCAAGAGCAGGCCTTGAGCATTTCGTCTGTGGCGGAACAGGAGGGCCAGCAGGCCGGCAAGCTCAGCGTTAGCATTGAGGATATCGCCCGGTCATCTTCGACCACGGTTGAGGCCATTCAACGCTCAGACAACGCCAGTTCGAAAATCAGCGAGCTGCTTGCTGCACTTCAGACCAAGGCCTCCCAATTCCGCGTGTAACGTAATGGGAGGCCTTGATTTAAAACGTTGAGCCTGTTTAACCGCAGATGCGCACCCGTGCGTCTGCATATTCCTGTTTGAGGCGTGATACGAGTGCTTGCACACTCACTACGTCGGTAATCTGGCTGACCCCCTGACCAGCTGACCATACGGTTTTCCAAGCTTTGGCTTCGTCATCCACTGGCTTGAGCTTTTCACCGTAATTGATCTCGCCCGCTTGGTTTAGTTTATCCATGGGAAAACCCGCGGCCTCTAGGCTTTGCCGCATAAAGCTCGCGGGTATGCCTGAAACCGCCGGAGTATGAATGATATCGCCGGATACAGCTTCGATAACCATGTTGCGGTAGGCGTCTTCCGCCCTGGATTCTGTGGTGTTGATGAAGCGCGTGCCCATATAGGCTAAGTCTGCGCCCAAGGCCCGTGCGGCCAGTACGTCTTCGCCACGGGAGAGCCCGCCGGCCAGCAAAATGATGCCATCAAACACTTCGCGAATTTCGTGCACCAGCACAACAGGGTTGATGGTGCCTGCATGGCCACCAGCACCGGCTGAGACCGCGATAATGCCATCTACGCCCGCTTCGGCAGCTTTGCGAGCGTGTTTTTGATTGGTTACGTCGTGGAAGACTACGCCGCCATAGCTGTGCGCAGCTTCGACCACCTGGCTGGCTGCGCCCAGCGAGGTGATGATGATGGGTACCTCATGCTTTACGCACAATTCCAGATCAGCCTGCCAGCGAGGATTGGAGCGGTGCACGATCAGGTTGACGGCATAGGGGGCAATGTTGGCTTCGGGGTTTTTTTCTTTCAGCTTCCCGAGATCTTCATTCATCTGAATCAGCCACTCTTCAAACCCTTCGCTTGTGCGTTGGTTGAGAGCGGGAAAGCTGCCAACTATGCCTTCCCGGCAGCACGCAAGCGCCATTTCAGGACCTGAAATCAGAAACATGGGCGCCGCGACCAAAGGCAGGCTGAGAGAATCTGTGCGAAAAGCAGGAAGTGACATGAGATCTCCTTCATTTGTATTGGAAATTTTGTAGGATATAAAGGATCTTAGCCTGCCTGAGCGATCGTGGGAATGTTCGCCAGCTACGCAAACACCGAGTTATGTATCGAGAACAACAAAGGAGTGCACAATGGGTGAAGCTAATCGTCGTAAACAAACTGGCGCGCCGTCGCCGAAGGCCAGTTCACGAAAGCCTTTGGTTATCGGAGTAAGCGTGCTGATTCTGGCCAGCATTATTTTGGGTGTATTCTTTCTAACGGCTGCCCCTAAGCCCACATCTGGCGAACTGCCGGTTGCCGTGCCTGGCGCAGAGGCTTTTCCTGTGGAACTGGACCAGTACGGCGTTTCTGTGGGTGCTGAAGATGCGCCCGTTGTTGTGCGGGAGTTTGCAGACTTCCAATGCCCGGCCTGTGGCGCGTTTGCCAAGGCCAGCAAGCGGCTAAAGCGGGAGTATGTGGACGCGGGGAAAGTCCGATTCGTGTATTTTGAGTTACCGTTGCGGCAGCACCAGAACGCGTTTCCTGCGGCACAAGCGGCGCGATGTGCCGGCGACCAAGGTGCGTACTGGGATATGCACGACCGCCTCTATGACTCGCAATCAGAATGGAGTGGATCAAACGATCCCACAGCCACCTTTACTCGGTATGGCAACGAGATAGGGCTTGAGGAGCGTCGCTTTCGTCTCTGTATGACAAGCGAACTGCACCGTGAAGCCGTTGAAGATAGCCGTCGTGTTGCCATGCAGTTGCAGGTAACCAGCACACCAACCGTGCTGGTGGATAACATTCGCCTCACCCGCCCAGGCTGGGGACAGCTTTCGGCCGTTGTGGAGCGGGAGCTTTCCCGTACCAACAAATAACCTTTTCCCGTCGCTTCGGTCAGCCCTGACTTGAACAAAAGCCTGAGTGGGTTAAAATTTGCTCCCTCTCAGGCTTCGGCCTTCCAGATATACAAGCCATGCTCCGGATTTACGGTCCGGTCCGCAGGAGAATCTCTATGAGCAACAACGTTGTTGTCTGTGCGCTTTATAAGTTTGCTGTTCTGAATGATTACAAAATCCTTCGCCAACCACTGCTAGAAACGATGCTCGCCAACGGCGTGCACGGCACCTTGTTGCTGGCTCGAGAAGGCATTAATGGCACGATTGCCGGAAACCGGCAGGGTATCGATACGGTGCAGGCTTGGCTGGCCAGTGATGAGCGCTTTGAAGGGATCGATTACAAGGAATCGTTTGTAGATACCCAGCCGTTCAAACGAACCAAGGTAAAGCTCAAGAAAGAGATTGTCACCATGGGGGTGGATGGCATTGATCCTAAACGGATCGTTGGCACGTATGTAGAGCCAGACGAATGGAATGCTCTGATTTCAGACCCAGAGGTTCTTCTTGTAGATACTCGTAATCAGTACGAAGTGGAAATTGGCACGTTCAAGCATGCCGTTAACCCCGCAACAGATACCTTCCGCGAGTTTCCAGATTATGTGAAACAGAACCTTGATCCGGCCAAGCATAAAAAGGTTGCCATGTTCTGTACCGGTGGCATTCGTTGCGAAAAGTCCACGGCGTATTTGAGAGAGCAGGGTTTTGAGGAGGTTTATCACCTTAAAGGCGGCATTTTGAAATATCTGGAAGAGGTGCCGGAAGAGCAAAGTCTCTGGAAAGGTGAATGTTTTGTATTTGACGACCGGGTTACGG
>NZ_JBQDKB010000125.1:0-8625 GCF_052094685.1 Marinobacter sp.
TTAGCTTACGGAAAATTCTACTTTTGAACACCTTGGATTTTCGGGGGGATTACCGCGTGTCGTAGGGTGAGGAGAGAGTAACGTCAAAATCGAAGCTGTTATCGCCGGTGGCGCGCACCTTGGCTGAAATGACATCGGGGTACCTCTGCTGAGGTGCATTTTCTGCTAAAGCATCGCTCGCTAAGATGATGATTCCGAGCGCAAGAACCGTGAACATTCGAAGGTGCGACGGCATGGCGGGTTACTCCTTCCACTGATACATGATGAAATCGCTCGGCCCCGAGGTGTACCGGTCGTAAAAGGCGCGACCTCGCTCATTGAAGTGCTGTGTGATCCAGCGTATCGCACACCAGCCACGTTCGCGAGCGAGGCTCTGAAGACTCTCGAATATAGCGTCGGCGGCCCCACTACCGCGAGCATCCATGGTCACGTACATGTCATCCAGGAACCCAATTTCGTTCCCCCCAAGAGGGCGAGGGCAAGCACGAACATGGGCCATACCAACCGCGAGACCGACATCGGTGCGGGTGAGCAATCCTTCAAGCACGTGGCTTGGGTCTAATAGCCAGCTCCATACTTCATCTGCGATGGCATCACTCATGGGTACGCCATAGAACTCAGCGTAGCCTTCAAACAGGGTTCGCCATTTTGGTTTGTCGCTCGCCACCACGAAGTTCGTCTGGAAGGTGCTCATAGTTTGCCTCAATTCCTCAGTGTCGGCTTGGGGCTTCTTGCGGCTCATAAAGCACCTCCGTGTTAGGGGCTACCCTAACTATAGAAGATGTCTATTATTCATGGGTAACTCGGTTTCCTAACGCTAAAGTAACCAGCACCGGAGCGCAGCGTAGGCGCGTCCGACAACAGCCGCTTGTTAACCCCGTAGCTCAAGGCCTTCCCGAATAACCTCGGGATGGCGGGAAGCAATCTCGATGAGTGCTTTTGCTGGGCCAGAGGGTTCACGTCGACCTTGCTCCCATTCCTGCAACGTACGCGCGGAAATATGCAACACCTCAGCAAACTCTATCTGAGTGAGGCCCGTTTTACCTCGTGCTTGCGCTACCTCATTAGGTTCTACACGACTGGTTCGTGCAGCTTTACCCGCTTTCATTTCTTGGACGGATTGGAGCAGCTTGTTACCAAGCTCCTCAGCACTAAGTGTCTCGTTACTCATTTTCCAATACCTCACGAATCGACTTCAGGATATGAGCGGGTATGTTGCCCCTGACGGCTTTTTTGTAGATCACCAATAACCAGATCTCACCATTTGCCAGCTTGGTGAAGTAAATGACTCGCACCCCACCACGCTTCCCTGAACCCGCTACCGACCAACGAACCTTTCTACATCCGCCGCTACCCGGAATGGGGTCGCCAATTTCCGGACTTGCCGCAAGCCAGGCACAGAAAGCGCTTCGCTCTTCCTCAGTCCAGATTTTTCTGGCATCCGCTTCAAATGTAGGGGTTTCGATGATAGTAAACATGACAATAAATATACGTCATTGACGGAGTTTTGCAAGGTGGTGGCCACAAGGGTTAACGCCCGCAGCATGCGCGGCTTTGGAATGGAGGCAAAGCCGCAATGGAAAAGCCGTCGCCGTGCCTGCACTTGATACTGATTGAGCCTTCTCCCCAGCCCGGCGGTTACCCGCTAAGCTGGAAGGCGACCAAGCACTACAAGGGAGAAGACTCATGAACTTTTACCATAGCACTCATCGTCATTATTGTGGAATCGACCTACACGCTCGCAGCCTATACGTCTGCATCCTCGACCAGCAAGGCGAGGTGTTATTGCACAAAGAGATCAAGGCCCGACCGGAACCGCTACTGGCACTTCTCGAACCCTTTCGTGATGACCTTGTCGTTGGCGTTGAATGCATGCACTGCTGGTATTGGGTCTCGGATCTGTGTGAAGAACACGGCATCCACTTCATCCTGGGCCATGCGCTCTACATGAAGGCTATCCACGGCGGCAAATCCAAGAATGATCGCATCGACTCCTTCAAGATTGCGATGCTCATGCGTGGTGGTAATTTCCCTCTGGCCTACGTCTACCCGAAGAAGATGCGGGCCACACGTGACTTGTTGCGACGCCGCACCCGCATTGTCCAGCATGGTGCCATGCTCAAAGCCCACGTCGTGAATACCGTGAGCCAGTACAACCTGCCACCCAGTAAGGCTAACCTCAACAACCCGGGCGGGCGGTCACAACTCACTTCGGCCTTTAGCGATCCAGACGTTCAACGCAACGTCGATCTGGACCTCGCCATTGTCGACAGCTATCAGCACGAGCTCAAAAAGCTCGAATGGCACTTGGAGCAGCAAGCCAAACAACATGATCCCGCCTCACTCACTGTGCTGAAAACCATTCCGGGCGTGGGCCGCATCCTGGCGCTGACCATTCTCTACGAAGTCGGCGATATTCAACGCTTCGAATCCGTTCAGAAGTTTGCCTCCTACGCTCGCTTGGTGAAGTGCAAAGCGGAATCCGCCGGCAAGGTCTATGGCACTCAGGGAAACAAAATCGGTAATGCCCATCTGAAATGGGCCTTCTCCGAGGCAGCGGTACTGTTTATCCGTAACAGCGATAAAGCCAAGCGCTACGTCGAAAAACTTCAGAAACGCATGAACAAACCCAAAGCCCTGTCTGCGCTGGCCCACAAACTGGGACGGGCAGCTTACTTCATGCTCAAAGACAAGAGGGTGTTCGATGAACAACGATTCCTGAAAGGTTAGTCACGCCACGGGCTGAGCATGATGTCTAACTGGATCAGAGAGGATGACTGTGAAGACTGCGAGTCCGCTGACTGGTACCCGATACCGAAGCAGTTCTCTGTCACCGATGTTGAAGCCAGAGCGACTTGATTAGCCAGCCCGTGGGCGTGCCTTAATACCATGAGCCAGTGCGCTTACACCGGACCTGAGCCTGAACCTAACTGGAGCCCTGCAGCCCGTCGTTTGAATAGTGCCAGTGACCGGTTAACCGATGAATGTCTGGTGCCCCTGACCCACCGAAGGAACGACCGGTCAGGCTGTGGCCTAAAGCCACACAAGAGAGCCCCTATATGTGTTTGCTGTAAGTGCCTGACAGCCCTACGAGACTGACGAAGCAGGCGTTCTCGCTCATGGGTTTAGATTGGCCGCTGGCGCGGCCAAAAAACGACTATTGCTTATTGATTCCGAGAAGGCTCATATGGGTTATGTGCTTTGACGGTCATAGCGCAATTACACCCAAAAATACGGAGATAGCAAGCGCCATTAGCCAAAAAAGTGCAGGATGCTCATCGTATATATCATTGATTCGACGATAAAATCCGCGCTCTTCTTGCTCTTTCTCACTCGTATTGGCCTGGCTTAGATAGACGGTGTCGGTGGTGCTAAGGAGGAGCCTGTGAACCCTTTTGCAACCATTCTGCGCACCTACCTGTGCAGTTGACCTTGGTATCTCAAGCCTATAACTGGCCAAACCAGAGTCTGTACCGTATTGCCCAAATTTTCGATCAATTGATTCGAGGAACTTTTCGAATCTCATTTTGTACAAGCCGGGCTCGATGAAGTCACTGACAACCTCAATAACAGCTTCTTTAGCCGGCAAACAGCCACTGGCGTGCCCCTTTTCCAAAACCTCAGTTAATTCGGATCGAAGACAGTCACCATAGCGGGAAATTTCCGCCTCAATCCCTTTGTTGTAGCCCTCGAAAACGTCCTGAAAAATTATTCGTCTATCAGGAGTCATAGCTTCTAGAAAAGGACTTGGAATAGCCAAAAGGCGAGCGATGTGTTCCTCGTAAACCAATCTCAGAGCAGATCGAAGAACCTTTAAAGTACTAGCTGATTCCAATATCTCCTCCCCACACATAACGCCCGCCATCACCGGTGACAAAACCGGAGCGAAGCGGAGGGTTTGGCATCCGGTGCATGGCATGGTTATGTGGTGACTTACTCCTACGGTTTCGAGCCTACCACTTTACCAGCCATCTAGCTTCACACCGTTCTCTTTGAGGTAATCGCCCTCTCTCTCGAGATACTCATTGACCCACTGAGTATAATCTGATTCTTGGTTATCATATGGTTTGGCTTTAAAGCGACCAACTTCGATAGCGTTCTCATGCCGGTTCATAATCCATACGACCACTGTGCCGCCCGGCGCTAAACCAAGGACAAGGTTGTAGCGTGGGCGTTCCACTATCTCGCCGAAGCGCTCGAATGCGGCAACTGCCTTCATCTTTGCTTCAATCTCGTCCGGGTTTTCTAGTCTAATCAGGGCCTCGTAGGATTGCTGCTCCGCAAACGCGAACCAGCGGATCAGGAAGACTTCCGGCATCGTTTGCCATTCGGCCGAAGCCCCGTGAGGCTTTTTCCAGCAACACGAAACTATGCCAATAGGCGCCCGCCAGCCAACATTCTCAGACAAGGACTCGACAAAGAAATTATCCACCCAGACATCGTAGTGCTTAGGTGCAACCACATTGATATTACGGTACGTGCTGTTTGGGCCGTGCCTTGGCCCCTCTGATTCCGTTGGTTCCGAACACCCAACCAACACCAGAATACAGAGACTGACCACCCAACCCTTAATATTCATAGAAGTCTCCATTTATTCACTCGCTTTTATTCGGGTGAACAGCCCGACGGCCATTTTTCGCAGGCCTGAACGGGTAAAGTGGCCCCATTTCCAGATAATGATCGGAATGATGTATGTATCGTTGTTTGAGTAGAGCTTTTGACTCGGGTGAAAGCAGCAACTCTTGACCGTGCCAGACGTGAGCAGCAAGGGTTCGGGCAACGGTTACAAGTTCTTGTGGTACTGAAAAGCCTTTTACATCAGGGTTAATAGACTGGAAAGGCACACCGGCATCAACGGCCAGCTTGTGAATCAGGTACAGGGGAATTCTGGAGTATTCGCCCCGAACCTCCCGATCAAGCCAGAGGTGCAAAGCAACGTTATTTCCGCTCAGACTCGGCTGAGTGGGCAGCATGGGCAGGCGCTTTTGTTCGATGTCCAAGCTGGCGAATGGATTAAGGGAACCGATCCAGCCCTCGGCCTTGATCAGGGCTCGTTCCTGCAACATGCGAGAGAACTCAAAACTGGCCTCTGGATTTCGACGATCCTTGCCCGTGATCACTAACGGCGGACGCACTTCAATTCGCTCATGGAATTGTTCTGGATATCCTCCGCCAATGTCGGAATGCGCACCAGGCAAAACCCATTCGCTAAAATTCCCGGGCAAATTGCCCGATTCACTTCGCAGACTGTTTAACGAGAAGTTGTGCCGGCGCTCATCTCTCGCAACAAACTGGACGGCCCGCTGGACATGCTCCGGTTTTACATTGACGTTGATACGTCCCGTTTCCGCATCGTGGGCGGAAAAATCCAGATTGCCCACATCGGCTATGCCGGCAACGGTGTCGAATAACCCCAGGAACCGAACTGTCACTTTCTTGGGCCATGGGATACCCTCGCGCTCGAACGCTCTGACCAGCGCACCTTTGTACTCACCGTATAAAGAGCCCGTAGTGTCGTATACTTCTCGGCTGACAAAATGCCTCGCTGTTGCCGCGCCCCGACTAAATCCGAATACATCAATGATCAACTCGTCAATGGAGTCATTGACTCGGTTGGCAATCTCAAAGGTGAGTTGCTCTGCACCTTCATCAATCTTCCTGAGGATGCCCTGTTCCCCAAGACCTAACCCCATACTCAAACCATCGTCGGGCTCACCAAACTTGGTACCCACTCCCGAAACATAAACAGACAGCCGGTGAGTTGGGGTACCGTCTTGTTCTATGGTGTCCTTGAAGTAAAGCGTTTCCAGCTTCGAAACGTTGGTTTCGGCATTGAGATAACTGCCTTCCATAACCTGCGACAGCTCACTGCTGCATTCTTCTTCCGATATGGCTCCGGCGGCATTGGCTGTCAGGCATTTATCAAGCTCCTGCTGGTAAGCACGGGTGTTGCCGCGATTATTACCTGTACCATCGAAAAAGATGCCAGCCTCTACCCGGACTTTGGGGCGATTCTCTTCTTCGGGCGAGCCATCCGATGACTCGTCCGGCAAGCCTTCGTCAATCAACGCGCCTTTCTGTGCCGCTTTGCGCACAAACTCCTGTGGGTCTTTGTCCAGCAACTCCTTGGCAGCAGGGGTAAGCTGGCCTTTATCATCCAGCGCGCCCGCCATGGCGAAGTCCACAACCGGTGCGGTAGTGGTGGCAACACCCAAAATCACTCGCTGATTACCGCTGACAATGGAGCCGCCATGGCTGGTGGGACTACCAAGAAAGGCTACCGGCATACCATCGGCCAACGCCAGCGGGTAGCCTTGGGTAATGACGGCGCCGCAGCCGGTGACATCGCCTACCCGGGCAATAGGTTTACCTTCAACAAGGATGTTGGAGCCGTTTGGCATGATGGGGGAGGAGTCATGCCCTTTGATCGGACAAACGTGCATGTCGCCGACGCAGGCGGCAATCAGATTGCTCATGGTGAGAGTTCCTTTCTGTGATGAGTAGCGTCCTGGCTACCCGTGATTAAATATTGATCAAAACCCGCGATTCTAGCATGGTTGGCACCACATAACGCCCGCCATCACCGGTGACAAAACCGGAGCGAAGCGGAGGGTTTGGCATCCGGTGCATGGCATGGTTATGTGGTGACTGACTCCCAAACTGTAATACTATATACCTACCAGCCATCTAGTTTGATCCCGTTTTTCCGGAGATATTCGCCTTCTTTCTCCAGATATTCATCTACCCATTGAGAGTAGTCTGATTTCTCGTTGTTGAACGGCTTCGCCTTGTAACGGCCTACTTCAATGGCATTTTCCGCCCGATTCATTATCCACAGAACTACTGTGCCACCCGGTGCAAGGCCAAAAACAAGGTTGTAACGTGGGCGCTCAACGATCTCACCATAGCGCTCAAAGGGAGCCACCTCTTTCATTTGGTCTGCAATCTCATGAGGTTTATCCAGTTTGATCACAGCCTCGTAAGACTGTTGCTCTGCGAACGAAAACCAGCGAATTAGGAACAACTCGGGAGTTGTTTGCCACTCCGCGCGGGAGAGTGGGGGACTTTTCCAGCAACAAGAGACGAATCCAAAAGGTCGGCGCCACCCAACATTTTCGGACAGCGATTCGATAAAGAACTTATCCACCCAGACATCGTAGTGTTCGGGAGCAACGACGCCTATACTTCGATAAGTAGAATTTGAGCCATCCACTGACCCTACAGACTCGGTTTGCTCCGAACACCCGAGAAGCACCAAAAAACAGAAACTGACCGCCAGATGTTTAATACTCATTATATTGTGCCTCGATCCACTGCCCTTCATTGGGATGGACGGCCCGTTTGCCATATTTGGCCGGTTTAAAGGGATAAATCGGCCCAAGCTTCAGATAGTGGTCCGAATGGTGAACGTATCGCTGCTTCAGCAAAGCTCTGGACTCTGAGGTCATCAGCAAGTCACTGCCATGCCAAACGTGGGCGGCAAGGTTTCTGGCAACAGTCATTAATTCTTGCGGTAAAGAAAGGCCCTCTACTTCTGGGTTGATAGATTGGAAAGGCACACCAGCATCCACTGCCAACTTGTGCATTAGATAGAGCGGGATACGGGAATATTCGCCACGAACTTCGCGGTCCAGCCAAAGACGAAGCGTTATATCGCCGCCGGGCAAACCGGGTGGGCGTTCCTGTTCAACCTCCAGCGAAGCCAGTGGATTCAATGCCCCTATCCAACCTTCGTTTTTAATCAGCGCACGATCCTGCAACATGCGTGAAAATTCAAAACTCGCTTCGGGGTTGCGGCGATCTTTCCCTCTGACTACCAGAGGCGGGCGAACTTCAACACGCTCGTGAAAGCGATCCGGGTAACCACCGCCAATATCGGAGTGGGCACCAGGCAGCATCCATTTGCTGAAGTGGTCCGGCAAGTTGCCGGACTTACCCCGGAGGCTGTTGAGTGAGAAGTTGTGGCGGCGCTCATCCCGTGCGACAAACTGAACGACCCGTTCGGCATCCTCCGGCCGTAGGTTAACGTTGATACGTCCGGTCTCAACATCGTGCGCTGAAAAGTCCAGATTGCCCAAATCAGCAATCCCCGCAACGGTGTCGAACAAGCCGACAAAGCGAACGGTAACCTTCTCGGGCCAAGGGATGCCCTCCCGCTCGAATGCTCTGACTAAAGCCCCTTTGTATTCACCATACAAGGAGCCCGTTGTGTCATGCACCTCCCGGCTGACAAAGTGTCGGGCTGTGGCCGCTCCGCGGCTGAAGCCAAATACATCAAGCACCAGCTCGTTGATTGAATCGTTGACAAAATCGCCAATTTCAACAGTCAGATCACCGCAACCTTCGTCGATCTTTTTGAGTATTCCTTGTTCGCCCAAGCCAAGCCCCATACTGGGACCATCGTCCGGCTTCCCGGACTTAGTGCCAACCCCGGATACATAGGTTGATAGCCGGTAAACTTTTTCGCCGGTCTCGCTCTCACCTCGTTCTCGCTGATAAAGGTTCTCCAGCTTGGAGACATTCGTTTCTGCGTTAAGGTAACTGCCTTCCATGATCTGCGACAGTTCACTGCTGCATTCCACTTCCGATATAGCCCCGGCAGCATTGGCCGTCAGGCATTCGTCC
>NZ_JBQDKB010000126.1:0-8208 GCF_052094685.1 Marinobacter sp.
TGCCCCGATTATCTCATGTCGATACTGCTTGGTTAAGTCCGACAGGCTGCTAGGTTTATGGCGGGGTAGGTTTCGTTAATCCTTTCTATCAGCTCAGGGAGCCAGGTATATGCAATGGTTTCTGCAACCCCCAATCGAATCGTGCCTTGAATAGCATCCGGACTAGCAACGGTATCGAGTAATTCGGCGTGAAGCTGGAGGATTTTCTCGGCGTAAGAGAGCACTTGTCGACCTTTGGCTGTCAACACAGCGTTGCGGCCAGACCGGTCGAACAGCTCAATACCAAGCTCATCTTCCAGGCCGGAAATTCGAGCAGAAATCGTCGGTTGTGAGGCGTAAAGCTTTTTCGCCGTGGCTCGAAAGCTGCCCAGTTTGGCAATCCAGAAGAAGGTTTCTAACGACTTGATGTTCATAGCAAAAATGCCCCCGTTAGGCTGAGCATAACAGGGGCATTTTTTTAATCCTAGTAATTAGGCATCGGTGTTGTGGAAGCATAAAAAAGTTGGTAACAAATCAGTCCTGTAGGTCGCATAAAACTGGCTTGCGCACGGGACTCTGAAAAATAGTGTTGGTAACTTTCGCTGAAATGCGCTGCTGAGGTGCCGAGAAACCACCGGTTCGTATTAATAAAGTTGGTAACTTTTATCGAGGTAAGCGGTAAAACCACATGGATGAGCGATTCATCTTTATGAGGAATTATGGCTTTAGATTCTTCCTTTTGCTCTGAACGTGTTGTGAACAGTGGCCTACAGCCTTGACTTGCTCGATCACAATTCCGGCAGATTGATGTAAAAGCAGCACGCCAGGAATCAAACTCAAGACCATAATCCAGTTCGCTGCGCCAAGCGGCCAGCACGCGTTCAAGCTTTTCAGCACGCCCCAGATCGGCATTAGCAAGCATGGATTCAAGGCTGTCCAGCGCAGCAAGGCGTCGTTCAAGTGTCTTGGCCTGACCCTCAACCTGCGGTGCCAGCTCAGCGTTATAAGCCGTTAGCCGACGCAGCTCCTCACGGGCCTGACGTAGTGCGTCAAGCCTGGCGCGTACCTCATCGTCGGCGTTGTCAATACGCGCTTGAAGTTCAGCCTGAGTGCGTTGGGCTTCCAACACGTAATCGTATAGATCCATACCGTCGTCCGCATTCACAGCCAGGCTCACGGTGAAGAGGGAAAGCAGCCCAGCCCATAGCCTGAGCCCACCTGCAAATTTATCGACCACGCTCATCTCCCAAAAATGCACTAGCAGGCTATCTAAAACAACAAATCTCGTCAATGCGAACAATAATCGATCTTATTCATTGGCGTGCAGACACTAGCTCTGGCGGACAAATCAAAGCTGAACAAAGGTGATGACAATTGTCATACCTAAATGACAATCATTATCACTAAGATGGCTCCCTATTACCCTTGCAGGATTAATCCATCACCGCCGTAAGTAAAACTCGTTTAGGAGAAAACAGTCCATGACGTCCACACCCCCTACCAGAAGAAGGCACAGCTCACAGAAATATCGGTGGAGACACCCCGTGATCCCTTTGGCTCTGGTAATTTCCTGCACCGGCGTAGCGCAGGCAGACGACGCTGAACGAAACACGCTCGCCACCCCTGATGCCGATGCTGCCGAAGAGCTCAAACCCATCCTGGTCACCGCCGATGGGGATAGCGACGAAATCAAGCAGGAAGAGGTTTACACCAAAAACGTCTCCAACCTTTACGTTGACAAGGAAGAACTCGACCGATTCCAGACTGCCAACCCCGGCGATGTCTTCAAGGGCATGAACGGGGTGTACAGCATGGACACTCGCAGCAGTCAGTCCATTACCCCCAATATTCGCGGCATCACCGGCGAAGGGCGCACACCGCTGACCGTCGACGGTACCGAGCAATCCACCAACGTCTGGCTGCATTTCTTTGGCGCAGGTAACCGCAGCTATATCGACACAGCTCTGTTGCGCAGCGTCGAAGTGGAAAAAGGCCCATCACTAAGCCGGGGCATCAAAAGTGGTGCCGGTGGGGCGGTGAGCATCAGAACCATCGAGCCCGGCGATATTATTCCCGAAGGCGACAATTTTGGCATAGAGCTCAATGCGGAGACCTCCGGCAATACCAGCAAGCCACGATTCGACGCTTCATCCTTGTACGGCCAGGATTACCGCAACATACCCGGCGCGGAACGGGCGGCTGTCACCACAATCAACGTGCCCTCGCCGAACCCACGCACCAAAGATGATGGGGAGATCCTGAACTTCGAAGACCATGCGGAAACACTGGCTATTGCCGGGCAAAACGAGTTTCTGGATATCTTGCTAGCCTACAGTGAACGCACCACGGGCAACTATTACGCAGGGGAAGAAAACGCCGACAAGTATTCGGGCCACGACCCTTACGCCGAAGACACCACCGACAGATACATTCCGAACCTGACCAAGCTGTATTACCCAGGCAACGAAGTGTTCAATACAGCCAACGAAACTAAGACCATCCTGGTGAAGAACAACTGGTACCTGCCCAACAACCAGAAGCTCGGCCTACAGTTCATGCGAACGGACTCCACTTTCGGAGAGACCACACCCGGCAACTCAATACTGCTATGGGGCTACAGGGAGGGCGCAGAGCAGGCAGAGCCAGACCGCGACTGGGAAAACGAACGGCAGTTCGTGCTCGAATACCCACACTCGGATTTACGGCTCGACCGGTACCGCCTCAGTTACGACCTCAAGCCCACCGGATCGGACTGGCTGGATCTGGAAACCAGCCTATGGCACACCAAAGCCGAGGGCACCCGCTACCAGACCGGCGCCAGCCCCTACACCATTGACATCGACCAGGCCACCTATGACGAACTGGAATTCTGGGAAACCATTTATGAAGAGATAGCGCCAGGCTATTATCCGGAGCCGGAGCACGACGGCACCATCGTCTCCAAGGGCCGACAGTGGACCAACCACGACCGCACCGGTTTTGATTTCAGCAACCTGATGCGCTTGACCGACTCCCTGCAATTTACTTTTGGTGGCGGCTACCAGAAGGAAAAGCTTGACGAAGGGATAACAGGGGTCAATTCCTTGGTCAGCACAACCGGGGGCGTAGCACCGGACGGCGGCTTTCTGTTTGCATCCACCGATCGTCTCGGCCCGCGCTCGGGCGAGCGTGAAGAATACTCAGCCATGATAAACCTGGCCTGGCAACCCACCAACTGGCTCAACCTGACTGCCGGCACCCGCTACCTGCACTACGCAGGCAAGGACACCGGCACCGCCGAGCGCCGCCGTCAGCAGGAAGCGTTTTATGCAGCACAACGGCGCCTGGCCGGACTGGAGCTGGAATACCAGGAGTTGATGTCGCCCGAAATGAAGGCGGAACTGGAACGTTTGAGCACGGCGTACGAAAACGCACGTGACTCAGTTGACCTTAATGACCCTGCAAACTTTGAAACCTACGAATTCATCTACCATGCCACGGGAGGTGATCGTTATCTCACCGGATCTTTCCCAACAAGAAACGCTGGATTCCGGGATGCCGCGACGGAGCTGGTGAGTTTTCTGTCTTCACAGAATGCGACCAGCTTTTCGAGCCTTCGTATCGAAACGCTCCTTAACGCGGACGGATCAGCCAATACCGATGAGTTTGATAACACTCTGTTTGGCCTCCTCAGGACAGCCCCTAATGATATAAGAAATGGAAACTACTGGGAGAAGCGCGTTCTTCTGCCCGCCAAGGATGGCAAGTATGATTCGTCCCAGAACCCCTTCGCCAACGGCGAGGTGGACGCCACCGAAGTGGTGGAGGATCCCTACAACCCGGGCACGACCGTGCGCCGGGTCATCCCCAAGGGAGTCTATGGCAGGCGAACCTACGACAATATTGATACCGGGAAGGCTTGGGAAATGCCCGAGGAGCAATCCGGCGACTCCTTCAGCCCGGTACTGAGCGCCACCGCCCGGGTCACCTCGTATGGCACCGCATTCCTGCGCTACGCACAAACCACCCGCTTCCCCAGCGTTAACGAGTTGACCTCCAGCGCCATCATCAACGGCGGCGGCACGGTTGGTAATCTCGCCGTGAACGGTGCCAGCAAACCCGAGCGCAGCACCAACTGGGAGCTGGGCTACAGCCACGACCTCACCCAGTTCTTCCCCGACCTTCGGTTTGCCGACGTTCGCCTGAGCTACTACGACACCGAGATCGAGAACTTCATCGACCGGGACCTCTATTACAACGTTATTCAGTTCAACGAGAAGAAAACCAGCGGCATCGAATTGCAGTCCCGCTTCGATACCGGCGGATTTTACGGCAGTCTCGGCGCCTCCTACCGGCTGAAGCAGAAACTCTGCGACCGTGATTATGCCTCGGGCATGGACCCCTACTACAACCGCATTCCCAGCTGTGTCACCGGCGGCTTTCCTGGCACCTACAGCGGCAGCAGCATGCTACCCGAGTATTCCATTGACATGACCCTTGGCACCCGCCTGCTGAATAACCGCCTGGACATGGGCTGGCGCGGCACCTACCACTCCGCGGTGGAAAACGATCAACTGGACAACCTGCTGGACTCCGAGGCGGGTATCTCAGCTTATAACGATTTCGCCATCCGGGATGCCTGGTTCCGCCAGGGGGTAGACACCTTCTATACCCAGTCAGTGCTGCTGCATGACCTCTACGCCAACTTCCGGGTGAACCCCTCCATCACCTTCAAGCTGGGGGTAACCAACGTTACCGATGAATACTATCTGGATCCCATGGCCAAGACCCTGATGCCGGGGCCGGGGCGCACCCTGACGGCAGGGCTGAAGGTTAATTTCTAGCTTTTTTTGCTGGTTTTTCTTGAAAAAAACCAGTCTTTCATCACTGTTAACCAAAAGGAAATGGATATGAAAAAGTCAACATTAACACTGGCAATCATGGCGCTGGTGGGCAGCGGTGCCGCCTTTGCGGCATCCCCGAATGTGCAGGGCGGCAGCTCCGATACCTCGGGCGTTGAAACCGGAAAGTCAGACCACAGTCTGTTCAAAGGCAATAACTCAGGGGTCGCCCTGAACGGCGCCAGCAGTTATATCGACCTGGCCGGCGGCCCGGTCAACGGTTCCAACAACGCCATCGATGACCATGGCAACGGCGCCATTATGACGCCTGCTGATATGGGCCTGTTTGGCGGGCTTTCCGTCGCCCAGGTATGGAAGGCCGACGCATCGGTGAACGGCGGCGGCAGCACCTACGCCAACTTCGCTATCAACAGCGTGCGCCAGATCACTACGCTTTCCTTCGCGCCCCAGTTCGGCGGACTGGTGATTGGCCAAGTGGGCGCCAACAGCACCGGCTCCGCTGCCGACCCTGCGGTTCCTCTGTCAGTGGGCAACGGCGTGTACTTTGGCGAGTGGGCACCTCGGGCGACCGGGACACCACCGCAGGACAGCACCGACCTGAACATGGCCAGCAATGACCGGACCGTTTGGTACGTGGGGGATAATGCCGTTGATACCATGCCAACCGCAGTGAACGCCACCTACAGCGTGGTGGGCATCAATGGCGTGGGCACCACCGCCGGCGGGTCGCCGGATAACCCGAACCTGTATAGCGGTACGCTGACCGCCAGCTATTCGTCCGGCTCGGGCTCGCTTTCCGGATCCATTGACCGGGGTACCGACACCGTCGACTTCACCGGTACGAACATCAGAAACGATGGCACCTTCGATAAAGGCACCACGATCGAAGGCCGTTTCTATAACGGCGCCGAGGCTCTGGCCGGGATACACAAGGCCGGAGCGGGCGTCGCTGACGATGTCGCCTTTGGCGGCAGCAAAATCAGCGGTACCATCACCCCGTAACGTTTGACCACTCTCCACTGGCTGCCACCAGTGAAGAGCGTCAAACAGGGCGATGCCGGATGGGTTCCGTTCGGTATCGCTTTCGGGAGCACCTTCGGAGGCCGGTTCGCCGGCCTCCATTCTAATGCACGCACATTCGTTGTGGGAATACGCTATGCCTTGCCGTTTCACCGCCATGGGGCTATTGCTACTGGCCTGCCTGGTCGCGCCCGGCACCCGGGCCGATGACGATGACACACGTTTTCTGCAGGACCAGACCCGCCGAACCCTGGAACAGCAAACCCGGGGCGAGGAAAAGCTGGCTGCCCCGCCCGGCACACTGATGTACGAAGGCCGGCGCTATCAGGTGCCAACCACCCTGGAGGCCCTGGCCCCGGCTATCTACGTGGCCATCAACACCAACCAGTGGTCCCAGTTGCCCGGCTTCCTGGACCGCTACCGGCAACTGCCTGGCCACCGGCCGGCCCTGGTGGCCATGGCCGAAAGCCTGCTGGCCCGGTTCAAGGGCAACCACACCAGGGCCCTGGAACGCATGGAAACCGCCAGTGAGCTGGAACCGGACGATGCCCGCATCCGCCTGGAACTGGCACGGCTGTGGTTTGAAGACAATCAGGACCAACGGGCCAAGGCAGGCTTTGAAAAGGCACTGGCCGCAGGCCTGCCGCCCCAGGCACAGCATCTGGTCCGGCAATACCGCCAGGCGCTGGCCATTCGTGACGACTGGCATGGCAGCTTTGCCCTTGGTCTTGGCTATAACGACAACATCAACCAGGGCAACGGGTACTACTCCTGCCTGTCGGCGTTTGCCGGCTACTGCCTGTTCGAGCGGCGGATGCCAGAGGCCATCGAATCGGAAATGGCCAGCTACGAGCTGTCTCTGCAGCGCCGCGTGAACCTGGCCGGCAACCACAACCTGCAATTCCGCCCCGTCAGCTATGGCAACTACTACCCGGAAACCAATCCGTCCGAAACCGCGGTTATCCAGGATTACAGCACCAACCTGGCGCTACTGCAGGTGGACTATCAGTACCTGGACGCCCGGGACAGCGTCCGCCTGACTCCCTACCTGGAGCACTACTACCGCAACCGCACCAGTGAATACCTGGCCCACGGCCTGGAACTGGAATGGCGCCATTCGTTCAACCGGCAATGGCAGGTGGGCACCAGTCTCGATGCAAAACGTTATGAATACACCCGCAACGGGCAAAACATCGGCACTGATTACAAACGCTACCAGTGGGACACCACTGTATCGTACATGCCTCAGCTCAGCACCAGCCTGTATGGTGGGTTTGCGCTGAGCCGCAGTAAGTACGATCTGAAACAAGCCAGCAGCAAAGATTGGGCTGTGCGTGCGGGTATCTATCACGCGTTTTCCGGTCAGGCAGGGTTGTTTGTCAATGCGCTGGGTGTCTACCGCAACAGCCATAACGATGCCCATGACTTTTTCCTGGGAGATCGTCGCCGTGATCACCAACAGGTGTATATCCTCAGCGCTGGCGTTGGCAACTGGAAGATTGCCGGAATGAACCCGGAGCTCAAGGTGCGCCATAGCATCAATGACAGCAACCTGGACTGGGCTTTCGGTTTTGAGCAGACCGAGATAAGCCTGATGCTAAGGCGCAGTTTCTGACCCTTTCGTTCCTTACACGTAAAACATGATTTTGGCCAGGATCACGATCAGCACCATATGGGTAAATACGCTGTAATGGGTCAATTTGAACCGGCGGGATGTCATACAGTTACAAAGCGAGGCTCGAATGGCGGTTACAAAATGCACTAAAACGCTGACCGCTAGCAGAACCTTGATTGTCAGTAAGGTTGAAAAAGTGCTTGAAAACGGGGGATACCAGCCCTCCAGATAAACGCGCCATAACAGGCCAACACCCGATGCAAACAGCAGTACAACAACGAAAGGCATAAAGCGCCGGGCCCGGGTATGAATACCCGCCTCAACCAGCTCCATCATGTTATCCGGCAGATGCCTACGGATGGGTTCCAGAAAAAGAACCTCGAAAGCAACGACACCGATGAACAGAATGGCGCAACTCAGATGAACGACTAACAAAATGGGGTATTCCATAAACGTTTCCTAACTCCATTGCAGATAAAGCCTTACCTCTTGAGAATCACTATTATCCGCATTGAAATCACAAATGATGATGACTATTATCAACAGGCTCAGGAGGACACCCCATGGAGGAGTTAGCCAGAACTACCCCGTTTGGCAAGTTACCATTAAACAGTCTCAGGAAACTGACTTACGACGCCCGCACGCCATTGGTCAACCGAGGTGAACACGTCTTTCGTCAGGGCGACAGGCTGGAGCACTATTTTCTGTTGCAGTCCGGTTGTGTTCGCCTATACCGACTCGGGCCAGAAGGGT
>NZ_JBQDKB010000127.1:0-8086 GCF_052094685.1 Marinobacter sp.
TCATCTACGCCATGAAGGAGCGCATCAATTTCATCCTGTGACAGTAAATCCTGCATACGTTGTCCTGCCGCTGAAAAGCTTGCCCGTTCGGGCTCTATTACAATCTCTATTGAACTATCTACTGAGCTCTCTACTAAACTCTTTACTGAACCACAAAGTTCTTAAACAGCACACGGTTAACTGCGGGCTCGCCTTCCTGCTCCAGCACCTGGTTAACCGTGGCCAGCATATGGTCGGCCAGGCCCTTCCGGCCTTCAGGTGTTTGCAGCTTCGTAAAGCTGCTGTTACCAAGCACCATCACCAGCTGACTGCGAATCAAAGGCATATGCAGCTTTGTGGCAGCCAGTGCTTCGGGGTCTGTTGCCCCAAAAGCCACGTAGGCCTGGGCGTATCGCTGGCGCCCTTCACCTTGCACAGTCGTGACCAGAGCCTTGTCGATTTCCAAGTAAACGCTGGGGGTAAAGGACTCTTCTGCAACCTCACTTTCTGCTCCAGAATCGTCGCCCATTCCAGGCAGCCCGCCACCAAGGAACCATAAGGTTCCTGCAACCGACAATGCAATCGCCAGTAACACCACCACAGTGAGTAGGATAATGAGCTTCAGTTTACCTTTTTTTGCCGGTGCTGCCTCAGCCGCGCTGTTTTGTGCCATAGTAATTTTTCGCCAGAAATCCGTCGATGAAGGTCGTTTTCCATGACTTTTACAGATTGACTGCAAAGGGCGGGCCAAAAGACCCAACCCTCCACTCAGGGTCGCAGTTTAGCGTTGCATGGAAGGATGGGCAAAGCAGATTGGTGCACCGCGCTCAGCATAAGCCGCCAAGCACTCAGGCAAAAATATCGACGGCGCCATTCCAGCTCAAATCAAGGCTGCCGGTGTGTACCTCTCCGTCACCATTTTCGGCACCGGAAAGTACTGTGTCCGAGCCAGAAGAGGAACCGTCTCCCTCGCCAGTACCCTGTTCTCCCGACTGGTTCTGAGAGTTACTAGAAACGTCGAACTGAGCCAGAGCAAGCCCCTGCTCACCCAGCATGTCACGCAGCCGGTGCGAATGTAGCTCCAGCTGATCTCTTACGACCGGATTGGCTGCGTGCACGGTGATGTTGGCCTGATCATTCTGAACGCGAACACGAACTTCCATTGGCCCCATATCAGGAGGGGTCAGATGTATTTCTGCAACCGACAGGTTTTTGGCGGTGAGCCAACTGAGCTTCCCCATCAGCTTGTCTCCCCACTCGGCGTGGTTTACAGGCACATCCACCGATGTCGCGTAACTCCGCAGGGGTACCTGAGCTTCAGCTGCCAGTTTACCAGCGGTATTGGCGCTTTGCTGGGTAACCAAATCCATAGTGGATTCGAACCGAGTGCCGTTCAGTAGACTGGAGGCATCCAAGACACCCGCTTTCTTTCCCGCTGCTGGCATCAAGGCATCTGTCAGCTGCAGGCCAGACATCAACCCACCGGTCCCCGCCTGCCCAGGTTTGCCACCAGTAAGCCCGGCAAACAACTCAGCGCCCGGAGCCATTGCCGCGTTGTTCGCGGTCTGTCCGGTTGCAGGCTGCAACAACGCCTGCAACTCTGCGAAGGTCAACGGCGTTGTTGTAGCTTCCATTTCAGGCGCTACTTCCAGGCTTTTTTCGCCAACAGCCTTATCAGCCACATGGCTTTCGCCCTTGGCGGCCGCCTTAGTGCCCTTGCCCGACTCACCAGCTCTTCTGGCAGGCTCAGACTGGTTCGCTGGATGTGTGCTGTCTTCTTTGCGGGACTGTTTGGCATCGGCTTGCCGAGACTCATGATTACGCTCGGTTTGCTGGCGATGGAGACGCTTTTGCTCCGCACGGGAGACGGAATCGTACCGGCTTTCACCGGCACTGCTGTCACGACCGGCACCGGTTTTCGATGCGCCGGCATCGTTCTGCATCCCTGGCGCGGGAGTCTGGGGGAGAACCGTCTGTGTCATGGCAACCTCTTGCCGCTTTTGATCTGTAGATGCCTGATTCAGCCTGTTTCAAGACTGATATTTCGGCGGTTTCCCAAACAGTTGCAAAAGCAATGCCAGCCAGGCGCTGGCGTCACCTGACAAACCTATCCGACACCCCGTGCCATCAACGCGTGAAGCCCCTCAGTCACCCGATGAAATTCTGCCTCAATGGCATCCAACACCGGGGCAACGTCATCCAGGCGTTCGTCCTGCCCGGCTTTCTCCGCTTCCCGACACAGTTCTCCAAGGCGTGGAGCGCCAATATTGATACAACTACCCTTAAAGCTATGAGCCGTTTTGGCGAAAGCATCTGCGTCGCCATCGCTCAAAGAAGCCTTTAGACTCGCAATTCGCTCACTCGAATCTTTAAGGTAGGTTTGGATCAGCATCTCAAACTCATCTTCCATTACGTCTTGAAGCTCTGCCAAAGCTTCTTCATCAAGGTGTGGAGTATCAACCATGACCAACTCCCTTGTTGCTGTTAAAAGTGCCAATTAAAAGTACCAGTCATAAACAACCTCCACCCGATTACCGTGCTCGTGAAACCTGATAGATTTTGCCAGCCGCTTTAGCAAAGCCAAACCCCGACCGCCATAACGAGGGCCACTCTGCGCCATCTCCGTGGCTTGCAGTACTGGATGGCTCTTAAAATCGAATCCTAGACCACTGTCTTCACACACAACACTCAGGCGCCCGCCCCAGTGCGTTAGTTCGTGATGAAAGCTAAACCGAACATAGTGACCACTCACCCTACCCAAACGCTCAGCGCGCTCGGAATAGTAGCGGTCAAAACCTTCTGGTGTGTATTTCCACTCAGAAGGCAACTCAAGCACGCCGTGTTCCAGCGCGTTATTGTACAGTTCGGAGAGCAGAGTATAAATTTCTCCGCTTTTGCGTCTCAGTCCCGGCACCTCCATACAGATATGAAGCAATAACGGCAAAGGGTTGAACTCCCCCAGCGTACGCTCTTGAATTTCATAGACACACTTCCATTCTGTCGGCCCAGCCAGAGTGGAAAGCTCAGCATTATCTGGCAGCGACGTATTGCCTGCCTCATTAACCATTTCCAGACAACAGAGCGTGAGATCGTCACCAAATTTTTGGTGACCAGTAAACTGCCGTATCCCATCCATGAGCGCATCAAACGGATGCCCCTCTGAGCCTCCATTTTCGATCGCAAGGCGCACCCCTTGCTCGCCAAAGAGCCTGCCTTCATGGTTGGCGCACTCCAGCACGCCATCGGTCATTAACAGCAGCCGATCACCGGGCTGGGATCTGACAGTTTCCATGTCCGCGTTAAACTGTTCAGCGCTAAGGATACCTAGTGGCAAATGCCTGGATGGCAAAATAAACCGCTCAGTAAACGAGCGCATCAGCCACATATCAGGCAAACCACCATTCCAGATACTCAGATGATTGAGCGCAAAATCCGCTTCAACCATTACCCCACAACAGAACATATCTTTTGGCAATATGCGCACGAGCTTTTGATTGATTTCCCGGAGAATGTCCGAACCATCAAACCCTTTGTTTGCCATGCCATAAAACGTTTCCGCCACAGGCATAGCGCCAATCGCAGCAGGTAATCCATGGCCAGTAAAATCTCCTGCAAATACAAGCATTCCACCAGAGGGGCGGGGAGATGCGAAGAGTACATCACCACTGAAAACAGATAGAGGAGACGCGTGATAGCGAATATTGGCAGCGTCCAGACACCCGGTGTGCGCAACGTTATCGAAGACCCGCCGCGCCACATGCTGCTCTTCCAGCAATTGCCGGTTGCGCTCATGCATCAGATCCCTCTGATCTGACAAAGCTTGGTGCATTTGGCGCATTCGATTAAAGGCATTGATCTTGGCTTTGATCATCAGCCGGTTATAGGGTTTGCTGAGAAAGCCGTCTCCACCCGCTTCAAGACATCGCGCCAGATCCTCAGCCTTGGATAAGGAGGTAACAAAAATCAGCGGCACCAAACGCTCACCCGCAAGCCATTTGATCTGCCGTGCTGCCTCCATGCCGTCCATTGCGGGCATCAGCGCATCAAGCAACACGATATCTGGATCCCCCGATCGGAAAAGTGCCACAGCTTCCTGACCATTGGCGGCATCCAACACGTCATGACCAAGGCGCTTGAGCAAGGTTTTCAATATTAGGCGATCACTGTCGCTGTCGTCCGCAATGAGGATTTTTAAGGGGCCACTTTCCGCTGCAGACTCATCCATGAAAGGTTCCGGTGGCAGGGGGGCAATCACCGAATGGTGAACAGTTGCTCGAAATTGGAAATAGTTAAAATCTTACGGACATCGTTGTTGCAGTTCTCAATGGCGATGTTGGCATTGTCACCGCCGGCATAATCTCTCAGCAGGAGCAACATACCCAGCGCAGAGCTATCGAGATAGGTTGCATCTGATAAATCCACAATATAGCCACCGACACTTGTACCGCCATGCTCATACGCATCGCGAAAGGCTTGATGGGTACTGAAATCAAAGCGCCCTTCTATTTTGATAATTAAAGTCTGACCGTCTTGACTGCGGCGAGTCTGAATCGGCATCCGCAAAACCTCCGGTGATGTTCGCTGAAACATCCGGCCGCCAAGGTTCATAGCGGCCCGTGCTTATATAAGAATAGCCCAGCACCGTCAGTTTGCATGGGTTTGCGATTAATTCACTGCACGCATTAGCGGCGACGACGCGCAAAAGCACGGCCTGCCGCTTCATCAGACAACTTCTGCTCCTGCAGATCCTGAGCCCGAGACTCTTGTTGGCGGCAGGTTTCGATGTATTTTTCCATGCCTCGCCGGCGCTCCCAGGCTCGCTGCCATTCCTGCCGGCGAGCATCAAAAACAGCCTCAGCCTGATCCAGCTGCTTTTGTTGCTGCAGAATAACCTGATCAAGCTGGGCAATAAACGCCTGCCAGGCCTGCAAACGGCTGACCGGCACCACGCCATGCTGGCTATTACGAATCTGATCCCGGTATTCCTGTTGATAGCGGTTCAGGTTTCCTACCTGCTCGTTATGCTGCTCCACCAGCTCTCGGGCTTTGCCCATGTGTTCCAGCGCTTCCTTTTCCTTTCGCTCTTCCAGAGCAAGCACCACGGCCAGGCGCTGGGAACGCAACATTAACCAGCACCTCGGTTGACGTTAGTGGCTGCAGAATCAGGAACGGCGGATTTACGGCGATCTGGCGAGCGTCGCTCTGGCACAACGGATAGCAACCCCTCAATACTGTCGGGCAGCGAAGCGCGCTCGTTTAGACCTTGCTGCAGGAACTGGCGCATATTGCTTATATGAGTGATGGCAAAGTCGGTTTCTGGGTCGGAACCTTTCACGTATGCACCAACACTGATCAAATCTCGGGCTTGTTGATAGCGCGAATACACCTGTTTGAAGCGCTGAGACCGGGCAAAGTGCTCGGTATCCGTCACCTGCGGCATCACCCGGCTGATAGAAGCCTCAATGTCTATGGCCGGATAATGCCCTTCTTCCGCCAACCGGCGAGAGAGCACTATGTGGCCATCGAGTATCGCTCTGGCCGCATCTGCAATAGGGTCTTGCTGGTCGTCGCCTTCAGTAAGCACGGTATAAAACGCGGTAATGGAGCCGCCTCCGGGCAATCCGTTACCTGTACGCTCCACCAGCTGCGGCAGCTTGGCAAACACGGAAGGTGGGTAACCCTTGGTGGCCGGGGGCTCACCAACCGCCAGCGCAATTTCCCGCTGGGCCTGGGCGTAACGGGTTAGCGAATCCATCAGCAAAAGCACCCGCTTGCCTTTGTCGCGATAGTATTCGGCAATTCGTGTGGTGAGCATGGCTGCTCGCAGACGCATCAGGGGTGAGTCATCGGCGGGAGAAGCAACCACGACCGATCTGGCCAGCCCTTCATCACCTAGAATGTCTTCAATAAATTCCTTAACTTCCCTGCCCCGCTCACCAATCAGGCCAACCACGGTAATATCGGCATCGGTAAACCGGGTCATCATGCCCAGCAACATACTTTTACCAACACCACTGCCAGCAAAAAGCCCCAGACGCTGGCCCTGCCCCACAGTGAGTAACGAGTTAATCGCCCGAATGCCCACATCCATAGACTGCCGCACGGGGGCGCGATTAAGAGGGTTAATAATTTCGCCGGTAAGAGGCACCCGCGCTTCGGCCTGAAGCGGCCCTTTGCCATCGAGAGGTTCGCCACTGCCATCCACCACGCGGCCCAACATAAGGGGGCCAACTGGGACCCGACTGGCAGAGGACAGCGGAACCACTCTCGCGCCCGGCTTCAAGCCTTCAATAGCTGTCAGCGGCATGAGGTAGACTTTATCATCCTCAAACCCCACCACCTCGGCTTCAACAGTACCCGTACCTTCCCCTTTGATCACACAGCGATCACCCACCACCATGGGGCAGCCGACGCATTCCAGCGTCAGACCTACCATTCTGGTCAGGCGCCCTGAAAGCTCGGGTTCTGGAGTCTTTCGCAAGTAAGCTTGATATTGATTCAGACGATCAGCCAGGGAGGTCGTCATCACGCTCGCCTTCGATGGGGTTGTCTTCAATGGGGTTGTCTTCAATGGGGCTGTCTTCGTTCGAGGTATTACCCGGCGTGCTCAGCACATCTCGATGGAAGTCCGTTAGATCATCCATCAATAGGCCTAACTCGTCAGGCTCGCCGTTTTCACTATCATCTGCCTGCTGTTCAAGCATGGTCTGCACAGCGCGTTGAAAGCGTTTTTCCACGGTGAAATCGACGAGGCTATTGCGGGTTTCAACCCGGCAGCCACCAGGTAATACTTTCTCATCCTCCACAACGGAAGCCGTCGCTTCAAAACGTTCTGCCACTTCACGAACCGCACTGTAGTCGTCCGGATGAACATGCACGCGAACGTTCTCCGCCGTTGAGGGCAATGCCTCAACAGCCCGACGTACCACCTGTCGGATTTGTGAGGAATCAATCGTCAGTTCGCGATACACCACCGCACGGGCAAGTACCATGGTGAGGTTTACCAGTGAGGTTTCAAGCTCATCTTGGTGCTGGCGAATGGGCAAAAGCAACTCGCCCAGCATGTGTTCCAGCCGCTCTTGATTTGCGGTTACGCTAGCATAGGTTTCTTCGTAGCCATCATTCCGTCCGCGCTCTTTTCCTTCAGCCAGCCCGGCCTCTAACCCTTCCTTGTGGCCCTGCTCGTAACCCTCAGCGCGGCCTTCCTGCATACCCTGCTCCCGACCTTCAGCCCGTCCATCTTCCTGCGCAGCCTGGCGAATTTCAGCGATATCCCCTGCCGTCAGAGGTTTGACACTTCGTTCCTCCTCTCGAGCAACCTCGTTGCCACGGGCATCCAGCAACGGGAGCTCCCACCGCTCGTATGCAGTTAGTTGCTCTTTGGGGATACGACTGGAGTCTCTAGAGAGATCTTTAGAAGAGTCTTTCATCACATCATTTCTTCACCGGCACCACCGAGCGTAATTTCCCCCGCTTCAGCCATGCGCCGGGCAATGGTAATAATGTCTTTCTGGGCCGATTCTACTTCGCTGACCCGCACCGGGCCCTTGGCTTCCAGGTCGTCCTGCAATAGTTCGGCTGCGCGTTTGGACATGTTCTTGAAGATTTTCTCCTGAACACCGTCATCGGCACCTTTAAGGGCAACAACCAACACTTCTGAGGACACTTCACGCAACAGCGCTTGGATACCCCGGTCATCAATATCCTTGAGGTTATCAAACACAAACATCAGGTCTTCGATGGTGGTCGCCAGGTCTGGATCCATATCCTTGATGGAGTCCAGCAGAGTGCCTTCAATGCTGCGATCCATAAAGTTCATGATGTCCGCCGCGCGCTTTACACCACCTATGCGACTGGTCTGGGCCGCTGAGCCGCCAGAGAATTGCTTCTCCAGAATGTCGTTCAGTTCTTGCAGAGCTTGCGGCTGAATACTCTCCAGTGAAGCAACCCGCATCATCACGTCGAGGCGCACTTTGTCATCAAGAGTTGCCAGTATTTCGGCGGCCTGATCCGGATCGAGATAAGAAATAACAATGGCCTGAATCTGCGGATGCTCGTAGCGGATGATATCGCCAACGGCTCTTGGCTCCATCCATTTCAACGTGTC
>NZ_JBQDKB010000128.1:0-8067 GCF_052094685.1 Marinobacter sp.
TTGCGCTTTGCAAAGGTAAAGGGAAGACGACCCAGCGGAGCATCCTGCGGCTGAAGTTCGGTTTCTGTGGTCAAGATGATCCTCGTTATTATCAGGTAATCAGGGTTTGTGCACATGCGCACACTCTGAAACCCTTTCTGTTTTATACGATTCCCGAAGGCTACCACAGGATATAGGCCCGCTGAATAACCCTGTACACTATACTCCCAATAAAAGACGCTATTCTGATAACCTGTGGTACTTTCGGTCTTTTCTTGGCCAGCGGTTTTCTGGCAGCTTGTGAATTTGCATTCAGGACGAACAATGCTTTCTATCAATCCAAAGGTTCCACCTGCTTTAGCTCTGATCGCAGGGTTAGCCATGGTGGGTGTGACCGCATGGCAAGGCTATAGTTTCTGGCAGGCGCAAAACCACCAGCCAGGTAAAAGCAGCCAGGCCGTCTCGCAACCGCTTGCAGAAAAACGCAACATCCCTACTCTGCCACTTGCGTCTTTAGCATTTTTTGGCACAGCCCAAGCTGACGGCGCTGAAGCGCAAGAGAGCACCGAGGACTTGCCAGAAACCAACTTACGGCTTTTTCTTCGGGGTGTACTCGCAGCCGACGGCGACTTCCCGGGCAGTGCCTTGATAGAAGATGACAAGCGCAACACCGACGTTTTTCTTGTGGGTAACGAACTCCCGGGTAACGCGAAGCTCCACTCCGTTCATGCCAACCGCGTTATTCTTGACCGCTCTGGCAAACTGGAAAACCTGTATTTTCCGGAGCCCGACGACAAGTCTGGAATGACCTTCTCGTCTGACGCCGACAACCGCCAACAATCATCCGCGCAACAGCGCCAAGCACCTGCTGTCACTAATCAGGCCCCGCCGGCACAAAACGACCAACAGCGCCGAGAAGAAATACGCAAACGCCTTGAACAACTCCGCGAGCGCCTCCGCACCAACGGTTAGCCCTTCTGACGCCCTGCAAACCACAGTTATGTCGGCAAATGACATCGTCAATGTCGCTATGGGACAGTGCAAGCATCGGATAAACCGATAGACTAGCTTCCATTCAATTAGATACGGGAGTGTACTTTAGATGCGACGTTGGAATGGCTGGGGAGATGAGCAGTTTAATTTGGAACTACCGGCACAGGGACAGAGCTTTCTCTCAGACCTTGTGGGTTCTGGCAAGCCGCTGAGTGATGTTTCCCTCGAGTCTGTATGCGCAAAGGTTACCGAAACTCGCATCCCAGCTGATACCGCCATGGATAAGCTGATCGATACCAGCCCCGAAGCCCGCGTGCGCCACGCCCGAGGCCAGAGCCTGCCAGACTGGTTGGCAATGCGCAGCGGCGATATTGGCGTGTTCCCAGATGGTGTCGCGCTCCCCCAGAGTAGCCTTGATGTTCAAAAGCTGCTGCACTACGCCCAAGCTAACAACCTGGAGTTGATCCCCTATGGCGGTGGCACCAGCGTTGCCGGACACATCAATCCACTGGCTGGTAACAAGCCGGTACTCACGGTGGACATGAGCGGCATGAATCGCCTCATAGACCTAGACCGCGAGAGCCAAATAGCCACGTTCGGCGCTGGTACGCCTGGCCCACTGGTGGAGTCTCAGCTACGAGCTCATGGCTACACGCTTGGGCACTTCCCCCAGTCGTTTGAACTCTCGACCATCGGCGGCTGGGTTGCTTCCCGCTCCAGTGGTCAGCAATCCTTACGTTACGGCCGAATCGAACAGCTATTCGCTGGCGGTCGAGTTGAAACACTCAAAGGCACGCTGGACCTGCCGACCATACCGGCTTCCAGCGCAGGGCCAGACATTCGCGAGATGATTTTAGGTTCCGAGGGCCGTATTGGCCTGATCACCGAAGTTAAAGTACGAGTCACCCGTTTGCCGGAGCAGGAAAGCTTTCACGTTGTGTTTTTCCCAGACTGGGACAGCGCCCGAACGGCCTGTCGCAAGTTGGTACAAAACCGCACCCAGCTTTCCATGTTGCGACTCAGCAACGCTATTGAAACCGAAACCCAACTGGCGCTGGCCGGGCACCCGCACCTTATAGGCATGCTGGAAAAATTCCTTTCTTTGCGAGGTTCCGCCGAAGGCAAGTGCATGATGACCTTCGGGCTGACCGGCAGTAAGCATCAGTGCGCCAGCGCGAAACAAGAAGCAAGGCGCATCTGTTCCGAATACAAAGGTGTATATACCGGCACACACCTAGGGAAAAAATGGGCCGAAAAACGCTTTACCATGCCCTACCTTCGGGAAGCGCTCTGGCAGATGGGCTATGCCGTAGACACACTGGAAACTGCAACCGACTGGGACAACGTAGACAACCTTCTGGGATTGATGGAAGGCAGTCTTCGCGAAGGCCTTCAATCCCGCGAAGAAAGCCCAGGCGAGCGCACCCATGTGTTTACCCACTTGTCCCATTTTTACGGCCAAGGCTGCAGCATTTACACCACCTATGTTTTCCGTGCTGCAGACAGCTACGAGGAGACTCTAGCCCGCTGGAAGCACCTCAAGAACACAGCCTCTGAGTTGATCGTGCGCAACCGTGGCACCATCAGTCATCAGCACGGTGTTGGCAAAGATCACGCGCCTTTTTTGCCGATTGAAAAGGGTGAACTGGGCATGCTGGCAATTCGCTCCCTGTGCCAAACCTTCGACCCGGAAGGCATTCTCAATCCAAAAACCCTATTGGAATGAGTGAAATGAGCCAGATGAAGCGCAGAGACTCATTACTCAAAGAGCTTCAAAGCAGCACCCACACATTTGATGTGGTGGTGATTGGCGGTGGCATTACCGGCGCAGGTATCGCTCGGGAAGCCGCTGGCAGTGGTTTGAATACGTTGTTGGTTGAGCAAAAAGATTTCGCCTGGGGAACCTCCAGCCGTTCTTCGAAAATGGTGCACGGCGGATTGCGGTACCTTGGCAGCGGCCAATACCGGCTGACTCGAGATGCCGTTACCGAGCGACAGCGATTAATGGCCGAAGCACCGGGTTTGATTGAACCCTTGCGGTTTATCATGCCCCACTTCCAGCGTCAGTTCCCTGGCCCACGGTTATTCCAAATTCTGCTGCGAGTGTACGATTGGATAGCCAGAAATTCATCACGCCATTTCCTGTCGCCAAGCGAAACCATGCAGTGGGTGCCCGGCCTGAATACCACAAAGCTGACCGGTGCCAGCGGCTTTACCGATGCAGTAACCGACGATGCCCGCCTGGTGCAGCGGGTAATTACTGAAGCCCGCCAAGACGGCGCTTTGTGCCTGAACTACGTAAAAGCAGTAAACGTTCTACGAACAAACGGCAACGTCAGCGGCATTGAGTTACAGGCAGAAGACGAAACCGAAACATTCACCGTAAACACGCCTTTAGTTATCAACGCCACAGGCGTGTGGGCAGACCGGCTTCAGCAACCCATGGACGGACAGAAGCCTATGTCGATCCGGCCATTGCGTGGCAGCCATTTGGTTATTCCCTGGCAAAAGTTGCCGGTTTCCTGCTCCGTTTCTTTATTCCACCCGGATGATAAGCGGCCGGTTTTTGCGTTCCCTTGGGCCGGCACAACCGTACTGGGCACCACAGACCTCGACCACACAGAAAGCCTAGACAATGAGCCCCGCATTGCCGGTGAGGAACTCGATTATCTGCTAAGAATATCCAGCAGCCTGTTCCCAGGCGCGGCTGTTTCCAGAGACGACGTTTTATCTACCTGGGCGGGGGTTCGCCCCGTGGTAACGGCTGAGTCCAGAGGTTCAGGCTCAAAAGCCCCATCCAAAGAAAGTCGTGAACACGAATTTCGTGAAGATAACGGCTTGATTAGTATCGCTGGTGGCAAGCTCACCACTTTCCGACTCATCGCACGGGAGGCGCTGATACGCGGGCTAAACGGTGAAGAGCGATTGCGGCCGGGAAATGATCCGGTTTTTCGGCAAAACGTGCCGCCCCAGCGGCCATCGAATATCAGTCACCAGAACTGGCAACGACTTACTGGCTTTTATGGCTCAGACCTTAGCGCTGTTATACAGGCAGGAACCACCGAGCCCGTACACGATGAGATGGCTTCTGGCGCGGTGCCGGGAAGGCTGCTGTGGGCCGAAGTTGTGTGGGCATGTATGCAGGAAGATGTAGAACACCTGGATGATCTAATGCTACGCCGCACTCGGCTTGGGTTGATCGTGCCTGAGGGCGGTAAAGCTCTGCTACCGAAAATAAAGGAACATTGTCTTGATGCTCTCGGCTGGGATGACGAGCAATGGCACGCCGAAGAAGCCCGTTACTCAACACTCTGGCGCGAAGCCTATTCGCTGCCAAATCGGCCGGAGCAGTAACATGAGTTCTGAGCCCTTGATTCTGGCCATAGATAACGGCACACAGAGTGTTCGCGCCCTGCTTTTCGATACCCAGGGCAATCTGATCGCCAAGGGCAAACAAGAGATTCAGCCGTACTTTTCTGAGCAACCTGGCTGGGCCGAACAAAACCCGGAGTATTTCTGGGAAAATCTGGGCAAGGCCTGCGAACAACTATGGCAATCCACAGATGTGACGCCAGACGGGGTTGTGGGCATTACCGTTACAACCCAGCGTGGCACGGTGATCAACCTCGACGAACACGGCAAACCGCTGCGCCCTGCCATTATCTGGCTCGACCAGCGCCATGCCCGAGTTGATGGTCCGGTTAAAGGGCTTTGGGGCTGGCTCTTTAAGCTGGCAAGGCTGGAAGGCACCGTTAACCGTTTTCGAGAAAAAACCCAAGCCAACTGGATAGCCCAGAACCAACCCGAAATCTGGGAAAAAACCCGACATTTCGTGCTGCTATCTGGCTACCTGAATTACCGTTTAACGGGCCAGTTAAAGGATTCCATCGGCAGCCAAGTGGGCTACCTGCCGTTTGACTACAAGAAACACCGCTGGGCTGGAAAACGGGATTTTAAATGGCACATCATGCCGGTAAAGAAGTCGATGCTGCCCGAACTGGTTAGTCCAGGCTCAACGCTTGGCCACCTCACCACAGAAGCCGCCAACCACTTAAGACTTCCTGAGGGCCTGCCAGTCATTGCGGCGGCCTCCGACAAAGCCTGCGAGATACTTGGCTCCGGGGGCTTAACACCCGATATCGGTTGTATGAGCTACGGCACAACCGCCACTATTAATACCACGAACAAACGCTATGTGGAGCCGGTACGCCTGATGCCGCCCTATCCTTCCGCGTTACCTGGGCACTACTCCACAGAAGTCATGATTTACCGGGGTTTCTGGATGGTGAGTTGGTTCAAACGGGAGTTTGGCTTAAGAGAACAGAAGATCGCCGAGGAGCGTGGCATTGAGCCGGAAGTGCTGTTTGATGAACTGGTCAAAGCTGTGCCTGCTGGTTCCATGGGCCTGATGCTACAACCCTACTGGTCACCAGGCGTTCGCCAACCAGGGCCAGAAGCCAAAGGTTCTATCATCGGCTTTGGCGATGTCCACACCCGCTCGCACATTTACCGAGCAATTCTGGAAGGCTTGGCTTACGCCCTTCGGGAAGGTAAAGAGAAAATTGAAAAACGCAGTGGCGTTAAAATACGCAAGCTTCGGGTTGCGGGCGGCGGCTCGCAAAGTGACGCAGCCATGCAATTGACCGCAGACGTATTCGGTTTGCCTGCAGAACGCCCGCACACTTATGAAACTTCCGGGCTGGGAGCCGCTATCGATGCCGCGGTCGGCCTTGGTCTGCATCCGGATTTTGAAACCGCTGTGGCGGCCATGACTCGGGTTGGTGATGTATTTCAGCCAAACCCAGAAGCCCGGGAGCTTTATGAGCGGCTGTACACTGAGGTGTACCTACGCATGTACCCGCAGCTTCAGCCGCTCTATCAGAAAATCCGGGGTATTACCGGTTACCCGAAGTAAGACTTCTGGGATTGGCCAATAAGGGCGCTCTCGAGCGCCCCGTTCTAACATCTATTTATTACAACCTTGGCAGCGCGGTTCCTTCGGGAACCCGAACCTCAAACCCGGATTTTATACTGATTGTTTTACCCGCAGGCACTTCACGATCCCAAGCTAAAACACCTTTTTTGTCATCAACATCTCGCTCTACGGGCTCGCTAATTTCCAGTGGTTTAACCGTAAGAATGTCTTCCTGTGATACCGGAAGCCGATCAAAAATCCGAACCTGCACCGCTTTGGCGTGATGGTTAGTGATCTCAAATCGGTTTTGCCGGCGCTGAACATTTTCGCTGCTCCAAACGCCCTCTTCCCCAGTACGTTCAAGTTCGTTCACCACCGATACACGAATGCCATCATCTATCCCAAACCCGAGCGCTACCTCCTCGCCGCCGGCCAGTTCTTGCAATTGGCTTTCACCGACACTTTGACCGTCCCGATACAGAGTGACTCGCCCGGCAGGTATAGGTGCATCTGAGTCGAAGGTGCCCTTTGCGTGCAGATAACCGGTTGTGTCTACCACTGGCGTCGCCCAAGTGGCAACCTCAACGGGAATCTGGTGCTCCGCAACGCTTAGCCGTTGGCCAGACGAACCACTGGGAATTGCGACAGGCTGTGGCAGCCGATAACTCTGTGTGAAGCTGCTCTGGCGTTCAACAACCGCTACGGCGCCCTTGGATGATTTGAGCGAGCTAGACTCCATCTCGGCCATGGGTGCGCCTGCGCGCGACTGATAAGCCGGAGGCTGCGTAGGGCTAACAACCCAGGAATGAATGGCTGGCATCGCAGTGCCCCGCCGAGCATTCGCGGTTGAAAGGCGAAGCTCCACGCCGTCCCAATCCGTGCCCGTAGACTGCTGAACAACGGCCAGATGCTCCAACGTCACTTCGCCACCTGACTTACCTTCTAGCTCCGTTTTAAGGCGAGCGCTGTACTCACTCCGCCAGCTGGCCTGATTCGTTTGAAACCTGAGCGTTAGGCCTAACTCGCCGCTTGCGGGCGCCCGATAGTGCACCACCGCCGTTTTGGTTGCCCGCACACCCTGCTTAATTTGCGACAGTTCCCGGGTTAAACGATCCCTTGTGGCGAGGTCATCGGCCATCCGTGTACGAATGGCTCGGATTTCTCCAAGCGCGCCTTGTGTTGTTTCTTTCAAAGTGACTGCCATGTCGTTCAATTCCGAAGCCGACAGTTCGTGTGGTGACTCGGCCATTTTGCTCATAAGACTAACCTGCTGGTTCCACGCCCGGATGGCATCTTCTTGCTCCTGAATCCGCAGGGTGACCGCCGCCAGCTCTTTGCGAATACGTCGGGTTTCGCTAGCCACAAATTCCGCCTGTTCTACCCGGGTGATCTGAACCTGTTGTATCTGTGATCCGGAGATACCTTCCAGTGATACTTGCAGGCTTTGATCCTGAAGACTGAGCGGCAATCCCTCAATCTCAACAGTTCCAGTGCCGGAACTTACCTGCTCGCGCTCCTCCCAGGTAAGTTCGGCGTGGGAAGGATATAACGTTGCCTTTGTAATCTCCGCCTGAACCATCAGTGGCGTGGTCGCAATGGCAATCGCAAGCAAGCTGTGCTTTTTCATCGGGGGGAGCTCCTCAGAGGTTAAGGCTGTTTTGATGTAAACAATAACTTTGCTTAGTAACGTACAGGATAAACACTCCTTTATCCGCGACATGTCACTGAAATAGCGGTGTTTTTTGTAATGTTTTTAGTCTGGTAGGAAAGATATTCCGAACTAGGCTTACTGTTGGCATCGAAGGAAGCAGTGGTGCCCGGGGACCTGCTTGCAACCCAGTCAGGCGCCCTGTGCTGACAGTCCGCCACAGGCGGGCCTGACAACAAACCTCCCAGGATTGGAGAACTCAAATGAACATCAGCACCGTAAGCCGCACTCTGGCGATAGGATCCATTTTGTTCGCCACTACTGCCCTGGCTAGCCCAGGCAACAGATCCACAGCCGATCTATATAATGACTTCTGGAGCCCTGGGCACATAAGTCCCTTCGAGTGTCGATTCGGCATTCTCAACAGCACTCCACTTGGCTTGCCTCGTTGTATGCAAGCTAGCAATATTCAGTATCACCTAGCAGCCTGTCGGACTTGCACCTGACAGACAGCGTTTAAAGTGATCTTGTT
>NZ_JBQDKB010000129.1:0-7846 GCF_052094685.1 Marinobacter sp.
GAGCCTAAAACGACTGTATAGCGAACCATTATGACCCCAGTAATTGCCCTTGTCGGCCGCCCAAATGTTGGCAAATCGACATTATTTAACCAGATGACGCGCTCTCGAGATGCTCTGGTGGCGGATTTTCCCGGCCTGACCCGGGATCGCAAGTACGGTGAGGGCACTTACGAAGACCAGCGCTTTATCGTTATTGATACCGGCGGTCTTACGGGTACCGAAGAAGGGCTGGATGCCGAAATGGCCCGACAGTCCATGCAGGCCGTAGACGAGGCAGACATTGTTCTGTTTTTGGTTGATGGTCGGGCAGGCCTTACGGCAGGTGATGAGATGATCGCCGATCACATGCGTCGATCGGGCAAGCAGGCTCATCTGGTGGTCAATAAAACCGATGGCCAGGATCCCGATATCGCGGCTGCTGATTTTTATAGTCTTGGGTTTGAATCAACGTTCATGGTGGCGGCGTCTCATAACCGTGGCATCCGTTCGATGCTGGAGGTATTGCTGCCCTCTGAGGACGATCGGGTTGAAGGCGACAGGGCTGACCGCTATCCGGGTATCCGCATTGGCATAGTTGGTCGACCCAATGTTGGTAAGTCGACACTTGTTAACCGGATGCTGGGCGAAGAGCGAGTGATTGTTTATGACATGCCCGGCACCACTCGAGACAGTGTTTACATTCCTTATGAGCGCCAAGATAAACAATACACACTTATTGATACCGCAGGTGTTCGACGCCGCAAAAATGTTAATGAGGCGGTGGAAAAGTTTTCGATCATCAAGACACTGAAGGCCATCGATGATGCCCATGTGGTGATACTTGTTATTGATGCGCGTGAGGGGCTAGTTGATCAGGATCTTCACCTGATCGGTTTCGTGCTTGATGCCGGCCGTTCACTGGTAGTTGCGGTGAATAAATGGGATGGCATGGACCCCGAAGATCGGGCCAAGGTAAAAGAGCAAGTAAAACGTCGGTTGGACTTTCTTGATTACGCCGACAAGCACTATATTTCTGCGCTTCATGGGTCCGGCGTGGGTGTTATGTATGAGTCGGTGGAGGCCTGTTACGAATCGGCCATGGCCAAGTGGCCAACCAACCACCTTACAACCATACTCGAGGATGCGATTTCTCAGCATCAGCCGCCCATGGTTCGCGGGCGCAGAATTAAGTTACGTTATGCTCACCAGGGTGGCTCTAACCCGCCAGTTATTGTTGTTCACGGCAACCAGACAGCTTCGCTGCCGGGTTCTTACAAGCGTTATCTTGAGAATACGTTCCGCAAGGTACTGAAGGTGACAGGCTCGCCGATTCGGTTTGAGTTCAAATCCAGCGAGAACCCCTTTGCCGGAAAAGTTGATCGGCAGACGCCACGTCAGAAGGTCAAAAAAGACAACGACTTGAAAGAAGGGCGCAAAGTGAAAAGAACCCGCCAGAAAAGCACCAAACGCTGACAGGTTGTTTTGTTGAGCGGGGTGGCTTAAGCCAGCCCCGCATCCGCTACCTGCTTTGCCTGTACTGCAGTTAGTGCGATGGTAAACACAATATCCTCTACCAGCGCACCCCGCGACAAATCGTTAACCGGCTTTCTCAAACCCTGAAGCATCGGCCCAATACTCACTACGTTGGCGCTACGTTGAACCGCCTTGTAGGTGGTGTTGCCCGTGTTGAGATCCGGGAAGATGAACACCGTCGCTTTACCGGCCACCTTGCTGTTTGGCGCTTTGCTGCGGGCAACGCTTTCGATGGCGGCTGCGTCGTACTGTAGCGGCCCATCAATAAGTAAATCTGGCCGGCGTTCGCGGGCAATTTTGGTGGCCTCGCGCACCTTCTCCACATCGTGCCCGCTCCCGGATTCGCCAGTGCTATAGCTGATCATGGCAACAACTGGCTCAACACCAAAGGCTTCCGCTGACTCCGCACTTTGTATAGCAATATCCGCAAGTTCCTCGGCGTTTGGATCGGGGTTGATCGCACAGTCGCCGTAGACCACAACCTGTTGTGGTAGAAGCATGAAAAATACCGAGGAGACAACTTTGGCTTGATCGTGGGTTTTGATCAGTTGCAGGGCGGGGCGTACTGTATTAGCGGTGGTGTGAATGGCACCGGAAACCAGGCCGTCGGCTTCATCCAGCGCGACCATCATGGTGCCCATAACTACGTTGTCCTCAAGCATAGCTTCGGCCATGTCTGGCGCTAGGCCTTTGTGTTTGCGCAGTTCAACCATTGGCGCAACGTAGCTTTTACGCACCTTGGCAGGATCGATGATTTCAATATCATCAGGCAACTCTAGGCCCTGGGACGCAGCAATGTCTCGGATTTCCGTTTCGTCGCCGATCAGCGCGCAACGGGCAAGCTTACGTTGGTGGCAAATAATGGCAGCCTGTACGGTGCGGGGCTCACAGCCTTCTGGAAGCACAATGCGCTTGTTAGCTGCCCGGGCGCGTTCTGAAAGTTGGTAGCGGAAGGCCGGGGGCGATAAACGGCTCTGAACTGCAACACGCAGGTGCTCCTGAAGCCAGTCGGTATCGATTTTGGTAGCGACCGTTTCCATGGCTTTTTCGATTCTGTCCGGATCATCGGTTGGAATCGCGGCGGAAAGGTTTGCCAACATGTGGGCGGTTTCGTAGGTATTAGTGTGCGAGCTTAGCACCGGCAACCCGGTACCCAGTGCTCGCGAGCACAGATCGATCACACGCTGGTCAGGCATTAGACCACCGGTTAGCATCAGGCCGGCGAGAGGCACGCCGTTGAGGGCTGCTACAGCGGTGGCCACAATAATATCTTCGCGATCTCCGGGTGTGACCATCAGCGTGCCTGGACCTAAGGTTTGGGTCATGTTGCGAATCGATCGGGCACACACAGACACTTTTTGAACCCTTCGGGTATGCATCTGACCTTCGTGCAACACGGGAATATCTAGCTCTCGGGCAATATCGGATACCCGCGGCGCCATTAAATCCGGTTGCCAGGGGATTTCTGCCAGTAGCCGGAAACGCCCATCCCGAAAGACGCTGCAAGCGCTCTCATAATCAATAGTTTCGCAGGGCGTTTGACTGATATTGCTATAGGGTTCGAGCCCCGATCTTTCTGGTTCACCGAGCTTGTTAAGGATAACGGCAATCACATCTTGTGCGGATACATCCGAGAACAGGCGCGCGGAAAAGTCCAGATCTTCATCAAGCTCGGCAGCACTGCATTTTCCCGGGGTGCTGACCAACACCACCTCGGAACCGAGGTTGCGGGCCACTTCTACGTTAAGTCGTGCTATGTAAGCTTCGCTGCGATCGGGTACCAGCCCTTCGATGATCACCACATCAACATCTTTGGCGACCTTTTGGTACTCGCCGACCACGGTTTCCATTAAGAAGTCTGATTTTCCACGGTTCAGCAAATGTTGGGCTTTTTTTAGGGGAAACGGTTCCGGTGGCTGTAGGTGGCTGCGCGAGCGGACAAAGGTAACGGAAGAGTCTTTGCCGTTGTTGTGTTGGGACTCGCCCTGATTAACCGATTGGCAAAAGGGTTTGTAGAATCCAACACTGATGCCCACGCGTTCCATAGCGCGTAATAGGCCCAAACAAACGGATGTGAGCCCTGAACCCATGGATGTCGGGGCGATAAATAGACTTTTAGCCATAAAGAGGTTCCGATAGTTCTTTAAAAATTCGGTAAATGGTTTGCTAAAACGTTGCTTTAAACGGCTTGGCTACGGGTATCGATCAGGATAATTGGGCTAGGCGCGCTGCCTCGCGGGCAATGACCAGTTCTTCGTTAGTCGGGATGACCAGAACAGGAAAGCGCGAATGAGCGCTTTCTATTCGGCCTTCAGTGTAACGACCATGCTGCTTGTTTTTATCGGCATCAATACCAAACCCTAGAAGGCCTAGATGGCTTAGAGTTTTCTCACGCACCTGCACACTGTTTTCTCCGATACCACCGGTGAACACTAACGCGTTCAGTTGGTTTAGCGATGCCATCATAGCGCCTACGTATTTTGCTAAGCGGAAGCAGAAAATCTCGATGGCAAGAGCGGAAGGCTCGTGGCCGTTAACAGCCAGTTCACAAAGTGTGCGCATGTCGTTGGTTTGCCCTGAAATTCCGAGCAGCCCGCTTTCATGGTTAAGCACCTTGTGAACGTCCTCCAGGGCAACGCCTTTAGTGCGTAAGTATTCAAAAAGCCCAGGGTCAATGTCGCCGCTTCGAGTGCCCATAACCAGCCCTTCGAGCGGGGTAAGCCCCATACTGGTATCGACACTCAGACCATCTTTAATTGCGGTGATGCTACACCCGTTGCCAAGGTGGGCTGAGATGATAGAGGTTGTTTCGGAAGGTTTTCCAAGGCGCTTACCGGTTTCATTCGCCATGAAGAAGTGGCTTATGCCATGGAAGCCATAGCGCCGAACAGCCCAGTCACGGTAGTAAGCTTCTGGCAGCGCATAAAGGAATGCTCGCGGTGCAAGGGTTTGATGGTAGGCAGTATCAAACACGGCGATCTGCGGCGACTCAGGAAACAGTTCACGTGTAGCCTCGATTCCAGCAAGGTTGACTGGGTTGTGAAGCGGCGCAAGGCCGGCGCAGTTATCGATGGCCGTCACGACACTGTCGTCAATCAGGACGGCTTGGCGAAATGTTTCTCCGCCATGGACAACACGGTGACCAATAGAGGTGGGCACCCCGGACATGAGTTGACGCTCCCGAAAAGCTGAAACCAACGCCTGCAATGCCTGCTTGTGATTGGAGCTGGCAGAGAGCGCAACGGATCGGGCGTCGCCATCAATTCGTGCAAACGCATCCGGCTGGTTAAGGCGTTCTGCTATTGCTGATGCGAGTTTTTTTTCATTTTCGTCGAATAGGGCGAGCTTTAAAGAAGAGCTGCCACAGTTAACAACAAGAACGGATTGTTTCATGTTCCCACAGTTCCCTGGGTGTCAGGTTGGTATACGGTGATTGGTTTTCAGCCATTCGATAAACTCCCCGGCAGGGAGTGGATGGCTGTAGAAAAAGCCTTGGGCGAAGTCACAACCTTCGCGTTTCAGGAAATAGGTTTGTGATTCTTCCTCAACACCTTCGGCGACAATGGCAAGCCCGAGGCTGTGAGCCATGTTGATAATGGCACGCACAAGGGCGGCGTCTTCTGGCTCTTTCATGACATCTTGGATAAACGATTTGTCGATTTTAAGAGTGTCAAAGGGGTAGCTCTTAAGATAGCTGAGGGCAGAGTAGCCAGTGCCGAAGTCGTCTACCGACAGGCGGATTCCCGCCCGATCCAGTTCTCTTAAAATGTCTGCTGTTTCAATTGAATTATCGAGTAGCAAACGTTCGGTGATTTCCAGTTCCAGCCTTTCTGGAGCCAGGTTGTTGTTGGAAAGCGCGCCCATAACGGCTTTGGTAAAGCCTGGATCGCGAAATTGTCGAGGGGATACATTAACCGATATGCCTATATCCTGACCGGTCGATTCCTTCCAGCCCTTTGCTGCAAGGCAGGCCTGTTCGAGTACCCATACCCCGATAGGAATGATCAACCCGGTTTCTTCGGCCAATGGGATAAAACGGTCTGGCATAACCATGCCCATAACAGGGTTGTTCCAGCGCAACAGTGCTTCTGCTGCCCGCAGTTCGCCGGTAGTAGTATCTACGATAGGCTGGTAGTAGAGCTCAAACTCCTGCAGTTCCAGTGCTCGCCGCATGCGAGATTCCATCTGTAGGCGTTCATGGGATACCTCAGACATTTCCGGAGAGAAGTGTGCGTAAGAGCTTTTACCCTGATGCTTGGCCTGATACATGGCTGCATCTGCGTGCTGGAGCAGGGTGCCGCTGTTGTCGGAGTCAGTAGGAAAGATCGCAATGCCAATGCTGGTGGTGACAAATACTTCCTGGCCATTCAGGGCATAGGCCGGAGTGAAGTTTTCAAGGATGCGCTCCGCTACCTGAGAAGAGGATTCCGGGCCAGTGAGTCCTGGCAGAATCACCAGAAATTCGTCCCCCCCAAGCCGGGCGACGGTGCTGGTTCCGCGCAGACAACTGGAAATTCTGCGAGCTGCCTCGATTAGTAGGTTGTCGCCGGCGTCGTGGCCCAGAGTGTCGTTAATGTGCTTGAAGTTATCAAGATCCAGAAACATAACCCCAACCATAGAGTTTTCACGCCTGGCCTGTGCCAGCGCCAATTTCAACCGGTCTAGTGCGAGCATGCGGTTGGGGAGGCCGGTTAAAATATCGTAGTTTGCCTGGCGCAATAACTGTTGTTCATAGCGCTTTCGAATGCTGATGTCTTCACCGAGGATAATATACCCCGTGGCGTGACCGGCGGCATCTTTAATGGGTGTTACGATCAGCTGTTCCCAGAACCGCTCACCGTTTCGACGCACACTGTTTACCTCGCCCTGCCAAACACCAACGCGCTGAACCTGTAAACGGATAGATTGCCAGAGGTGGCGGTTGTCTCTATTTTCTATGTGATTATCGCTCAGGGCGCCCGGGTGGCGCCCAATAATCGATTTTGGGTTAAAGCCAGTAAGCTGCGTGAACTTTTGATTGACAAACTCCACTCGCCACTGACGATCACACATAACAACGGATGAGGGGCTTTGCTCGATCGCCTTGGAGAATTTGTGAATCTCGGCCGCGTCTTTCTCCTGGCGAATCATATCGTCGTTCAGCCGCTTGCGCATCTGGTTGATGGCTTCAGTTACGCGCCCGATTTCATCGCTACGATGTGAGGGAGTGTCTGAGCGGTCCAGAGTAAGTGGGGTGCCGAGGTTTTTTAGAGAAAGGTCCTTTGCGTAATTTGCCATGGTGGTCAGGTGGCGTGTCACAAAATGCTGAAAAATTATAATAATGAGTATGGAAACAAAAAATGTCTTCAGGAACTGGGTGGCCATAATGATGCCAATTTTTATCTTCAGATCCTGGTAAACACGATCCAGATTGGCGGTTACAGTGAGGTCGCCGAGTTTGAGTTCGTCATTGCCTTCATGGATGACATCGAATTGGTGAGACTTGGTGTCAGCGCCACGGCGAATTTTGCCCATTACAAGTTCAGAGTCGGGCTCAATGCCCAGTCGCAAATGAACGATGTCTGGCAGGCTGAGTATGCCCTCCATTTGCGTTTGAAGAAGCTTTTGGTCGAGGGCCCAGAGGCTTCTGGCAAGACTGGAAGCATACCCGGATTCAACCTGCTGCATGCGGCTATCAATTTGAGAAAGTTCTTTGCTGTAATCGGAGTAGATTTGGATAGCCGAAGCGATCAGGGTGAATGCCGAGCTAAACAGAAGTATCCAGGCAAGCAGCCTGAAAGACAGGGGAGAGCCCGAGCGAAAACGTTGGAAGCGTGACGGCAGTTTGGGCATGTAATACTTAAGCCACCCGGATTAGTTATAAAAAACAATAACAAATTGTTTGGTGACTATAGCAGTACTGCTAAGCAAATTCCCTGAAAATGCTCGAAAATGTGCTTGCTTTGGTGTTTGCCGAATCTTCGAACCTAACTGTGATGTCCACCATTGATTTGGATCAATATCTGTATTTAGCGGTGACGTAACCTGAGCTTAATCAAGTTTGATAAGGGTCAGGAGAAAAATCATGTATATGGATGTCGTTGTTGTTGCCGGGATTGTAACAGTGCTGCTGATGGTAGTGTTTTTTGTTGGTGTGGGCGTGTTTATTATGCGTGACCAGAAAGTCCACGGAGAAAAACAGGAAAGGAAGAGTCTGAAAGACGGCGAAAAAGCGGTCTGATATGGCCGACTTTCACTAAGTAGGTTAAGCGTTTTACTTCAGATCTAGAGGTATGAAGTAAATGGCGTCCCCTAGGGGGTTCGAACCCCTGTTGCCGCCGTGAAAGGGCGGAGT
>NZ_JBQDKB010000130.1:0-7804 GCF_052094685.1 Marinobacter sp.
GCGCGACGGACGGGGGTATTAGCCTGGTTTGCCATGGGGTCACATTCTTCACTTGGGGTGAACGAACAAGGGCCTCGCGAAGGGTATCCGGGAGGCCCTCTTCAAGTCAGGGTGTCTCGATTATAGCAGGCCGTACTGCTTTAATTTTTTCCGCAGGGTGCCGCGGTTCAGGCCGAGCATGGTAGATGCCTTGGTCTGGTTGTTGCGGGTGTACTTCATTACCTGCTCCAGCAGTGGTGCTTCCACTTCAGAGAGTACCAGTTGGTACACCTCAGTAACGGGGGCACCATCAAGCTGGGCGAAGTAGTTTTTCAGGGCCACCTCAACGTTGTCACGCAGGGTAACGGTGTTGCCGCTGCTATTCACCGTTTGCAGTTGGTGAATGTCATCGTTGGCCGGCGCGTTGAGTGTGTTGTTTGCCAAAGTTTCAGCGGTCATGCTGCGAATACCTCTCCATTTCGTAAGCCTGAAAAATACTGTCGAATACTGTCTGTTTGCTCCAGCGCATTATCGAGCGCATTGAAGCGACGACGGAACTGTTTGCTAGGGTCGTGGGACTGCAGGTACCAGCCCACGTGTTTTCTGGCAATGCGCACGCCCATGAGCTCTCCGTAGAAGCTATGTAGGGCGTTCAAGTGTTCGCTTAAAATTTGTTCCACTTCGTTCAGTGGAGGCGCAGGGAGGTGCTGGCCGGTTTCAAGGAAATGCAGTATTTCTCGAAAAATCCATGGGCTGCCCTGTGCCGCGCGGCCGATGAGTAGGCCATCGGCACCGGTATGCTCCAGAACCATGCGGGCTTTCTCCGGCGACGTAATATCGCCGTTGGCGAAAACCGGAATGCCAACGCTGGCTTTCACTTCTGCGATGGTGTCGTACTCTGCGTCGCCGTTGTACTTGTCGGCGCGGGTGCGGCCATGAATCGCCAGTGCCTGAATGCCGAGGCCTTCGGCCATACGTGCAATGGCGAGTGCGTTGCGATTGTCCTGATCCCAGCCAGTGCGCATTTTCAGCGTAACGGGGATATCAACGGCACTAACCACTGCTTCCAGTATGTCCCGAACTAAACTTTCATCTTTCATCAGCGCTGAGCCAGCCGCTTTATTGCACACCTTCTTTGCTGGGCAACCCATGTTGATGTCGACAATCTGGGCGCCAGACTCAGCATTAAGTCGCGCGGCATTTGCTAACATGTCTGGGTCACCGCCGGCGATCTGTACGGATCTTGGCTCTGGTTCCCCAGCATGATCCATGCGGGTTCTGGATTTGCGGGTATGCCAGAGCTTGCTGTCTGCTATGACCATTTCCGAGACTGCCAGGCCCGCACCCATTTTGCGGCAGAGCAGCCGAAAAGGGCGGTCTGTTACACCTGCCATGGGTGCAACAATCAGCGGATTGGGCAGGGTGTACGGCCCGATTTTTGCCGTTGGCAACATGGTTTGAATCCGTATCACAGCAGATTAAGCAAAAGCCGGAGCGGAGCGGTTGTTTAATAAATAACCGATGCCAGTTCCGAGGGGCGCTAATGATACCGCTGAGGGCACTGTGATTGAAGGGGTAAGGGAGCGAAAAAGTTGATTATTTTTCGCTCTTTTTGGTTGACTTTTGTTCTATGAAGTGAGGGTTGGCGTGCCCGCCGGGTGGTCACCGGCAAGCCGTTTTAGGGTGCGTAGGGCCGGAAGATTATGTTGTAATTAACGGCGTCTCGACCTGGGTCGCGAATGCTTATAGCGATGCGAACGGGGGTTTCCACCGGCATGGTGTCGAGCTCGCCAGCTTCGCCGGCAAGGTATTCCGACGGTGTGAAAACGCTCTGGGCCACAATGTCCCCATTCAGGTTCGAGAAGGTCAGCGCAATGGCCGGGAAGGGTTGCTGAAAATCTGCCCGATTGATGATGACCGCATCAACCACCAACTGGCTGCGATTTTGTGGATCTGTGCGAACCACTAGCTTGCGGCTCTGGATGGCGTCGACGTTGATCAAAGGCTTCAATTCGCAGCCAGCCAGCTCGCAGCCTTTTTCATAAAACGGCCGAAGCTCAGGTATCGCAGACAGTCTGTCAAATTGGAACCAGATAACCTGGGCAACCAGAACACCCACCAAGCCAAGTACGATTACGGACCAAACAAAGGTGCGTAGCCAGCTTTTGTTGTTACCGCCCACGGAAACGGGCTCGTGTCTGAGGTCGCCGAACTGTGTGCTTGCTGAGAAAGGCTCTTCCCGCCGCTCGCTTTCGTGCTCGGGCTCATGTTCGCTGGCAAAAGACTCAAATGCCGGGTCGGGTTGTTCGTCAACATAAAAGCCTGGCGCGTCTTCTTTGGAAAGCTCTAGAAGGCCTTCTTCAGGTACCGCATCGTTGGGTTTTTCAGGTTCAAATTCAGGCTCAGGGGAAGACTCTTTTAGTGGCTCTGGCTCGGTTTTCGAAGGAGCGTTGTCCTCCCGGAGAATCGCTTCGGCCCAGCTTTCATCGATATTTCCTGCCTGCTCGTTGCCGGTCTCATCCTGCACGGAAGAGTCCCGGTCGTCGAAGCTGCGAAAGCTGTCACTGAGTTCGTCATCAGAGAACGTCAGTTTTGTGCCTGCGTAGCGACCTTCTTCGGCGTCCTCTTCGGGATTATCCGCAAAAAGGAATTCGTCTTCTGTGGTGTCACTGGTAAAGCTGGCGGTAGGGTTCTCGGGGTGAGTGTCCTGCACTGGCGCTTTGCTGTCTGCACCAGAGTCTGTTTTCAGTGAGCCACCGGTACTAGTGGATACCTGGTGTTCGACGGCATTGAAGACATCCATGCAGTGTCCACAGCGCACCTTGCCCTTGGCAATGCCAAGCTGCTCATCAGTCACCCGAAAACGGGTACGGCATTTGGGGCACTGGGTCTGCAGACTACTCTGGGTCATGCTTCGTTCCTGAAAGCGACTGGACTACGAGTCTCGCAGTTTAGTTGTTAAGACAGCCTTCGTCATCTGTCGTTACGCCGTCCTGTGAGGCGTATCCATTCTTCACGTTGTTCCGGCTCGTCCATAATAAACCAGGGTTCATAAGCGGCCATCACTTCGCGGGCTTGGTTAGACAAAATACCTGAAAGTACCAGGTCGCCGCCTGGTTTTGTCAGTGCTGCCAGGTGTGGGGCCAAGCCAATCAGGGGCTGTGCGAGAATGTTCGCTAGCATCACGTCGGCTTTGGTGTCGGGTTCGTCTTTGGGCAGATAGAGATCGAGCTTAGCCTGATTCACGCCATTGCGGCGGGCATTCTCGCGGCTGGCTTCGAGTGCCTGGGGGTCGGTGTCTACGCCAACCACGTGATTCGCACCCAGTAGCAGAGCCGCCAAGCCAAGGATGCCGGAGCCGCAACCGTAGTCGGTCACTTGCTTGCCGGTAACATCCTTGCCGTCCAGCCATTCCAGGCATAGAGCGGTGGTTGCGTGGGTGCCGGTTCCGAAGGCCAGGCCTGGGTCGAGCATTAAGTTCGCCGCATCCGGGTCAGGCGCGTCGGTCCAGCTGGGTACTATCCACAAGCGTTCGCCGAACTGCAATGGATGAAAGTCGTCCATCCAGGCCCGCTCCCAGTCTTTGTCTTCAACTAGAGTGACGTCTATGTCTGCAAGGTCTTGCTGGGTATGCTGGTGCCAGGCGTTGCGTACATCGGTGCACAACTGGTCGATATCCCGGTCTGACTGAAACAGCCCGGTAACCGTTGTCTGGCTCCACAGAGGCGTGGTGCCAGGGTCGGGTTCGTAAAGCGGCTGGTCTGCGGCATCTTCCATGGAGACGGCATCGGCGCCCATCTCCATAAGCAGATCCTCAAGCTGGTCCGCGGTATCGGGATCAGCTGGGATCTGAAGTTGTATCCAGGGCATAGGTCTTCCTGCATTGTGATGCAGAATGTTAGTCCCGCATCAGCTTCTCAAGGTAATGAATGGTGAAGTCTACCGTTTTAAAGCCGCCATCGCGCACCAGTTTCCGGTGCAGAGGCTGATTGGTTTTAATTCCTTCAACCAGCAGTTCGTCCAGCGCGATTTTCATGCGCCGACGGGCAACTTGGCGATCGTCGCCCCAGGTGATCAGTTTTGCAATCAGTGAGTCATAAAACGGAGGGACCGTGTAGCCACTGTACAGGTGTGAGTCTACCCGTACACCGTTGCCACCTGGCGCGTGAAAGTGCATCACTTTGCCCGGGCTGGGCACAAAGGTGGCTGGGTCTTCCGCGTTAATGCGGCATTCCATCGCGTGGCCAGTAATGTGGATATCTTCCTGTTTGTATTGCAGCGGCAATCCACTGGCTATACGTAGCTGTTCGCGAACGATATCAACACCAGTAACCATCTCGGAAACTGGGTGCTCTACTTGCACGCGGGTGTTCATCTCAATGAAAAAGAACTCGCCGTCTTGATACAGGAACTCGAAAGTACCGGCACCCACATAGCCAATTTCTTTACAGGCATCCACACAGGCTTTGAGCGTGCGTTCACGAGCTTCGGGGTCGATGTTGGGAGCGGGCGCTTCCTCAATCACTTTCTGGTTGCGGCGCTGCATGGAGCAGTCACGGTCACCCAGGTGGATACAGTTGCCGTGCATGTCGGCCAGTATCTGAATTTCTACGTGGCGTGGGGTTTCCAGGAATTTTTCCAGGTACACCGTAGGGTCGCCAAACGCATTTTTTGCCTCGGTCTGGGTAATTTGAACGGCTTTGAGCAGTGCGGCTTCGGAATGAACCACTTGCATACCACGGCCACCACCACCCGATGCGGCCTTGATCATAACCGGATAGCCGATTTTACGAGCTATTTGCAGGGTGCGCTCGTCATCGTCTGTAAGAGGGCCATCCGAGCCAGGTACGGTTGGAACGCCGGCGCGAATCATCGCGTTAATAGCAGAGACTTTGTTGCCCATCAGGCGGATGGTTTCTGCTCTGGGACCGATGAAGCGGAAGCCGCTTTTTTCGACCTGCTCGGCAAAGTCGGCGTTTTCGGCCAGAAAGCCGTAACCCGGGTGGATGCCTACAGAGTCTGTTACTTCAGCGGCACTGATAATTGCGGGAATGTTGAGGTAACTTTCCAGGGGGCTGTTGGGGCCGATACAGACGGATTCATCCGCCAGACGCACGTGCATTAAGTCGCGGTCAACCTGTGAGTGAACCGCAACGGTCTTAATGCCGAGCTCTCTGCATGCGCGCAGAATCCGAAGGGCTATTTCACCCCGGTTTGCGATCAGAACTTTTTCTAACATGGCCATGAGTAGCTATCACCGGGTTCAGGAAATGATTAACAGCGGCTGGTCAAACTCTACAGGCTGACCGTTCTCAACCAGAATTTCTGTGACCGTACCGCTCTTGTCGGCCTCAATCTGATTCATCATCTTCATGGCTTCTACAATGCAGACAACGTCACCGGCTTTAACGGATTGGCCTACTTCGACAAACATCTCTGCGGTGGGAGACGGCGCCCGGTAGAAAGTCCCGACCATGGGAGAAAGCAAGGCGTGGCCGTTTCGGACAGCCTGTTGTGTGCTGTCTTCCTGAACTGGCCCCGGGGTTTCAGGAGCCTGGGCGGATTGCGGCATAGGCGGCGCATAGCCACTGATGTACTGGGCGGGGGCAGCAGCCTGTTCGCGACGGCGGGAAATGCGAACAGAATCATCACCCTCGTGAATTTCGAGCTCCTCGACGTCAGACTCCTCGAGCAGTTCGATCAGTTTTTTGATTTTGCGAATATCCATAGTCAATCCAGTCCCGTGTTGTCAGGTCTATCGGTGAATTCGTTGCATGGCAGCCTGGAGTGCGAGTTCGTACCCCTGGCTGCCTAAACCGCAAATAACGCCCTCGGCGATATCGGAAAAATACGAGTGATGGCGGAAAGCTTCCCGCGCATGCACGTTAGAAAGATGCACTTCTATAAAGGGAATTTCTGAGGCCAGTATGGCATCCCGCAGGGCAACACTGGTGTGCGTGAAAGCTGCTGGGTTAATGATAATAAAATTCACGCCTTCGGCTCGGGCTTCGTGAATTCGATCAATCAGTGCATATTCAGCGTTAGATTGCAGATGCAGCAAGTGATGGCCGTGTTCTGCTGCCCTCTCCCTCAATCGTTCATCAATATCTGCCAGCGTCTCGTGGCCATAAACATCCGGCTCGCGGGTTCCGAGCATGTTCAGGTTGGGGCCATGGAGCACCAAGATTGTAGACATGATTGCATCTGCCTTTATAACTTTAATAACAGGATCGCCGAAAATAACGGCATTTTCTACCCATGGTGTGTGCTTTTTTTCTTCAGATCAACACTTTTTGACAATGTTAGTCTGTTGCCCATTGATCCTGGTAAAGCAGCCAAGAGAACAGAAATGGAACCTTTCTGCTGAATGCAATCATTGTCGTAAACGACGGGGGCGACTTCTATACGACGATGGTTTCATACGGGCAGCTGTGTGGAGCGGTCCGGGGGCTACCTTCGTGGGTTAGTTATCAGCAAGTGTGACGCAGTTGCGGCCATGCTCTTTGGAAACATAGAGCGCCCGATCAGCATTTTCACACAGCGTTTGAGATGAGTTGTTATCCCAAGCGGCCACGCCGCAACTAAAGGTGACGTTGAATTCCCGATCCCCTGCTGGCTGCTGGAGTTCGGAAAAGCGCCCACGTATTTCGTTGAGAACATTGCGGGCATCACTGGGCCGGGTGTCGGGAAGAATAATCGCAAACTCTTCGCCGCCGTAGCGACCTATGTGGTCGGTTTTGCGCAGACGCTGTTTAAGAAACATCGAGAGGCTGCGAAGAACGCGGTCGCCAATCGGGTGGCCGAAGGTGTCGTTCACTCTCTTGAAGTAGTCTATATCGATCATCGCAAAGCACAGTGGCTGGTTTTTTTGCCGAGCCCTAACGATTTCCTGATCAAGCAGGTGCAGTGTATGAGTGTGGTTGTAAAGCCCTGTGAGGCTGTCACGAATCATTAGCGCTAACAGGGAGCGCGCACGTCGGCCCCGGTTGTGAAGCGTTGCAATCAGGTGCTTAGGGTCGATGGGTTTGGTCAGGAAATCGTCGCCTCCCAGGCTCATGGCATGCAACTGCTTGGTAACGTCTTCTTCTGCCGAAAGATAAATGATTGGCACGCTGTGGAATCGGTCTTGCTGGCGAATGACCCGAGCGATTTCCATGCCGGTGCAGCCTGGCATATACATGTCGAGAATAATGATTTCTGGGGAGAACATGTCCAATGCGTGGATGATTTCCATGGGGTCGGTAATAATGTGTGCGGTCATGCCCGCTTTTTTCAGAACGGTTTCCATGAATTTAGCTTGGGCTCTGGAATCGTCCAACACCAGCACTCGGTATGGCTCCACGGTGTTTCCGTGGGTATAGGTCTCGATTTTTTCGATAAGCTGCCCGGGATCAACCGCTGGGTAGAAGAACTCTTCGCCGCCGCAGCGGGAAGCCCGCAGGCGGGTTTGAATGGATCCGTCTTCGTCGCTCATGAAAATAATCGGAACGGGGGTGTCGTGCCGTTCCTGCAAATGTTCGATGGTGGCAATACCGGCGTGCTGGCGGCCCCCAAAATTCACATCCATTAGGATAGTTTCTGGCTTATGCAGGGCACAGGCTTCAGTAAGCTCGTCGGCAGAATTGAAAGCTGAAGCGCGGAACCCAAAAAATTCAAGCTGACGGATTAGCCGGTTGGCCATCTCCTCGTTTTCGAGTGAGATATAAACTGGCGTGCGCCGGAACTGATGCGGTGCCTCGGTGTCGCTTTGATCGGTTCGGCGCAGCGTACTTCGCGCAAGTGCGTCAATGGCGTCTTGAAGTTGCCGTTCGGTAGAATCGTCTAG
>NZ_JBQDKB010000131.1:0-7774 GCF_052094685.1 Marinobacter sp.
ATACTCAGGAGGCTTGGATACGAGCGGTGCTGCACTTAATACTTGAATCCAGGACTAATAGCAACAATAAATTCTCCCTGACGGAAAGACCATGAGCCAAGACAACGTTACTGCGATGGATATCGCACGCAGCCTGCCGGGGATTCTCAAACGGTTCCCGGCTATAGCTAAAGGTTATTACTACTACTCGGTCAAGGACGCCAACAAACCCCTTACCCTCGGAACCTTGGTTAAAAACAACGCGGAAAAGCATCGCGACAGGCCTGCAATTCTGTTTGAGGATTTCAGTATCACCTGGGGCGATTTCAATTCATGGTCTAACCGTATCGCGGGCTATTTTCAGGCTCAGGGGCTGAAAAAAGGCGACTCCATTGCCATCTTCCTGGAAAACCGCCCAGAAGTTTTGGCGGTGGTGGCGGGGGCAGCCAAAATCGGCGTTGCCTGCGCCATGCTAAACACCTCCCAAAAAGGCAAAGTACTGGAACACAGTGCCAATCTGGTTAACCCCAAAATGGTCGTGGTTGGTGAAGAGTTGGCGGCTGCATTTGACGACGTAAAAGGAAACCTTCAGCTCGACCACCCCACGCCTTTCCTGTTTCTGGCCGACACCAATACCCTTAATACTTTCGGCGACGCACCTTCTGATTACGCCAACATGGCGCAACAGGTCAGTACATTTAGCAGCAACAACCCGGTTTTGAGTGATCCACCCAGAGCGGGCGATACGGCAATTTATCTGTTCACCTCTGGCACCACCGGCCTGCCGAAAGCGGCCCCTGGCTCTCACACCAAGTTTTTGAAGGCGTACGGTGGTTTTGGTCTGATGTCTCTGTCTATGAAACCAGACGACGTCTTCTACTGCACCCTGCCGCTGTATCACGGCACCGGCCTTGTTGTGTGCTGGGGCTCGGTATTGGCTGGCGGCTCGGCATTTGCTCTACGCCGTAAATTCTCCGCCAGCGCGTTCTGGGACGACGTGCGCCGCTATGATGCAACCGTATTCGGATACATCGGCGAACTCTGCCGGTATTTGCTAAACCAGCCCGCAAGCGACCAGGATCGCAACCACCGCTTAACCAGAATGCTTGGTAACGGCCTGCGTCCCTCTATCTGGACTGAGTTCAAAGAGCGCTTCGGGATTGACAAGGTTGCGGAGCTCTATGCATCCAGCGAAGGCAACGTCGGTTTCAGTAACTTCCTCAACCTGGACAACACTGTTGGCTTATCTACGGCACCTTACAAACTGGTGAGATTTCACGACGGTACCCGCGACCCTGTCCGTGATGACAAGGGCGTTATGCAGGAAGTGGCGAAGGGCGAGCCGGGCCTGCTTATTAGCGAAATCACGACAAAGTGGTTTTTTGAAGGCTATACCCAAAAAGAAGCCACAGAGAAATCCATTCTGCGGGACGCTTTCAAAAAGGGAGACTCCTGGTTTAACACCGGAGATGTTCTAAGGAACCTCGGCTTTCGCCACCTGCAGTTCGTGGACAGAATGGGCGACACCTTCCGTTGGAAAGGCGAGAACGTGTCTACCAACGAGGTAGAGAACATCATCGATGGCTCTGGGATGGTGGAAGAAGCCATTGTTTACGGTGTTGAGATCCCAAAAACCAACGGCAAGGCGGGCATGGTCACGTTGGTACCGAACAGCGATAGCTTCGATATCAACAAGCTGCTGGCCTACCTGCAGAAGAACCTGCCGGCCTATGCGGTTCCGGTTTTTGTGCGGGTGACCAATGCCATCGAGAAAACGGGAACCTTCAAATACCGCAAGGTGGATATCCAGAAAGCGGGTTACGCTCTGGAACGGCCCCATGAAGAAGTTTTTGCTTGGCTGCCGAAAACCGAGAGTTACACTCAACTGACTCCGGAATTGGTGTCGGATATTGATTCTGGGGAGTTTCGTTTCTAAGTGCGCTTTAAAGGCCTGTCAGCTTTGCACCAAAGCTGACAGGCTACAAATACTCAGCATCCAACCTTCAACACTACCTTCCCAGTAGCTCGACGTTCAGTCAGGGCACCCAGAGCCTTGGCGTAGTCCTCAAACTCGAACACTTCACTGACCTGCGGATCAATTTTGCCTTCGGCGTAAAACTTCATCAGCTCCATCATGTTTTGGGCGCTCGTCTCTGGTTCACGCTGGGTAAAACTGCCCCAAAACACGCCAACCACAGAGCAGCCTTTCAGCAACGTCAGGTTCGCTGGGATTTTGGGGATATCGCCTGCAGCAAAGCCGACAATCAAATGACGACCGTTCCAGGCCATGGCACGCAAAGCCTGCTCAGTGAAATCGCCACCTACAGGGTCGTAAACCACATCCACACCCTTGCTATTGGTCAGGCGCTTTACGGCGTCCTTTAGCGGCTCTTCGGTGTAATTGATCAGCTCATCTGCACCTGCAGCTTTGGCAACCTCCAGTTTCTCAGCGGAACTGGCAGCGGCGATTACGCGGGCGCCCATCGCCTTGCCTAACTCAACGGTTGCCAGGCCTACGCCGCCGCTGGCACCCAGAACCAGAAGGCTTTCGCCCGACTGGATATTGGCACGCTGCTTGAGGGCATAATAGGAGGTGCCGTAAACCATGGTAAACGCCGCGGCTTTTTCGTCGCTCATGCCTTCCGGGATTGGCAGCAAGTTGTGCTCGGGTACGATCACTTCTTCGGCAAAGGCACCGTATCCGGTTAAACCTGCAACCCGATCACCGACTTTGAAACGGGTTATCTTGTCGCCCACCGCAATGATTTCACCAGCCATTTCGCCACCCGGGGAGAAAGGCAGGGTCGGCTTGATCTGGTATTTGTTTTCAATAATAAGTGTGTCAGGAAAATTCAGGCCTGCCGCTTTTACCCGAACCTTAACACCGCGCCCGTTAGCCTCGGGACTGGGCACGTCCTCAATGACCAGTGTTTCAGCTGGACCATATTCCTTACAGAGGATTGCTTTCATGGGGACTCCTTTTGATGAAACTCTGTTGTTATTGAATCAAGCAAAGCTAAACAGACTCCGTCTATGAAGCAAATAAAGAACCTTTATCCATGTGAATAAGTAACGCTTATAACCTAGTCTCTATTGCCCCATGTCCGGAGATGATTCAAGAGCCGTTTTCCGTTATCCTTCGCGCTCTTGGTCCGAGCTGCTCAAAAACTACCCGCCTTTCTTTCAGGGCTTACTATGTTCGACGTTGTTTACTCACTTGAAATGATTGGAATTGTCGCCTTCGCCATATCAGGTATGGTGGTTGCGCGTTCCAAAAACATGGACCCGGTTGGCGTGTTTACTATCGCATTCATTACCGCTTTGGGCGGCGGAACCCTGCGTGATCTTATTATGGGAAATCACCCGGTTTACTGGATCAAACACGAAGAGCAGCCCATCCTGATTCTCGCCATAGCGGTTGTATTCAGCTACTGGAAACGCTCGGAGCGTCTTCGCGAATCTTGGATTGTATTCCCAGATGCGATCGGCCTGGGGACCTTCTCGATACTTGGAGCGCAGTTAGCCCTCGACTTGGGTCACTCATGGTTTATCGCTTCGCTACTTGGCGTGATGACAGGTACATTCGGGGGTGCCCTGCGCGACACCCTCTGTAATGAAGTGCCTTTCATTTTCCGCAAGGATCAGATCTACGCGTCTATTTCATTTGCCGGGTGCTGGCTCTATTTCCTATGCCAATGGGCTCTACAAAGTGAAACCCTATCGCTGACGATAGGCCTTCTTTTTATCGTTATCGTCCGGATGGCGGCGGTGCGTTTCGATATCCGATTACAGCGAGATCCAACCTAAAACTGATGGTTGTCGGCCGCTCCCATGAACCGTCAATCATCTCTTGGCCTGAGCCTCCTCAGCCGGTAAGATTACCGTTTTTTCACCCCACTCCCCCGCATCCTTAGAGGCAGACACTCGTCATGCTCGAACGACTGTTCAAACTTCACGCCCACGACACGACAGTTCGAAAAGAACTGATTGCGGGCATCACCACTTTCCTGACCATGGCGTACGTTATCGTGGTCAACCCGGACATTTTGTCATCCACCGGCATGGATTTCGGTGCTGTGTTTGTTGCCACCTGTCTGGCGGCGGCCATTGGCACCCTGATCATGGGCCTGTGGGCAAATTACCCAATCGCCCTCGCGCCTGGCATGGGATTAAACGCATTCTTCTCATTCACCGTTGTGGGCAGTTTGGGCTATAGCTGGGAAGTGGCACTGGGTGCGGTATTCCTCTCGGGTTTTATCTTCTTTTTGCTCAGTATTTTCAAAATACGAGAATGGATCATCAACAGCATTCCCATGTCTTTGCGTTTCGGCATTTCCGCAGGCATTGGCTTCTTTCTCGCGCTAATCGCCCTTAAAAACGCCGGCATTGTAGTCGATCACCCTGCCACACTTGTTGGCTTGGGCGATCTGAAATCTGCCGAAAGCCTGCTGTTCTTTGGCGGATTCGTGTTGATTTGTGCGCTGTCATTCCGCCGCATTACCGGCGCCGTGATGATCGGCATTATTGCTGTAACAGCGATTGCCATGATGTTGGGCCTGGTCGAGTACAATGGTTTTATTGCCGCCCCTCCTAGCTTAGCCCCCACGTTCATGCAAATGGATATTGCCGGTGCACTGAACGTTGGCATGATCAGCATTGTGTTCGCGTTTTTGTTTGTAGATCTGTTCGACACCTCCGGCACCCTCATTGGCGCCGCCCACCGTGGTGGTTTGCTGGATAAAGACGGCAAGCTTCCGCGCCTAGGCCGAGCCCTGATGTCTGACTCTGTTGCCACCATGTCCGGCGCCGCGTTGGGCACTTCAACAACTACCAGTTATATCGAATCGACTGCTGGCATTTCTGCTGGCGGGCGCACGGGGTTAACTGCCGTGGTTGTAGCCCTGCTGTTCCTTGCTTGCCTGCTGCTGTCGCCGATCGCCAGTATTATTCCGCCTTACGCCACGGCCCCGGCCCTGCTTTATGTTGCAGTATTGATGGCCAGCGGCCTGAAGCTGATAAACTGGGACGACATCACCGAAGCTGCGCCTGCGGTCGTAACCGCACTGATGATGCCTCTGACGTTCTCCATCGCCAACGGCATTGCCCTGGGCTTTATCACTTACGCGGTTATCAAAGCCCTGAGCGGACGCTGGTCTGATCTGAACGTGAGTGTTGTGGTAATCGCTGTCATCTTCATTCTGAAATTCATCTTTCTGGATGCCTCTTAAGCTGCGCCTGGAATGAGAGCCTGATTTTATGGATTACTTTTCTCAAAGCATCAAGCAAGCCATTCGCACGGTGCCTGACTGGCCCAAGCCCGGCGTCGCGTTCCGTGATATCACCACGGTTTTGCAAGACAAAACAGCCTTCCGGAAGCTGATTGATGCATTCGTTCACCGCTATCACGGCCAGAAGATTGATGCCGTAGCTGCGGTGGATGCCCGGGGGTTTATCATTGGTTCAGCCTTGGCCTACGAGCTGAATGCCTCGCTGGTATTGGTGCGTAAAAAGGGCAAGCTACCGTTTGATACGCTGGTAGAAGACTACGAACTGGAATACGGAACCGCCTCTGTAGAGCTGCACCAGGATGCGTTCAAGCCGGGAGACAAGGTAGTGCTGGTGGACGATTTGATTGCCACGGGCGGCACCATGCTGGCAGCGAGCCGACTGATTCGCCGCATTGGTGCTGAAATTGTGGAAGTAGCCGCGATGATTGATCTCCCCGATCTGGGTGGCTCTGCAAAGCTGCAGAAAGAGGGCTTGAAGGTCTATACTGTATGCTCATTTGAGGGTGAGTAAGTATCTCGCCCTTGAGTAGGCGGATAGACAGTGGAGGACACCATGGAGCTATATCAGCATCACTGGAAAGACGGCACGCCAGTGCATCTGCCATTGGGAAAGGTTGTGTGTATCGGGCGAAACTACGCCGAACACGCAAAAGAGCTGAACAATCCGGTACCTTCCGAACCCCTGCTGTTCATTAAGCCCGCCTCCTCTGCAGTACACCTGACTCGCCCTCTGGACTTTCAGGGCCGTAAAGGTCAGGTGCACTTTGAAACCGAACTGGCGGTACTGATTGGCAAGCCACTGACAAACGTCTCTGCCAGCGAAGCTCAGGCAGCCATTCTTGGCTACGGTTTGGCGCTGGACCTTACCCTGCGAGACCTACAAAGCCAGCTGAAAGACAAAGGCCATCCTTGGGAGCGTGCGAAAGCATTCGACGGCGCCTGCCCTCTTTCGCCATTTGTGGCAGCTGAACACTTCCCCAACGACCACATCACGTTTAGCCTGGACATTAACGAGCAACGCCAACAAAGCGGTGATACCCGGGACATGCTCTTCCCGATTGTTCCGCTGCTAGTTCACATAAGCCGTCACTTCACGTTATTGCCCGGCGATGTTGTGCTCACTGGCACGCCAAAAGGTGTTGGTCCGCTTCTTTCAGAACAAACCCTAAAGCTGCAACTAGAGGATAAGTTGTCGGTCTTCACCAAAGTGGTTTAATTTGGGCGGGCACAATCTTTCTTTTCTGGGAGCACGTATAGTCAGGCATGGCAAAAAAACCAGTTACCTCACGCAGCGGTCGTTTCTTCAAACTTGCAGGCATGACTGCCTCAGTGGCGAGTCAGTACGCCGGCCAGAAAGCTCGTAGCCTGCTCAGCACTGAGAACGACGACGGCGCCCGCAGCGAAAGCTACAGCCGCATGGCCAGCCGCATTACCGACACCCTCGGTGAGATGAAAGGCGCAGCCATGAAGGTAGGACAAATTGCGTCCCAAACCCAGGACTTCTTGCCCCGGGAGTTCTCCGACGCGCTGCAAAAACTGCAAAAAGAAGCGCCGCCCATGCCCTTCGATATTATTCTGCATCAGATAGAGACCGAATTGGGCAAACCGGTTGGCGAGTTGTTCGAATACCTTCAGGAAAAACCTTACGCGGCTGCTTCTATTGGCCAGGTGCATCGTGCTCGTTTGCACGATGGCACAGATGTAATTGTAAAGGTGCAATACCCGGGTGTGGATGAGTCCTGCGATTCCGATTTGAAGCAGCTACGCTTGGCGTTAAAGCTTGGGGGTCTGTTGAAGATGCCCAAAGAGTCTGTGGATCAACTGTTTGCGGAAATTCGGGAGCGGTTGCACGAAGAGCTGGATTACGAGAATGAAGCCCGCAACGTTGAGCAGTTTCGGGCGTTCCACAAAGACGACCCTTGGGTGGTTATTCCGGCGGTCATTAACAGCCACTCTACTCGCCATGTGCTCACCATGGAGCTTGAAGAAGGCGACCATGTGAGTGACGTTACGCCGGAGCGTTACGATCAAGCCACCATTAATCTGATTGGCCACCGTATGTTTACCACCATGGCTGATCAGCTGTTTCGTTTTCAGTGTATCCATGGCGATCCTCATGCGGGTAATTTTGCATACCGGCCAGATGGCAGTCTTGTGATGTACGATTTTGGCTGTGTGAAAAAGTTGAAGCCAGAGATTGTTGAGGCGTATCGCAATACGGTAACGGCGGCGCTGGCTGAGGATTATAAGGCCCTGGATGCGTATCTGATTGATTTGGGTGCGCGGGTGGGGAGTCAGCCGGCTATTGATGAGGCGTATTATGCGATGTGGCGCGATATTTTGATTGTGCCATTTAATTCTGAGCAGCCATATGATTTTGGCGAATCCAGTATTCATAAGCATGTGGCGGCTAAGACGAGTACGGTGTTTAAGTATTTGGATTCGTTTAAGCCGCCGGTAGAGAGTATTTTTATTGATCGGATGATTGCGGGGCACTATTGGATGCT
>NZ_JBQDKB010000132.1:0-7768 GCF_052094685.1 Marinobacter sp.
CCGCTGGCATCGGCTTTGAAGCGGCCTGGGTAGTCGAAGTGTTGGTAGTCTTGGCGCTGGTTGGGGCTAGCCGCGCTCTGTTCGTGCATTAGCGCGTAGGCTGGGTTTTTGAAGGTGTAATCCTTCGTGGCTACGGAGGCTGCGCGCACTCGTTCTTCGTAGCGGAAGCGGAACACTGCAGGCTGCTGGGTGCTTCCGCCTGCTTTGCCGTTATATTCGGCGGGCTCCAGCTTGGGCGCATCGCCGTGGTGGTCGGCGATGATCAGGCCGGGCTGCTCAGTCCCATCTTCGCTGCCATGCTGATAGCGATAATGCCAACCTTCCTCGGCGGCCATGCGTTCAAGGAATGCCAGATCGCTTTCCCGATGCTGAACGCAGTATTCCCGCTCCTGTGGAGTGCGCTTTAAATCAAACCCCGAGCTCACAATGCCCCGCTCTTCCAGCAGGGTGCGCACGATGGTGTCTGTGGTCTGGGTTTGGAAAATTCGGCTGTTGTGCATCAGCCCTAAACGCCATAAAGGCGGCTGGATGACGAGCTCGTAGCGGGTGCGGCGGTGGCCGCTGTCACCCCGGGCAAACTCGTTTACCACGCCGGTAAAACGGCGAAGGGCCATACCATCTTGCCAAACCACCAAATCCACCGGCTGCTCCAATACCTCTGAAGCATCAATGCCCGCATCGGTGCTGGCCAGCTCAAGGCAGCCGTGGAATAGTTCGGATAGCCGTTCGGTCAGCGTAAAGCCGACAACGGAAAAAAGATCAGAGGGGAGTTCGCCAACACGGGCGGTAAACTGCAGTCCGCTTGCCTGGGGCATGTCTTCGGTCCCTGAAGAATTAGTGTGTTATTCGTGCTCATCCTGAGCCGGTGCCCGATTATAACCTCCAGATTCGGGAATGTAACCCCAGGGTCCAGAACCGCATAAAACATGAGAGGTTGACCACAACTGCATTCTACTTCACGCTAATCTGGTTTCGTTACGCAACCTAAGGAGCTAACCTGCTCCATACCACCTCACTACAGATAGAGAGGAACACCATGAGCCATCATCAAAATCGCGCCATCGTGCTGAAGCAACGCCCTGATGGAGAAATCCAAGAAGGCGACCTGGTTATGGAAGAGCGCCCGGTGCGCGAGCCCGCAGAGGGCGAAGTTGTTGCCCAGATACTGTGGCTGTCGCTGGATCCGTACATGCGCCCGCGCATGAACGATGCAAAAAGCTATATGGACCCCATCGGCATTGATGAGCCCATCGCCGGCGAAACCGTCGCGCGGGTTGTAGAATCCCGGTCAGACAAACTAAAAGTTGGTGATCTGGTCACCTGTTATTCAGGCTGGCAGGAATACGTAACCTTCCCTGCAGACTCGCCGATGGTTTACAAAATCAACCAGAAAGACGGCGTTCCACTGCAGACCTACCTTGGCGTTGCCGGCATGCCAGGCCGCACCGGATACTGCGGTTTAACCTATGTAGGCAAACCCAAAACAGGTGAAACCGTGGTGGTTTCTGCTGCCTCTGGCCCCGTGGGCACCGTTGTAGGCCAAACCGCCAAAACCAACGGTTGCCGCGTAGTAGGCGTGGCCGGTGGTCCTGAGAAATGCAGCTATGTAGTTGATAAACTGGGGTTTGATGCTTGCGTGGATTACAAAGCGGGCAACCTAGAAGCCGATCTAAAAGCCGCGTGCCCAGACGGAATCGACATTTACTATGAAAACGTCGGTGGCGACGTTACCCGAGCGGTTGCACCGCTATTGAATCCTGGTGCAAGGGTGCCCATTTGCGGCTACGTCTCGGCTTACAATGCTAAGAGTACCGACGAAGTAGAGACGCCGTTTGATATTCTCGAGCGCCTCGATCCGGTTCCAGAGCACCGATTTTTCTTGGTAACCGAGTGGCAAGACAAGCACCAAGAGATTACCGACATACTTACCAGCCGCATTGCTTCAGGCCAGATCAAATACCGCGAAACGGTGGCTGAAGGCCTCGAAAACGCAGTTGAGGCCTTCAAGGGCATGCTAAAAGGCAAGAACTTCGGCAAGCAACTGGTGCATATCGCCGATTAAAACAAAACAGTGCCTAACACTGGGAAGTGTTATGCCCCTACTCTTAGGAGAACCTTCCCGGTGTTTTTGTTATCCGCAACGTGTGCCATGGCTTCCTCAACCTGCTCGATGGGCCAGGTGCTGTCGATCGTAGGTTCAATCTGGCCCGCAACCAGTAACGGCCATACGTGACGATAAAGCGCCTGCATGACACGCCCTTTATCCGCTACTGAGCGAGAGCGCAATGTAGAACCGATCAGTCTGTGGCGCTTCATCAGCATAAGGCCCAAATCGACTTCCGCAGATCGGCCACCCATGAGACCGATCAGAATAATCCTGCCATCGGCACTAAGAACCTTCTGATTATCCTTGATGTAACTTCCACCAACAGGATCCAGCACCATATCAACGCCGCCCCAGCTCTTCACCGCTTCCACAAAAGAGCCGTCTTTGCGGTTCCATGTGCCTGTAGCTCCCAGCTTGCGACAAACTTCGAGCTTACCCTCACCACCAGCGGTTGCAAACACGGGGTTACCAAACGCCGTGGCAATCTGAATAACGGCGGTGCCCAAACCACTGGCGGCCGCATGCAATAGCACCCGCTCGCCTGGTTGCAGATCGGCCTCCTGATAAAGATTCAGCCAAGCCGTCGCAAACACCTCAGGAATAGCTGCGGCTTTTTCCAGCGAATACCCTTTAGGAATCGGCAACACTTGAACTGCAGGAACCGCAACCTTGGTTGCATAGCCACCGCCGGTAAGCAGGGCACACACTTCGTCGCCCGGCTCAAAATCCGTCACTGCGGAGCCAACCGCCGCAATACGGCCACTGACTTCCAAACCAAGAATGTCAGACGCACCCGGGGGCGGAGGGTACACGCCAGCCCGCTGCATAAGGTCGGCACGATTAACCGCACTCCAAACAACATCGATTGCTACGTGATCTGCCTGCAATTCTTCATAGCTCGCGCAGTCTTCCCATGTGAGGGAGTCACCGGTTACTTTGATTGCTTTCATCATGAATCAAATCTCAGCACTTTCGAGTGTCCAGTCAGGAATATCCAATTAGGATACCGCATGTGGTCAGGTGGTTGTAATGAGGATGCTTTCATCTACGCGCAATGGACAGTTCAACACTAAACTCAAAGGTATGATAAAGCGAGCGATCTGACGGCGCCCAGCTCTGGTAAGGTAGATGTCATTCAGTTGGAGGTTAGCCGTAGGGCGGTTGCAATGCCAAGAAAGTAATCAAAACTTGTATTAATTGGGAGTGTAAACAACTTATGAGTGGCAACGGTTTTCGTGTAGAGCATCGCTACCTGGAACTCCCCGACAGCTTCTACACCCGGGTACAACCCACACCCCTTAAAGACGCCAAAATGGTCTGTTTCAACCACAAGTTGGCGCAGGACATGGGGTTTCATGTTACCAATGAAGCCGACTGGGCAAAGATTGGCGGTGGCACAGAACTGCTAGAAGGCATGGAGCCGGCTGCCATGAAATACACCGGCCATCAGTTTGGCGGCTACAACCCAGAACTGGGTGATGGGCGCGGCCTACTGTTGTGGGAAACCCTGGGCCCAGATGGTCGCCGCTGGGATTGGCACCTAAAAGGCGCCGGCATGACACCCTATTCCCGGTTTGGTGATGGCCGTGCGGTTCTGCGCTCAACCATTCGCGAGTACCTGTGCAGCGAGGCCATGAACGGGCTAGGCATTCCCACCACCCGAGCCCTGTTTATGGTTAGCGCCCGGGACCCAATACGCAGGGAAGCCATTGAAACCGCCGCCACACTGATGCGCGTTGCCCAGAGCCATATCCGCTTTGGCCATTTTGAGTTTGCTGCGCACCATGAAGGCCCAGAAACAGTAAAAACCCTGCTCGAGCATGTGATCGCACATCATTTTCCTCACCTCATAAAATTGGAGAAGGAAGAGCGTCACACACGCTGGTTTGAGGAAGTGGTAGAACGCACCGCCCGCCTGATTGCCGACTGGCAGGCCGTGGGCTTCTGCCATGGCGTGATGAACAGCGACAACATGTCCATCGTCGGCGACACCTTTGATTACGGGCCTTTCGCATTTTTGGACGATTTTGATGCGGGATACATCTGCAACCATACCGACCAAGGCGGCCGCTACGCCTATAACCGCCAGCCCCAGGCAGGCTTTGCGAATTGCCAGTACCTCGGCAACGCTCTGCTACCGATTATGAACGAAGACACCATCCGCAACGGTTTGCAGCGTTATGAAGCGGCCTATAACGGGCGGTTTTTACAGAACATGCGAGACAAGCTCGGCCTGGCACAGGAAGACGCGGCCGACATGAGCTTTATTATGGATACCTTCAGCATGCTCAACGAACACCATACCGACTACACAGCATTCTTCCGCGCGCTTTCCAGCCTGTACGACCACGGCCATGCCCCAGTGCGGGATTTATTTGTAGATCGTGAAGTGGTGGATGAATGGCTGGCGCGCTATGGGAAGCGGCTGGAGCAAGAAACCCGCGCCCGTGATGAGCGTGAGTACGAGATGCGCAGGGTAAACCCCAAATATATTTTGCGGAACTATTTGGCGCAGCAGGTGATATTGGAAGCTCAGGGGGGCGATTACGAGCCCATGAAGGAGCTAATTAAGATTCTGGAACGGCCGTATGACGAACAGCCAGAATATGAAAAATACGCAGCACTGCCGCCAGACTGGGGCAAGCACCTGAACATCAGCTGCTCAAGCTAACGAAGAACAAACAGGAAGGATATAACGGGGGCTAGAGTTGAATCTTAGCCCCCGTTTTCACTACTTACTTAGCCTTAGACCGCCTTGGCAGCAATGATCTTCTCATGCCACTCAGCCGGGCCAGTTTGGTGTACGGAAGAACCACGAGAGTCCACCGCAACCGTTACCGGCATGTCTTCTACGTCAAACTCGTAAATGGCTTCCATACCCAGTTCGGGGAACGCGACCACTTCTGCATTTTTAATGGCTTTGGAGACCAAATAGGCAGAGCCGCCCACGGCCATCAAATACACCGCACCAAACTCTTTGATCGCGTCGATAGCTACCTGGCCACGCTCGGCTTTACCGATCATGCCGGTAAGACCTTTCTCAAGCATGGTATGGGTAAACTTATCCATACGCGTTGCGGTAGTGGGGCCAGCGGGGCCAACCACTTCTTCGCGTACCGGATCAACCGGGCCTACGTAATAGATGAAGCGGCCTTTCAGATCCACCGGCAGCTCTTCGCCGTTGCCGATCATATCGACCATCTTCTTATGCGCAGCGTCGCGCCCCGTCAGCATCTTGCCGGACAGCAAAACCGTTTCACCCGGCTGCCAGTCTTTTACATCTTCCGGTGTAACCGTGTTCAGATTTACCCGGCGCACGCCCTCACCCACTTCCCAGGTGATTTCCGGCCAGTCTTCCAGGCTCGGCGGCGTTTGCAAAGAGGGGCCGGTGCCATCCAGTACAAAGTGCGCATGGCGGGTAGCCGCGCAGTTCGGAATAATCGCAACTGGCTTGTTCGCCGCGTGGGTGGGGTAATCTTTTACCTTCACATCCAAAACGGTTGTGAGGCCGCCAAGGCCCTGAGCACCGATACCCAAATCGTTCACCTTGTCAAAAAGCTCAAGGCGCAGCTCCTCAGCACGATCAGACGCACCGCGCTCCTGAAGATCGTGAATATCAATGGGGTCCATCAGCGACTCTTTCGCCAGCTGCATCGCCTTCTCGGCTGTTCCGCCGATGCCAATTCCCAGCATACCGGGCGGACACCAGCCTGCCCCCATTTGCGGCACCATTTTCAGAACCCAGTCCACCACCGAGTCAGACGGGTTCAGCATGGCGAACTTGGATTTGGCTTCAGAACCGCCGCCTTTGGCTGCCACATGTATTTCAACCGTATCGCCCTGCACCATCTTGTAGTGGATGATCGCGGGGGTGTTGTCTCCGGTGTTCTGCCGCTTGCCATCTGGGTCGGCCAAAATTGACGCACGCAGCACGTTGTCTGGCTGTTTATAGGCGCGGCGTACACCTTCGTTAATCACGTCATCCAGCGGCAACTCACAATCCCACTGCACGTTCATGCCGATATTCACAAATACCGTCACAATGCCGGTGTCCTGACACAGCGGCCGGTGCCCCTCGGCACACATGCGCGAGTTGATCAGGATTTGCGCCATGGCATCCTTGGCTGCTTGCGACTCTTCCTTCTGGTAAGCCTTATAAACACCGTCGATAAAATCTTTTGGGTGATAGTAAGAAATAAACTGCAGCGCGTCCGCTACGCTCTCAATCAGGTCATCCTGGCGGATTACAGTGGTCATGGGCGCCTCATCAGGTTGGTATCGTTATGAAGGTATCATTAAAAACAGGAGGCACAGTTTACCAGAAATTCGAAAGAGCGAGGCACTCAGCAGAAAGCGAAGCTTTTCTTAACAAACACTTTAAAAAAGGTATCATCCTAACCAAATGATAAAAAACACATTAGGAGACACCGTGACTGACTTTGTTCATACCGAAATCAACAACCAGATTCTCACTGTTCGCATTAACCGCTTGGAACGCAAAAACGCCCTCACTCACGCTATGTACACCGCATTGGGCGATGCGCTTGAGCAGGCGGAAGCAGATACCAGCATACGCTGCGTACTTTTTACCGGCAGCGATGAGTGTTTTACCGCCGGGAACGACCTGAGTGAATTTGCCAGTGGCTTACCCGGAGATTTCAAAGAAACGCCCGTAGGCCGCTTTTTGCTGCTTCTGGCCAATGCCACCAAACCGGTAGTTGTGTCCGTAAACGGCCCAGCCGTGGGCATTGGCACCACCATGCTACTGCACTGCGACATGGTATTTGCCGGCACCAACAGCCGTTTCCAAATGCCTTTTGCCAACTTAGGGCTATGCCCTGAAGGTGGCTCCAGCCTGCTGCTGCCCTCGTGGATTGGCCGAGTGCGTGCCGCGGAACTTCTAATGCTGGGCGGAACCTTCAGTGCAGACGATGCGTATCGCCTTGGGCTGATTAACCGAGTGTGTGATCCCGCTGAAACGGAAGCAGCAGCACTTGAAGCCTGCCAAAAACTTGCCAGCCAACCGCCAGCTGCCATCCGCGCCACCAAACAGTTACTAAGCGGCCCTACTCACCAAGAACTTACCGCGACTATGCTGACCGAAGGCGCGTTGTTTTCAGAACGCCTGAAATCGCCGGAAGCTGCCGAAGCGTTCCGGGCATTCATGCAAAAGCGAAAGCCGGACTTCTCAAGCTTTGAATAACGCCTCTACCCGCCAAAACACTTGTTTTGGCGGGTAATTGATACAAATTGTAAAAACCCCTGCATATCCCCCGCCAAGGCTCGACAAAAAGGTCACGGCCAACTATTTTTCAATGAGGCCGAACTCCCTTTGTGCGTGGAGGATCCAAACAGCAAGAATCACACTTTTGGCTGATCAACACCGGCCTTAGTGTCGTTATAGTCATAGATACAGAAATTGGCTTACTGCGCTGGCTGAAATTTCAAACAACCGTTTAAGCAGAACAGGCCACTGACATCGGGCTTACCGGATCAGACCGGCCCCGTTAGTTGCCGAACATAACGATACAACAACAGGAAAAGGTTCCACCCATGTTCAAGAAAACTCTAATAAGTCTTGCCGTGGCGTCTTCCCTTGGGCTAACAGGCTGCCTTAGTGGCTCTGATGACGGGGGTAATGCTAATCCGGATTATAAGATT
>NZ_JBQDKB010000133.1:0-7650 GCF_052094685.1 Marinobacter sp.
AGATGGGTCAATTTTAAGTCGGCGCTAGTGGGTCAGTATTACTCCGGCGGTGACACACCGCCACCAGATACCGTCAAGATCTGCCCGCTGACCCAACCTGCAGCTGGTGAACAGAGAAACAAGGCGGCATTCGCCATGTCTTGGGGCTCGCCCAATCTGTGGATAGGGGTGTGCTCCAGCATCTTGCTCTCGATGTCATCGTTTAGAACGGATTTCAGGGCATCGGTGCGGGTCGCTCCGGGAGCTATGCCGTTTACTCGGATTTTCTTCGGGCCAAGATCGAAGGCAATGTTGCGAACAAGGTGGCTGGTTGCTGCCTTTGATGAACCGTACGAGGCCATGCGCTTGTTCTTATTTTCGGCAGACATGGACGTAATGGCGAGAATCGATCCGCCTCCTGCTTTCTCCATTTCGGGCACGGCCAGCTGGGCCAGACGGAACAGCGAGAACACGTTCAGATCGTAGGCGCGGCGAAAGTCATCCATCGGCATATCGAAGGGCTTGGGCCCACCGCCACCGGCGTTGCTTACGAGGATCGTTAGCTTGCCAAATGTCTGTGCGGTCTGGCTTACGAGAGCTGCCAGATCCTCTTCTTTGGTTACGTCGCAGGCCATTCCGGCTGCTTTACCACCTTGTGCTTCAATGACCCTGGCGACAGCGTTGGCTGTTTCGGCGTCACGGTCGCTGACCATGACCGCTGCGCCTGCTGCACCGAAGGTTTCAGCAATAGCACGGCCAATGCCTGCACCTGCCGCCAGTGATAACTGCTACCTGATCGTTGAGCGTGAAGTGTTTTGGATCGTACATATCGTTGCTCCAGAGGATGATTTGGCGAACCTTATAATAGAGCGCAGTACTGCGCTATATGTCGATTTTAGTAACCTAGCATAGCCTTTAGTTTTTAGACATATCTTGACTTAGAGCCTCTATTACGTGAATCAAGGGCTTACTCTGCCATCGACAAATGACTCCGAATCAGCTCGGCTAACTGCCTCGCAGGCTCTGACGGACGGCCGGATGGCCGATGCAAGGCAATTTCTACAGATGGCAGTGCAGGCATGCCGCTGCGTTCGTCTAGCACCCGCAGTTGAGGCGTGAGCATGTTCCGGGTAACAACCACCACAGCAAGCCCTGCAGCGACTACTGGCATTAGGCCGGTCATGGACTGGCTGGAATAGGCCATTCGCCAATCCCGCCTCGCACTAGCCAGGGCTTCCTCGGCCATATCTCTGAATACGTCTGCGCCGGGGGAGTATAGCGCTAAGGGTATCGGGTCGGTGAGTGATGGTTGGGCATTGGCGCCGACGGCCCACATCAAAGGTTCCCGCAGAATGACTTCACCTCCTGGGGATCGCACTTGGCGGGTCACTATGGCTAAGTCCATGTTCCCGGCCTGTACCTGCTTTACTAACTCGACGCTCGATCTACAGGTAACCTGTAACTGCACCGCCGGAAACAGTCGGTTGAAGTGGGATAATACGGATGTCAGCAGGAATGCATAATCCTCGGGAATGCCTAAGTTCAGCTCCCCGGAAACCTGACGTTGCTGTACGTCGTCCACGGCTTCGTTGTTCAGTTCCAGCATTTTTCTGGCGTAGCCGATGAGCTTTTGGCCTTCGGCCGTAAAGCGAATGCGGCGCCCATCCCGCTCATGAAGCGGAACGCCTAACGCTGCTTCCAGGCGATTCAACTGCATACTCACTGTGGATTGTGTGTAGGCCAGCCTTTCTGCTGCCGCCGTCACTGTGCCAGTGTCTGCAATGGTCACCAGCGTCAGCAGCATGTTCAAATCCAGCACTCGTTGTCTCAATGTATCAATCCTTGTGATGTGATGTATCAAAAAGCATTGATTTTGTGATGAGTGGTAAGTGTATAGCCTGTGACTGTCGAATCCAACTCACCTACATCAACAGGAGTCACAACGGTGCATGCAATCACACACACTTCTCGCCCGCTTATTATCAGTATTATTGCCGCCCTTTTTGCCGTTGTACTTTGGGCCGGTGCGCCTTTATTGGTGGATTTAGCCAGTTCGGTTCCGCCTTTTCAGCTTACGACCATTGCGTTGCTAAGTGGTGCCTTAGCCGCATTACCTACCAGCCTTAGTGGACGCCGCAATCGCGATGGTAAAGCGGTTCGTGGGCGGCTTTCGCTTAAATGGAAACTGGCTATTTATGGCCTGGTACCGGCTTTGATTCTGGGCGCAATTGGAGGCTACTTAACGGGTGTTGGTATGGCCCCGACCGCAGAAGCGGCACTGATTACTTATACCTGGCCGGTGATGTTTATTGTGATCAGCCAGTGGCTTTTCCATCGCCGAATTCCGCTGCCCGTGTTGTGTGGTGCGCTGATTGCGTTTGCGGGTGCGGCTCTGCTGCTCTCACCGGGCGCCAATAGTGAAGGGTTTTCGGAATACATGGCAGGTTATGGGCTGGCGCTGATGGCGGCTTGCTGCTGGGCGTTGTATTCGTGGCTTTGCCAGGCTGCGCCTGCGCCGGTTGCGCCGGTTATGCCGGGCCTGTTTGTGCTGGCGGCTATAGGCGCGGTGGTGGCCGACGCGCTATCTGGCAGTCCGTTCGGCTTGCCTTCCGGGTTGGCTCTTATGGCAGGTGTCGGCCTTGGCGTTGGGCCGTATGGGCTTGCGATGGTGGCGTGGGACATGGCGCTGCGTAATGGGCCTTCAGGTCTGGTGGGCAGTTTGGCTTACGGCGTGCCTGTGCTGGCGGCTGTGTTTTTGGTTATCGCGGGTGTTGCCGCCCCAGACTGGCGCTTGCCGCTGGCTGCTTTGCTGGTGGTTACCGGGTCTGTTGTGGCGTCTATCAAAACAGGCAGTCAGCGCCAACCCATGCCAGCTTAATGGCCAGAACACCCCGGCCTTGTAGGGGTGAACGATCAAACATCAGCGGCGCGCACGGCGAATGTTGAATAACATGGGGCTGCCTGATGCCGGGTCCTGCATTAAGTCGCAGGTAACGCCATATAGCTGTTCTATCAGGTTGGTGGTGATGACATCTGAAGGCGGCCCTTCGCTGATAATTTCTCCACCAAGCATGGCAACAATGTGATCCGCATACCGGCAGGCACTGGCAAGATCATGCACCACCATGGCGATGGTTTTACCTTGTTGGGCCAGGGCGCGGATCAGCTCGAACACTTCAATCTGATGCCCCAGATCCAGCGCAGATGTGGGCTCATCCAGCAGCAACAAGGGTGTTTCCTGGGCAATGCTCATGGCCACCCAAGCCCGCTGCCGCTGGCCTCCGGAAAGCGTATCCAAAGGCCGACCGGCCAGATCACCCACATCTGCTGCCCTTAAAGCACTTTCAACCGCATGTTGATCTTCATCAGACCATTGGCTTAGCCAGCTTTGGTGCGGGTGCCTGCCGAATCGAATCAGGTCGGTTACCGTTAGGCCTTCCGGCGCACTGTTGTCTTGGGGCAGTAGTGCAAGCTTGCGGGCCACTTCCCGTGCGGGCAGTTTGTGTATATCGGCACCGTCGAGAACAACCGTTCCGTGGCGTGGCTTGTGGATGCGTGCCAGGCCGTTTAGCAGGGTGGATTTGCCGCAGCCGTTCGGGCCTACAATTGCAGTTACCTGGCCGACGGGTAGGGCGATATCCAATTGTGGAATCACCGTGTGCGAGCCGTGGGCCATAACCAAGTGCTGTGCGGACAGCGAGGCGGCAGAGGTTTGCGTATTTGCCATAGTGACGGTTTGGTTCATCGATTAATGTCCGGTGATTTGCGTAGTAGTATCCAGAGTAAATAAGGGCTGCCCGCCACTGCGGTGATAATGCCCACGGGAATTTCCAGCGGCGCCAGTGCCAAGCGGCCCGCCAAATCCGACAACACCATTAGAATGGCACCCGCCAAAAACGACGCGGTTAGTGGAATGCTGCCGGGCCGGCTTATGGTGCGTGCCAGTTCGGGGGCCAGCAATGCGATCAACCCAACGGGGCCGGCAACGGATACCGCCAGCCCGGTTAGCAGCACTGACAAAATCAGGCCCGCAAGCCTTACCCGGCCAGGGTGGGTGCCTAAGCTGGTGGTGACCGCCTCGGGCAGTTGCAAGGTTGCCAGGGCACGGTTCATGAACAGCGACAACACATAGCCCACGGCAAGCCCAATGGAGAGCGCATGAACAGAGCTTGGTGCGCGGGCGTTCAGGCTGCCCACGGTCCAGGGGTAGGCTGCGTTGGCGTCGTCCAAGGCCACACTGCTTAGCATTACCTGGGTTAGTGCGCCGGAAATGGCGCCGATGGCCAGGCCAGCGATAATGAAACGGTAGCCGCGAGTGCCGGTGGCCCCCGCCAGCCCGAAGGCCAGGGCTGTTGCAACAGCGGCACCGGTGAGCGCCATAGCTGGCGGTGCCAGGCTGATTCCGGTGCCTACTACGGAGGCCACGGCAAACGCCGTGGCAGCGTTATCAATGCCAATAATGCCCGGTGTAGCCAGCCGGTTACGGGCCAGTGTTTGCATCAGGCAACCGGCAAGTGCGAACGCAGCCCCGGCAAGGCCGCCAGCCAGTAATCTGGGCCAACGCAGCTCTTCAATTACGAAGGTGTGCATGCTGGTGCCTTCGCCTTGCAGGGTGAGAAGAACATCGGGAATGGGGATCGACAAAGTGCCGAATGCCAATGACGCCAGGCTGCAGAGCATCAAAACAATAAGCAGACCTGTGTTTACCACCAGGGCCCGCTTTTCTATCAGCAGGCTCCAGGGTTGGCGTTTCGCGCGCCAGTGCCAGTAGCCACGGATTAGCCTTTGTGGGTCGGGCGCTTGTAATGTTGATGGTATCGTCCGGGGTGCGTTTGTGGGTGCATTCATAATGTCGGTATCCTTCGGGCGCGGATAATCACCATTAAGACCGGAGCACCAATGAGGGCGGTAATCACGCCAAGTGGCATTTCTGAAGGGGCAACGAGCAACCGGGAGAGGGTATCTGCGGCAACAATAATGGTCGGCCCTATGGGCAGGCATAGCCATAGGGTCTTACGGATATCGGCACCGCCTACTGCCCGGGCTACAAACGGAACTACCAGCCCGACAAACACCAGCGGCCCAGCAAGGGCCGTCGCTCCACCTACCAGTAACGCCACGGCAATAATGACCATCAGCCGGATCAGCCCGGGGTGGTGCCCCAGGCCCATAGCAACTCTTTCGCCCAGGGCAAGTGAGGCCAAAGGTTTCACCGCACCGAACACTATGGCGCCGGCCAACAGCATTGTGGGCAGCGTGGCGGTTAGCTGATCCCAGCTTTTGCCAGCGATGCTGCCGGTGATCCAGAAGCGAATTTCATCCGCTGCCCGTTGATCCATCAACATCAACAGGGAGGTGAGGGACAGCAATAAAGCAGTCAGGGTGGCGCCTGCCAGTACCAGCCGCACCGGGTCTTGCCCTACGCCCTGAATGCGGGTGGCGGCAATCACCAGGGCGCAACCGGCAAGGGCGCCAGCTTGGGAAACCAGCGTGGTTAGTGTAGCCGTGCTGGCGCCGAATAAAATGGCTAACGACACCGCAAACGCACTGCCGGCACTGACTCCAAGCAGGCCAGGTTCAGCTAGCGGGTTGCGGGTTAGAGTTTGAAGCAGGGCACCGGCGATACCTAGCGCTAGGCCGGTGACTGTGCCAATGGCTAGCCGGGGTAAGCGCAATTCCATAACAACAAAGCGAGCTTCTTCTGTTCCTTGCCCAGCAAGCACAGAAAAAGCCTGTTTTATCTCTAACGTGCCCGCGCCAAAAAGCAGCGATGCAAGGCACACCAGAAGAAACAGGGCCCAGGTAACAATGTAATGTCGGTTGGCTTTCATGCGGTCTTCAAATGTAAAAAGCCCGCTGTGAAGCCAGCGGGCAAAAGAACGTAAGGGGATCTTACGTCGCTAAAATGGCATCAGTGATTCGCAGCAATGTTGTTCATAGCGGCGGCAATGTCATCCAGGATCTGCATGGCGGCAAGTGGGCCGCTGGCGCTGGTCCACAGTTGGCCATTCACGGGAATAATCCGGTTTTCGTTGTTTGCTTTCAGTCGCTGAAAGGCCGGGGATTTGCGCGCCGCCTCCAGAGCCTCGTCGCCATCGGCGTTGAGGGTGGCAAGGAAAATCCACGAATGGTCGATCAGACCAAGGTTTTCCTGGCTTAATGGGTGGCTGTGAGGGCGGCCGTTTTTAACAATATTGGCTGAGTTCACCTCAAAGCCGGCTGCATTGAGCAGGCTGGCGGAGAAGAGCCCTTCGGACATAACCAGTGGGCCTTGAGGCATCCAGCGGATTAGGCCGGTTTCACGCTGATCTGCATCCAGAGTGTTGTCTACTAACGTGGCGACTTCGGCTGCTTTGTCTTCCACACGGGCAACGGCTTCTTCGCCAGCATCGGCACGACCCAGCGCCTTGGCGAACAGCCGAGTTTCTTGTTTCCAGGTTTTGGGCGTGAAGGCGGTGAAGCCCGGAACAATGGTCGGTGCAATCTTGGAAAGCAGATTGTACTGCTCCTTACTGAGCTGTGCGGGCGCCAAAATCAGATCTGGATTTAGCGCGATCACCGATTCTATGTTGGTTTCACCTGGGGCGCCGACAATTTCAACCCCCTTCGCTTTTGGCTGAATGTACTTGGCAACATGATTCCCGCCCCGGGTAATAACCGCGCCCACGGGTTTGATGCCCGTGGCAATAGCAGCATCCAGCGCACCTTCGTACAGCGTAACCACGCGTTCGGGTGTGCCATCAATACTGACTGGACCATAAGCCGTTTCAATTTCTCGGGTATCCGCATGAGCTGTCGCACCCGTCATGGCGGCTATCAGTACAAGGCTGCCTAGCATGTGCTTGAGTGAGAATGGAGCGAGCAGGTTGTGCATGGAGGTACTCCTGGGTGGTCGATAGAGCATGAGAATATAGATCGTAAGTCAGCTAATAAATTAATGATAATTGTTCGTATTATCATTTTGAAGATGATAAATTGGCACAAACGGTTGCAAATTTTGGAACAAGATAAAGATGTACGACCTAAAAGAACTGGAAGTCTTTGTTTCAGTAGTAAAAACCGGAAGCCTTACCGCCAGTACCCGGGAACTGAATCTGCCAAAATCTACTCTGAGCCGAAAAATCCGTAATCTTGAGGAGGTGGTAGGGCAGCCGCTTTTGCGGCGCGAGTCCCGGCGCGTGATTCCCAATGAAGCGGGGCGAATGTTTTATCGCTACTGCACTGAGATCTTGGACCTGGCCTTTCGAGGCAGAGAAGCTCTGGATGAACTAAAAGAAGAGGTGAGTGGAAAGCTGGTGCTGTGCTGCCACGAATCGCTGGTGCGAGGTTGGTTCTCGCAGGTAGTCGAGTCTTTCATGGCCCGCTATGACGGCCTGAGCGTTTCCGTTCAAACCCAGCGAAATATCCCCGAAACCATGAGTGATGGTGTGTGTGTTTGGGTGGGCAGCCCAGGCGACACCGTGCTCCGACAAAAGCCTTTGGGCCATTTGTCACAAGGCGTATACGGAAGCCCGGAGTACTTTGCCCGATATGGCCATCCGAAAGCGCCGGGAGATCTGAAAAGCCATGTGTGGGTGGACATGCTGGGCACCGATAGCGGGGGCTTAATTCTTCAGCACCCTAGCAGCCTGTCGGACTTAACCAAGCAGTATCGACATGAGATAATCGGGG
>NZ_JBQDKB010000134.1:0-7492 GCF_052094685.1 Marinobacter sp.
TGCCCCGATTATCTCATGTCGATACTGCTTGGTTAAGTCCGACAGGCTGCTAGGGGCTAGAACCGGTTTGAGTTTCCTGTGCTAAGTTTTTCTACCATCAGATTCCGATTTTCCATAATCGATCGGCGATCACTCAGACCTCTCGACGGCTGAAAATAGACCAAAACGCGTGAGATCCGAATGTTCGCTTTTGTTTAGCAGCGGACCGATCGAGGCGTCCGGTGGAGGCCGTAGGCCAGCAAGGTCAGGGACTGGCGAGCCTAAGAGAGACAGAGAGAAATAGATTTCTCTCTGTCCGGTTGCTGCAATTTGTGAAATTAAGATGGGTTATGCCAACTAACACACGCCGTCAAGGGTTTCCAGATGATCAGCCCACTTTTGCAGCCACTCGCGACATTCGGGTTCATAATCGTGCAGATCATAAGTCCCTTCAATACCCTTTCTTGAATGCCCTATCACTGCCTCAGCCACTTCATTGCGACAGCCTAAACGAGACAACCCCGTGCGAACCGTACGACGCAGATCATGTGGAGACCAGTCAGGAATGCTATCCAGCCAAGCTTGGCCTGGCTTAAAGTAGGTGCCACTTCGAGCCTTGGCAGAATTTCTCAAATACCATTTTGTTTCGGTAAGCGATTTCTGCTGGATCGGCAATCCCGTCCGACTCGAAGGAAACAGATAGGTATTGGTGGTTAAACGAAGCTGACGGAGAAAAGCCACAGCTTGGCTCGGCAACTGCACATACCGCTCGGCTCCGTTCTTGGAGTCTCGCATATGCCAAACTGCTCGATCGAGATCTACATCAGACCAACGCGCCTTACAAACCTCACCCGTGCGAGCTCCTGTCCACAGAGTCAAACGAATGACGTTCTTTTGTGTTACCGAGAAACCAGAGCCTGGCAACCACGCTAACACTTCCTTCAACTCCGCATCGGACAATACGCGTTTGCCCCGAACAGACGTAAGTCGGACTCTAGCCTGCTTCAGGCTCGACTTTGCCAACAAAGCCGGGTTCGCAAAATCATCATCAAACTTGCCAAGGCCAATCGCATAGTCGTAGGCGGCACTGAGCTCACGCAGCACATTCCCAGCCTGAACGTTTGCTCCCCGGTCAAGAATGTCCTTCACCATCTCTACCACATGTTTACGCCGAACTTCTGCAGCAGATCGATCCCCCAGAGTGCGTACAGCATCACCGTACAGGGTGCGCCTAGTCTCGGCCTGCCCCTTAGGTTTCCGTGCACCAGGAACTCGTTTCTGAGCCCCAGTTCGACGATTTACAACCAGTCGATCCTCAATCACTTCAGTTAAGTACAGATCAACCAAGTCACGAACAGTAAACGCGGCCACCTCTGCCGCTTCCTTTTCCTGTTCAATTTTTGCACTTTGACGTACTTTCTCCCGCTGAATTTCGGCACGAATGCATACGCCATCTCGTCGTAAAGCCTTCATCCGAGCAAGCTCTAGGCGAGCCTCAGCCAGACTCATCGAGGGGTAATTCCCTATCTTGACTTGAGTTAGCTTGCCCGTTTCGGGGCTCCGATAGCGATAGATGAACGACCTGCCACCGCTAGCCCCGCAAGTCACACGCAGACCGGCATTCTCTCCAGTGTCCACTTTGACTTTATCGCCAGGCCGCATCGTCTCGATGGCTCTCGCCGATAGTGGCTTGTTGCCGTGTTTGTTATTCTGCATGCTTTGATCCATTAACTGATTGGAACGATAGCCATCGATGGCATTGATGAAGCTCTGGCCATAAGTATAGCTTTTCATCATCAACAGCCTTGTTTGTTAAGGCGCCCACAACCCTACACCAAAAGCTATACTAAAACCTATACTCTTGAACTGGATTACAGCAGATTTCATCAGACTCCTTCAGATGCTACACAGACAAATTTACCAGAAAACCCCCTATCAAAAGGCGGTTTGAAGCTATCCTACAGGCGAGCTACCAGTGAGCACAGACGATCTCAAAACTTCACACACCCCCATGATGCAACAGTACCTTAAGATCAAGGGTCAACACCCGGATGAGCTGGTGTTCTACCGCATGGGGGACTTTTACGAGCTGTTCTATGACGACGCCAAGAAAGCCGCAGAGCTAATGGACATTACCCTCACTGCACGAGGCCAGTCCGGCGGCAACCCAATCCCCATGGCAGGTATTCCGTTTCACGCATCCGAGGGATACATTGCACGGCTGGTCAGAGCGGGTCAATCCATAGCTATCTGTGAACAAATCGGCGACCCGGCAACCAGTAAAGGCCCGGTTGATCGCCAAGTGGTCAGAATTGTTACCCCCGGCACTTTGAGCGATGACGCCTATCTGGAAGACCGCCGCGACAACCTGCTGACGGCCATATTCCACCACCGGGAGCAGTTCGGCTTTGCGTCACTGGATATCTCCAGTGGGCGCTTTGTGGTTTCAGAGCTGGAAAGCTTGGAAGCCCTGCAGGGAGAGCTGCAGCGATTGCGGCCAGCAGAAATCCTTATCAGTGAAGACTTTCCTTTTGAGGAAGTGTTGACGGGTTTTACCGGCATTCGTCGTCAGGGGCCTTGGCTGTTTGAAGGCGATACAGCTCGCCGGGTAATCACCCAGCAATTACAGGTTCGAGACCTCACCGGCTTTGGCTGTGAAGATCTCAACCTGGCCATTTGTGCCGCCGGCTGCCTTCTGCAGTACGCAAAAGAAACCCAGCGCACCGCCCTGCCTCACATTCGTAAGCTGACCCGGGAGCTGCGCGATGAGGCGGTGATTCTGGATGCCGCCAGCCGCCGAAACTTGGAAATAGACGTAAACCTCATGGGCGGCCAACAACATACTCTGGCCTGGGTGATGGACCGAACCGCAACGTCTATGGGCGGCCGGGAGTTACGGCGCTGGCTGAACCGCCCACTGCGGAATGTGAATGTGGTGCAACAGCGCCAGCAAGCGGTATCAGCACTGCTTGAGGGCTTCCATTACGAACCGGTACATGGCCTTTTAAAAACCGTGGGCGACATTGAGCGTGTACTGGCCCGTGTGGCACTGCGTTCAGCTCGCCCGAGAGATTTGGCACGCCTACGGGATGCTTTTATAGCTCTGCCCGAACTTCAGCAAACCCTCAAGCCAGTCAACTCACCCCACATCGCCGAATTGGCCACAGTGATTGGCGAATACCCCGAGCTGGCAGATATGCTGGAAAGGGCAATTATCGACAATCCACCGGTTGTGATTCGTGAAGGCGGCGTGATCCGTGAGGGTTTCGATGAACAGTTAGATGACCTGCGCAACATCAGTGAAAACGCCGGCCAATACCTGCTGGATGTAGAAACCCGCGAGCGTGAGCGCACCGGCATCAGCACCTTGAAGGTTGGCTACAACCGGGTACATGGCTACTACATTGAAATCAGCCGGGCGCAATCTGCTCAGGCGCCAGTGGATTATATTCGTCGCCAAACCCTGAAAAACGCTGAACGGTTTATTACGCCCGAACTGAAAGAATTCGAAGACAAAGCCCTAAGCGCCAAAAGCCGGGCGCTAGCAAGAGAGAAAGCCCTTTACGACGAAGTGCTGGAAACGGTGGCCGAACAACTTGCGCCACTGCAGGATGCCGCTCAAGCATTGGCACAGCTGGATGTGATCAGCAACTTTGCCGAGCGTGCCTCTACACTGCGTTTTGCCGCGCCTGAGTTTCGTGACTCTCCGGGGTTCGATATTGAAGATGGGCGGCACCCGGTAGTGGAACAGCTCCTTGATGAACCTTTCGTACCCAACAATCTGGTGATGGATACCCAACGCCGAATGCTGGTTATTACCGGTCCGAACATGGGTGGTAAATCCACCTATATGCGCCAAGTAGCTCTGATCGCCCTACTCGCCTACACCGGGAGTTTCGTGCCTGCAAACCGTGCCGTACTAGGGCCGGTGGATCGCATTTTCACCCGCATGGGGTCATCAGACGACATTGCCGGTGGGCGCTCTACTTTTATGGTAGAAATGACAGAGACTGCAAACATTCTGCACAATGCCACTGAGTTCAGTTTGGTTCTTATGGACGAAGTAGGCCGAGGCACCAGTACGTTCGATGGTTTGTCTCTGGCTTGGGCCACCGCAGAGCACATGGCGAAGGAGATTCGCTGCTACACACTGTTCGCCACGCACTATTTTGAGCTCACACAACTGGCGGACGACCTTGAGCACGCGGTAAATGTACACCTGACCGCAACCGAGCACGACGACAGCATTGTATTTCTGCACAACGTACACGAAGGTCCTGCCAGCCAAAGCTACGGCCTACAGGTAGCAAAACTGGCCGGTGTACCACAAAACGTTATACGTAACGCCAAAACTCAACTGGCGCAATTGGAAGGTAGTGCGGCGACCGCCACTCCCGTGCATACATCGATAGCTGAGCCACACCAAAAGCAGCCGGCAGCATCCAGCCAGGCGGTTTACCAGAGTGATATGTTTTCCAGTGCAGAGCCGAGCGCCGTGGAAGACGCACTTCAAGATCTCGATCTAGACGAACTATCACCCAGAGAAGCCATGAATCGGCTTTACGAATTGAAGGGATTATTGAAAAACTGACAGGAAGTTGACCTGGGTAATAAGGTTATAGCAGCCAAACGCTTGCGGCTACGAGGGCTGCTCCCTACAATATCGCCCATTAAAATATAACCATGGAGCTGACAATTAGCTCCAGATGAGATTGACCACTGGACCAGGGATTTGATTATGGCGTTTATCGTTACCGATAACTGCATCAAGTGCAAACACACAGACTGTGTGGAAGTCTGCCCAGTAGACTGTTTTTACGAGGGGCCGAACTTTTTGGTAATCGACCCAGACGAGTGTATCGACTGCGCATTGTGCGAGCCGGAATGCCCGGTTGAAGCTATTTTCTCAGAAGACGAGCTGCCAGCAGATCAAGAGCAGTATGTAGAAATTAACGCCGATCTGGCGGGCAAATGGCCAAACATTACCGAGAAAAAAGATGCGCCGGCAGATGCCGCTGAATGGGACGGTGTTCCTAACAAGCTGCAGTATCTGGAGAGGTAATTTCAGCAAGCTTGGCGCTATCGCCTAAGCCAGAATGCTAAAAGGGAAGCCTATATCGGCTTCCCTTTTTTAATCTACCTGGCCCAGCTAGCCTGCCTACTCAATAACAGCGAGCAGCCACTAGGATTCTAGCGCTTTGGATTCTAAAACTTTGCGCGCCGCCGCGGATTTATAAAAGCCTGACAACCGCCGTCGCACAAGGGCCTCGATATAACCCTCCTCCTGAAGCACGTCAATGAGCGGGATGGCCCAAGCATCGATTTCCGCCATAATCACCTCACGAGTGACCCCTACGTCGCCGAGCAGATCGGTAAGCGGCCGATCGCCATATTTCACAAAAAGATGCGCAACCACAGCCTGAGCACAGCCTTCAAAGTAGGCGGTTTTTCGGAACTGCAGCCAGAATTCGTAACCAAGCACCACAAACTCCTGCAGTTCAACGTCTCCCAGCCCTTCGTGCAGTTGCGCGATCGTTTTATCTTCAACGGCCACCCAGGCCGCCATCACCGTATCCCGTACTTCGTCATCGGAAAGCGCCCGCTGAAGAAACTGCTCACTGCGGCCAATCAGCCCTGGCAAACTGTCTGAAAGCCAAGCCTTGAAGCGGCGCTCAAACGTTTCATCCAGCCCCGGAACAGCCTTATTGGCCATACGTTTGCCAAACTTCATCATGGAGCCAACGCCGGGTACTGACTTAGTAATCAGATTGTCTTCGTAGAGGTAATTGACCACCCCCTGATAAACCACGTTTGAAATCAACTCCTGGTAAACCGGGTGCGCCATAATCTCGCTAATCACCTGTTCGCGCTGGTGCCTCAGCTCAAGCAATTCTTCTACAAAACCTGTGGCCTGCTCACGGGTAACTATTTCACCCAGGGCTGTCGTCGCTTGAACTGGGGCGTTCAGCACCTCAGCGGCCATCTCGCCCGCCAGTTCCGGTATCCCCGCATCCAGCTCCATGTTCACAACAACACGCTGAATGGTCTCCATCACCTGGCCTTCTGAAGCAAGGCGATTCAATGTAAGACTACCCGCGTGATCAAGAAGTTCATCCGCCTCTTGTTTCAGAAATTTGCGCAGCTTGGCGCCTTTCAGCGAGGCCACTTCATGCTTTACATGCAGCTCAAGTAGTTGATTGGCTGAATCATTTTTTTTACTGGTCATGGTGTTGGTAGCCGCGTTTGTAGAGATTTACTGATAGTCGTTAAAACTGTGAGATTCCGACGCCAGCGCCAGGCATAAACTACCTGGGCCAACATAAATACTGCTGGTAATACCCATCTGCGAAAGCAATAGTTCAACACCGTTGCGCTCGCAGGCACTTTTGAGCTGATTCAAACCAGGCAACTCTTCGATTTCGGCCCAAGTTAAGCCGCAGGATAAGCTTACATAGGGAGTTAGTAGTCCAGCCTCAACTCGGGCAGCGGCATAGCTCATAACCTTTTCCACCGCCATATCAAAGCTGCGGGTCTTTGCCACTGGCTGACCTTCCACGCCCTGACCGAAAATCACAGGTGTGATGTTTAAAGCCTTACCCAGAAACGCCGACATTGCCGACACACTCTTATCGCCCCGTCGCCTGGCGCGCTCGCGAATGTAGTGGAGATCCCGGGGAATGATGCATGTGTATATTTTATCTGAAAACTTCTCCACTTCGTTGCGCAACGCATTTTTGGAAAGCTTTTGGTCGATTAGCCGAAGCGTATGAGCCGCCAGCAAACCCTGCCCTGCGAAGATCTGTTTGCTATCAATCACGCGCATGGAAAACTTGCCTTCACGGCCCGACGCGGCGCGCGCCTGTTCGTGATTGGCCATCACGCTATTCATGGCTTCCGTAGCATTCTGGTAAATCAGGCTACGGGTACGGGTGACCGTCTCACAGACCGCCACGTCGAACTGGGGAACAATTTTCTCAATGAACAGGTCGTATATTTGCTCGGTGGTAAAGGCTTGAGTTTCTGCGTGTCGCCCTTTCTCTAAAAGCCCACTCTGATAAAACTCCTGAGTTCTTACCGGGTCGTGATCATCAATGTAGGTCTCCCCATCAATAACCGCCGTAATGGGGAGAATAAACAAGTCGTGTTTGCGACTGAACTCGAAAGGTAGATCACACGCCGAATCGACGATCAGACCAACTCGCATACTGGGCCTCCAGTTTTGGGCCGCTGTCAGAAAAGGAAGCGCGCTTTATTGTAATCACGCAATTAAGGTTCAATTTTACATACCCTGCACCGGATTTCCGTACACCCCGGGTTATACGACAGCTGTCTCAGGATCCAGCTCACGGAGGTTTTTCTCCAGAAGCGCTCGGTTATCCTGCTGCCACGGGTGGAAGCCTTTACGAAAGTACGCCAGAAAGTCAGGCATACACCTTCGCAAAGGCTTCCACCCGTGGCAGCCTTTACGAAAGTACGCCAGAAAGTCAGGCATACACCTTCGCAAAATACCGGG
>NZ_JBQDKB010000135.1:0-7405 GCF_052094685.1 Marinobacter sp.
GCCCGAGCGGCATGAATCTGCGGGTCGTGAAGCAGCATGCGTTGATAGGCTCGTATCAGATCGAGCCTGCCATCGCTTTCTGCTTCCAGCTCCTGACGCAAATCGGTCAGACCCGACAGCGGCTCGGCATTCTGCTGGTCAATCCAGGAAGGGGGTATTTGCAGGTCGGTCTGCGCCCTGACTGGCGGCACATCCAGCATTGCCATTCCCAGGGCCAATGCAACAATCGAAATGAGGTATCTGGCTTTCGGGGGTTTGCCCAACGCCGTTTGGACGCCATTCATTGCTAAAGACAAGCGCGATAGGTTTTTATTACACGTGATCATTCAATCCTCCGTCAATGCCAGACGCGTACGGTCGCGCAGTGGTTTGAGCAGGTAGCTCATCAATGTGCGCTCTCCCGTTTTGATGAAGGCTGTCACCGGCATGCCGGGTTGCAGCCACAACCCCGGCAGCAGCTCACGCCCGTCAAGCTCATCCACACTGATTTCCACGTGGTAGTAAGGAACACCCTGATGATCTTCCAGGCGATCGGCAGATACCGTATTCACGGTGCCTGGCAGCTTGGGGGTAGACGCGCGATTGAAAGCGGCGAACTCCAATTCCACCGACTGGCCAGCTTGAATCTTGTCAACCTCCTGCACGGGCAATCGGCCTTCGACCATCAACGGCTGATCCAGCGGCACAATATCCATCAGCTTGTCGCCAGCGCTGACCACTCCACCCTGGGTGAATACCGTCAGGCCGGAAACGATACCTGCCGATGGTGCCAACACCTTGGTATTAGTCACTTCGTATTGAGCGCTATCCAGACGCCCCAGCAGATCAGCCGTGCGAGGACTGATTTCAGCCAGCGCCGTACGCAGCTCCTTCTGGTAGTCCTCCCGCTGCTGGATGAGACGCAGCTGGTATTCCTGCACCTGACTTTGCAGCAGACCCAGTCGACCCTCATCGTCCGCTACGGAACCGGCCAATTGCAGGTACTGGCGCTCCGACTCCAGCAAACGATTGCGTGCTAATAGCCCTTCCTCGGCCAGAGTGCGCTGGCTGGTCAACTGCTGCTCAAAGGTTACCCGCTGCTGACGGCGCGACTGCAGAATGCGCTGCAGGCTGTTACGTTGATCGGTCGAGCCATGTACGACCGCCTCCAGCCCGCCCAATGTGGCCTGCTGGGCGCTGCGGCGGCTATCGAACAATTGCCGCTGCGCCTGAATGATCTCGGCAGCTTGCGGGCTGCCTTCGCGCTCTGCCTGCAATAGCACTTCATCGAAGCGAATGAGCTTCAATCCGTCTCGCTCCGCCATCAAACGGTTTTCGCTCGCCAGGCTGCTCAGGTACTGAAAGCGCAGGGAGTCGAGCTGATTGGTTGCCACATTGGGCTCCAGTTCCACCAACACCTGCCCCTCGTCCACCGCCTGCCCTTCGGCTACCAGAATGCGCTGCACCTTGCCGCCAGTGATCGGCTGCACCGCCTTGCGGTTGCCGCTGACCACCACCTTGGCATCCAACGGCACGCCGGCATCCAGCGGCGCGAACAGCGACCAGCCGAGAAAGCCGATCACACCCACCAGCACGATCAGCCAGCCTAGGCGCACATAGTGACGGTCATCCACTGACAGCAGGTCGTCCCGAGGATCGATAAGGTCGTTGGGGTCGCGCACTGCAACGCCCATGCTCATTTGTGTGCTCATGCTCCCTCCCTGCGCGATGTGAAATTCATCGCCCCATAGGTTGGCATGGGCATGACGCGTGACTGTGGTTTAACCGGGGCTTGAGGCTGAGAGTGGGGCGGTTTGGGCGGGGCGGCACGATGCATACGTTGCATCACTTCGTCCAGCGGTCCAAAGTCGGCCTGGCCGCCGCCATGCAGCACCAGCAGCTTGTCAGCCCTTTTGAGGATGTTGGGCTTGTGGGTGATCAGCACCAGCGTGACGCCCGCCTGCTTGATACGGGCAACGGCCTCGGCCAGCATGGCATCGCCCGCCTCGTCTAGGTTAGCGTTGGGCTCATCCAGCACCACCAGACACGGCTCGCCATACAGGGCACGGGCCAGGCCCACGCGCTGACGCTGACCACCGGACAGGCCCAGACCGTTCTCGCCCAGCCGGGTGTGATAACCCTCGGGCAGTTGCAGGATTAGTTCATGCACACCAGCCATCTGCGCCGCGGCAATGACCTTCTGCTCATCCACTTCGCCAAAACGGGCGATATTCTCCGTCACCGTACCGGCGAACAACTGCACGTCCTGCGGCAGATAGCCCAGCAGAGTACCCAGCACCTCGGGCCGCCATTGGTCGAGCGGGGCGCTGTCCAGCCGTACCTTGCCGCGCAGCGGCTCCCAGGCATTGACCAGGCAACGCGCCAGGGTGGTCTTGCCCGCTCCGGAAGGGCCGACCACCACCAGCGTATCGCCCGCATCCAGCTTGAAGTTGATGCCGTGCAGCACCGGTTGCGTCTGGCTCGGCGGTGCGGCCAGCAGTTGCTCCACCGCCACCGCGCCAGTGGGCCGGGGAAAGTCCATGCCCTTGGCCAGCGGCGGGAAGTCCTCAAGCAGCTGGCTCAGACGTTTCTCGGCCTCCTTGACGCTGGTCCACTGGCGAGAAGCGCCGATCACCTGATCGATGGGCGCCAGCGCTCGGCCCAGCAGAATGGAGCCGGCGATCATCATGCCTGCAGTCATCTGGTGTTGCAGTACCAGCCAGGCACCTATACCCAGCGCAAGGGATTGCACCGCCATGCGCAGGGCCTTGCTCCAGCCCTGTATCTTGGCCATGCGCACACTGGCAAGATTCTGTTCACGCACATAGCCTAGATGCTGCTCCGCCCAGCGGGCGCGCAGATTACCCAACATGCCCATGCCGGCAATCACCTCGGCATTGCGCAGGTTGGCGCCGGCATCGCGACGTGAGGCGATTGCCAGCGCCCCAGCCTTCTGCAGATGCGGACGGCTGACCCGCTCATTGAGCCAGCCCAGCACCATCAGCACTACGGTTCCAGCCAGTGCGAACCAGCCCAATAGTGGATGAAAATAGAACATCACCAGCACATACACCGGGAACCAGGGTGCATCGAACAGGGCAAACAGGGATTGGCCGGTAGCGAATTGGCGCAACTGCTGAAGGTCTTCCAGCGGCTGAGCAGCATTGAGCTTGCCGGTCTTGAGGTTGGCGCTGAAGGCAGCATCGAATATGCGCGGCGCCAACTTTCGATCGAAACCCGTACCCAGACGCAGCACCACCAACGAGCGTACCCACTCAAGCGCACCCATCAGAGCATACATGCCCAGCAGAATGAGCGTGAGCATCAGCAACGTCATTTCGTTACCCGAGGCCAGCACTCGGTCGTACACTTGCAACATATAAAGAGCCGGGGCCAGCATTAAGATATTGATGACACCCGAGAACACGCCGATATGCACGAAGCTACGCTTGTAGGTCAGCAGCGCGCTGGCTAACTCGCCACGCGCAGCTCCCGCCGATTGGGTTTTACTCTCTGTTGTCACATCTTCAGCCTTTTTTGCGGAAAATAAGTCCCCCTCCCCGCTGAAAGCAGGGAAGCCGAATTCCGCCTGCAGGTTTAATTTGCAGGCCATTCCGCAAGCAGCTAAAATAAACAGCTTCCGGAAACGGAGCCTGGCCAAAAAGCACCAGGCTCCGGTACTACCCGGTCAAGTGGTGGATCTTCCCGCTAGAAAATCACCACCTCTTTTCCGGTCAAACCTCTTGCATTTCTGGAATGGCTGCTTACGCGGCCAGCAGGAGGTCGCTTTCGACTTCTGCCGCAGCGGAGGCAACGACGCCACCAACGGCATAATCTTCGGCAAAATCGTAGTAATCGATCGAAACACCTGTACCAGACAGAGCAGTATCAATGCTTGCCCACGAGTCGGTGATATCCGAACCTTTGGACTCCAGGTACTTGTCCAATGCCCACTCAAAGGTGGACACACCAGCAGCGTTCTCTTCAAACGCCAGGTTGTAGAGCACTGCGGAGTTGAAGGTGGCCGATTCGTAGTACCCCGGCTTAGCCATTAGATCGCCGAAGTCGATACCTGTTGCTGCACCACTTCCAGCCTGATTCAACAGAATGGAGTCATTCCCGTCAGTTGCACCGAATAGGGTTGCGGCGTAATCCGATACGATATTGAAGCCTTCGACAACCAGAAGCGGCTCACCCCCGTTGAAGGTCGTCACTGTGTACTGACCAGGCGACGCTCCGGCATCGTCCAGCGGCGTAGTTCCAAGGTACAGGCTATTCAGGGAGCCGGAAGTTTGCATAGCGAGCGCGGTAGTACCGAACACGGTATCCCACTGGAAACCACCAGTGGACTCCAACAGGTACTTCCCACCGGAAGGATCATTCAGCTTTACGCCTTGACCGCCGTAATAGTTGAAATCATAGATTTCGTTGCCGTTTCCAGTGTAGATATCGATACCACCGTGGTAAAGGCCATTCACATCGATAACCGAACCGATGTAAGCGGGATCACCACCACCAGCGTTGATACCCGTGTTGTCGTAGAGACCTTTCCAGGTGTTGATATTACTTTGCAAAGACATAATGTCTTCTCCTACTTAACAAGCCGGTCGCCACTCCGGCAGAAATTGCTTTAGCCGGAATGGCTAAAGCAGCGAAAGCTTAAAATCGATATTCAAAATTTCCGGTCACAGTGCGTCCTGGATAGAAGTTATAGCCATGAGTGGTCGGATTAGCATCCATCTCGTCCGTTAGGTTTGCTACATATACGCCGACCTTGAATTGATCGTTGAAACGATAATTGGCAAACAAATCGACTTTCATAACGCTAGGATAAAGATTGGCAGTAACAAACCCATCGCCGTCGGGCAAAGGGACAGAACCGTGAATATAACGCCCGATTCCGCCTTGAGCACTCTCTACATACCAATAGGAGGTACGTTGCTTGCCGGTGTAATGCAAGGTACCCCCCAGCTCCAGCTGATTCTGATAAGGCGTCAGTGCTGCGGTCAGACTGCCACTGATCGGCTCGATCTGCCCGTCTGCCACCCAGTTCCAACCGGAATAGCATAGACGCTCACCTTTACCAGTATGGGTATAGATAGCGCCCTTAGCACTTGCACTATAGACATTGCTATAGCCTTTACCACTGGGTGTTTGCCAGCTGCACATCTTGTTGTTATGCCGTAGCGGTAGGGTCAAGTTGGCACGCACATAAAACAGGGGCTGCTGGTAAGAAAGATTAAACTCAAACCCCTGATGAATCACCGCTTCCAAATTATTTACGCTGCCAAACACGCCCCCCGTGGGTAGGTTGTTTGCTTGGTTTTCCTGCCAAACTGGACCATAGCCTATGTAATTGCTAATGCGGTTGCGATAAAATCCGACGCCTACATTCAGAGTATCCTGATCCATCAGCCAGGCTTTGCTCTCATAGTTCACGCCCAAATTAAGCGACAGATTCTTCTCGGGTTCTAAATAAGGATTAGCGGTAAATCCTGCGCGCAGCCACATACCATACATATACATTTCGCTACTGGTAGGTGCTCGTTCGCTATAGCCCACGCTCGCATAGGTGGTCAGTCCCGTGCCGGGCCTAGTGTATTGCAGGGCAAAGTGGGCCTGCTTCAGGTCGTAGCGCTGTTTTTCATCACCCTCGCGCCAGACATCAGCAGTCAGAAACTCAGCAGCCTGCAGGGCCTCCATTTCCCTAGCCATATCTCTAGCTGTAAACCTGTCATATCCTTGTTGTAGAAAGATATCCGAATAATGACCTCTGGTGAGCATCATCCCCGCCTTGCGAATATTTCCGACCTTATAGCGTAGATTGTAAATATCCATAGATACTCGCTGCCAGCCGATGCCGGCATTGGCCTGCCAAGGGTGATCTCCTTCGGTGCTCAGGGCCAATGAAAACCCCGTGGTATTTGTGCGCGAATCTGGATCCCATTTTTGCCCGTGGTATTTGATACCGTGCATTTTCTCTATGTACTTCCCGTAAAACTCATCTTCGCCTAGGCTGTCGACGTTCTTGTTCCGTCGAGCCATTTCAACCCCGGCGTCTAGCCGCAACGATCCCAGTGCACCGGCATCGAAATGGCTGGCATTACCTAACTTAAAGCCGAAGGACTCGTTCTCCACAAAGTAATGCATCGGTTGGCCTGGCACGACGCTTCCTTGACCCTGAGCAACCCAACGCTGCTTGCGATCCTGCACTTCGTTAAACAGTTGCACTTGGGGATTAACGAGATCAGAAAAGGCACCCTTGTATTTCAGGCTGATAACCTGACTTTTCAGTTCAGCACCAACCGACCACCAGGACTGACCGCCCCACACCGCACCGTTTTCTGTTCCAGGCATAACGGAACTACCGTCTTTTTCTGGAATATAGATTATGGGTTGTTGATCCGTTTCGTATTTCGCGTAATTTTCCGTGACAAAGAGTTCTACGCTTTGATCATAAGGGTCATTAAAGAAGTGCCGCACCCGCAACATTTGCGCATCTGCATTGCGCTGTGTACCTTGCAGCTCACCAGATTTTGCTGCCTGTTTTAGCCAGTCGGCTTTATCAGAGCTCAGTTGGCAGTTCCTGAACCCGTCACGACCCGCGCCTGTAATACCGAGGACGCCCAAATAACGGCAGTCGCCTGCCACGCCTGCCACAGGGTGGAGATATGTATGCTTGCTGTCACGAAACTCCAGGTTGTTGGCATGAAAGTCCCGCATCATGTCACCCTTGTCGAAATTACTACCTATTTTATAGGCATCATTACTGCTATCTGATGCCCCAACCATTACATCCCAGCGTTCGTTGCGGCCACCTAGGAAAAATGATCCGGAGGGTTTCTCGCCATTTGCGTATTTACTGATTCCGGTAGAGCCGCGAATCATGCCACCAAAGTTCTTGCCAGGCAGCAGAATGTCATCCAGATCCATGTACTTGAAATCAACCGCACCACCCAAACTTCCCAAGGCGCCAGTACTAGTGTTGACTCCCCGAGTGACATCAATGGAACTGACAAGCCCAGGGTCAACAAAGATGGAACCTGTTCTTCCAATATCTTTGGTAAAGGCATGAAAATTCTGGGTCACACCTTCCAGTGATTGCGATACTCGCCCATAACCAACGATGCCTTGGACCTTGACGGAGGTTTCCGGCGCCGCATAAAGGTTATTTGCCGAGACGCCAGAAATCGAATCGAGTAAATCTGCCATGTGACTAGCCCTACGCCGCTCAACATCTTCCTTACTGGCTCCTGCGGTATTGCCGATTTTCTTTTCTTCTTCGGCGATTCCAATTACGGTCACGGCATCAAGATGATGCACGCCATCGGAGCCGGTGTTTTCAGCGGAGCTAGCCGCAGGCAGCGCGGTATCTTGTGCCAGCACCGGGTGACCGGCCAGCGCCAGAGCAATGGCCAGGCATAAC
>NZ_JBQDKB010000136.1:0-7242 GCF_052094685.1 Marinobacter sp.
AGCATTAAGATAGCTCCCCTCCATCAGTTGCGAAATCTCAGCACTGCAGGCTTCCTCGCTGATGGCCCCCGCTGCCTGAGCGGTCAGGCATTCATCTACTCTGCGCTCAAAGGTACCGGTGTTATCGCGACTGTTGCCGGTGCCGTCGAAGAAAATTCCAGCTTCAACAGTCACTTTGGGGCGGAGGTCAGACTGGCCTGCTGCATAGCGTTTCGAGGCTTTAATTTCTTCGGGGGTCGCCCCTTCCAGTCCTGCGTCTACCAGCGCGCCTTTGGCTTTGGCCCACTCAACAAAGCCGAAAGGATCTTTGTCCAGCGCCTGCGTGGCCTCCGAGGTTAGTTGGCCTTGGCTGTTCAGGGCACCCGCCTTGGCGAAATCCACTACCGGAGCGGTAAGGGTGGCTACGCCTAAGATGACACGGGGTTTGCCGGTGATGATCTGGCCGCCGTGAGAGGTTGGGCTGCCCATATGGGCCAAGGGCCTACCGTCCAGCAGAGCCAGCGGATAGCCCTGAGCGATCATGGCACCGCAACCGCAGGCATCGCCCACTCGGGCGATGGGCATACCATCTACATTGGCGGTCGCGCCATTCGCAACAATGGGGCTGCTGCCGTGGCCGGGAATGGGGCAAACATGGGTGTCGCCAATGCAGGCGACCATGAGGTTGCTCATGAGGTATTCCTTCCATGGGTAATGACCGGTTTTAATCCGAAAACCGGCTTGCTTTAAGGCAACAGAAGCGTATCCATTTTCTTGTCAAAATACCACGATCAGTCTGAATACAATTCCTAGCACTGGTCGTGTCGATCGCTAGGTGGATTTAAAGCCGGCTAACTCTACCCATCAGCCGACTCCAGTCAATCGGCAGCCGTTTTTCTAAGCTGGCCAGTGCAGGGTCTTTCGGGTGGATAGCTTCAAAGGGCTGTTTGCTTGCGTACACAACGGTGTTGTTGGTTTTGCTTTTGAATGCCAGCAGCACGGCAAAGTGCTTCCTTAGCTGTCGGAAGTAAGGCCCGTCAGGATCTGGGGTGCGGTGGTAGTTCAACACCAACCAGCCACTGGGGCTGAGCGCTCGGCTGCAGCTTTCTACAAATTGGCGTTGCGCTTGGGCGGGGCTCATGCGATCTGCGCTGTACAGGTCGGCCAGAATCATATCGGTGCTGGTATCCGGGAGGTCGCTCAGGGCATTGCGAGCATCGGCAATGGTAACCGTTAAGCGCTCGCTGTCGGGCAGCCCGAAATATTCCCTGGCTACGTCCAGCACGGCTTGCCTCAGCTCTACCGCGTGTACTTGGCATTCTGGATACAAGTGATGAAACGCGCTGGCCATCACACCACCACCCAGCCCCAGTATGGTGACGTTTTTTGGCTCGTTAAAGGCAGCAGGCAGCAGCATCGCTCGGCTGTACTCGTGTACGGGAACCTGTGGGTAGCGCCGATCAATTTTGCTTTGCTCAAACACCGAGTTGAACGTGAGTACCCGGTGTTTGCGGTAGTCGATCACCAGAATACTGCCGAGTTTGTCTCGGCTGTGGTGAATAATCTCGCCTTTGTGGAACATGTGGTGCTCTTTGCGGAAGTCGGGCTAGCGATCCAGGTGTTTAATAGCGTCTTGTGCATCCATCGCACGGGCAAGGCTCAGAGCTGTATTGCCCTCGGCGTCCTGTAGTTGCGGGTCTGCTCCGGCTTCAAGCAGGCGCTCAATCATGTTGGTGCGGTTGAACATGGCAGCGTACATAAGCGGTGTTTTGGCGCCATCTGGGCGGCAATCTACGCCGGCTCCTTTCTCCAAAAGCAGGTTTACGCAATCCATATCGCCCTTGTAGACCACACCGGCCAGCGGTGTTTGCAGCCGGTCGTTGGCAAGGTCTGGGTCGGCGCCTTTTTCCAGCAGCAATCGAGCTGCATCTACATGGCCGTTGTAGGTGGCAAGCATCAGTAGGCTGTCGCCATTGCTGGTGCGTATGTCTACAGGCACTCCGGCTTCCAGTAGAGGGTTGAGCATTTTTGTGCCGCCGTTGCGTGCCAGCTCGAATATCCCTTGGGCAAAGGCAATAGCATCTTCATCCAGTTGGTTCTCTGGTTGGTGTGGCTGGCCGGGTTTGTGCTCGCTCATCTGGGCTCCGTTTCACAATTGCTTAAAAGTTGCGATGGATGTCGTTATAGACACAGGTACGATACCGTTGATACAACCTTTTATCACAGAATGTGTTTGTCTCTGGCACAATCACTAAGATAGAGACGAGCTATTAACCGCAAAAATCAAAGGAGAAAGCGCCATGAAACTGAACGTAGAGGGTATTGAAGAGGGCAAGCCGGTCCCGGAGATATTCGCGTTCGGCGTGTTCCACCCGGAAGACCACATGAGTTTTGGTCCGAACCGCAACCCGGAAATTTCCTGGAGTGATGCACCCGAAGGCACGAAAAGCTTCGTGGTGATGATGTTTGATCCAGATGTACCCAGTATTGCGGATGATGCAAACCAGGAAGGCAAAACGATTTCAAAAGACATTCCACGAGTAGATTTCTTTCACTGGTTGTTAGTGGATATTCCCGCCAGTGTAGGCCGGATTCCAGAAGGCGAAGACAGCGACGGAGTGACGCCCAAAGGTAAAGATGGCGGCCGTGGCCCGGTAGGCGTGCGTGGGGTGAACAACTTTACCCAATTTTTGGCTGGCAACCCAGACATGGCAGGCACTTACAGCGGCTACGACGGCCCCTGCCCGCCTTGGAACGATGAGCTGCTGCATCACTACCACTACGAGGTGCATGCGCTGGATGTGGACTCTTTGGGCCTTTCTGGGGAGTTTGATGGTGAAGCCGTGCGCAATGCGATGAAAGGTCACGTTCTAGCGAGCAGCCGGGTGACGGGAACTTATACGTTAAATCCCGATCTGCGCTAGCACCGGCCGGTCGAAGGCTTAATCAGTCCAGTCGATGGCTCTGTAGTCGAAGTTGTCTTCCAGTGTGGGTTTGACGATTTGGAAGTACGGGGAGGCATCGAAATCCCGTGGGGTGAACAAGGATGTTTGCCGAATTCGATAATGCTCCCGAATGCAATCTGCGCAGTTCGGATCGTCTGATGGCATCGATTGAACGGAAGGAAGTATGGGATACCGCAGGCGCTGGAAACCCTCGGCAATAAACGTGGAACAGATGGTGCGCGTTGGATCACCGCTTCCGAAGGTCAGCAGCTTGTGCCTGTGTCGTGAAGGAACCGGCGGCGTTTGGATAAGGTAGCGTGCCAAATCAAACACGTTTTTCAGATCGTACTGGTTACCCAGCCGGCTCAGGGCATAATCGGCGAGCAGGTGAAGGTCCTTCCCGTCTAGCCCCATAGGGCGGCAGATGCGGGTATGACTGTTGCGATAAAAGGACAGCGGCAGGGTGCGAATGCCGAACTCTATATCTGCTTCGATCAGCGTGAGGGGCTCGCCGTCTTCGTTTGTTCCCAATCCCGCATTTGGTCCTAGGTAAAGAACCGCATGGGACCAAGTAGACTGGGTTAGGTACTTTATCGCCACGCTGATGCGCGTATTGCCCTCCACGAGCAGAACGTCTCCCGGCTGCAGTATTCTTTCCATAGCTTCATAGGTCGAGGTGCGCACAGAATGCTGTGCCACCTGTTTGGAAAGGTAAGCGGCGAGATGCTTCGCGAGCCAGTTCAGGAACATTCTTCACTCCGGTGGTGTGCTGGGGGAGTTAATGGCCACCTGTTGGCCTTCCAAGGCTTAATTCTAGTCGTTCTTGCCGATACGTACTCTTTTACACAGGGTTGGTGGCCAGGATTTTCTTCAGAAAATCCTTCGTGCGGGGGTCCTTCGGGTTATGGAAGATCTCGCTGGGTGGCCCCTGTTCCACAATGCGGCCACCGTCGATAAAAATCACCCGGTCGGCCACATCCCGTGCAAAAGACATTTCGTGAGTGACTACCATCATGGTCTGTCGCTCTGACGCCAGCTGCTTCATCAGTCCCAGCACCTCCTCCACCCACTCCGGATCCAGTGACGACGTGGGTTCATCAAACAGGATAACCTCGGCGCCGGCGGCCATGGCGCGGCCGATGCCAACCCGTTGCTGTTGGCCACCGGACATGGAGGCGGGGTAGGCATCTGCCTTCTCGGCAAGGCCGATCTGCTCAAGAATCTCGCGGGCCCTTCGGCAAGCCTTTTCCTTGGGCCATTTATCCACCACCAGCAGACGCTCGGCAATGTTCTGCAGCGCCGTCTTGTTGGCAAACAACGCGTAGTTCTGGAACACAAAAGCGGTTTGCCGCCGCATGGCGAGGATGTCCGCCCGACTGGCCCGGTTTACATCCACCGTGAGATCACCCACGGTCATGGTTCCTGAGGTGGGTTGCTCCAGGAAATTGATACAGCGTAACAGGGTGGACTTGCCGGTTCCCGAAGGGCCGATGACCACCACAATTTCGCCCTTCTCAATGGTCAGGTCGATTCCGTCGAGAACAACGGTCTTGCCGAAATGTTTGCTCAGTGATTCCAGTTTGATCATCGGTTATAGGCCTTGTTCAGGCGGGTTTCCAGATAGTTCTGAAGCTTGGAAAGCAGTTCAACCACGATCCAGTACATGATGGCGGCCACAATGAACGCCTCGAAGTACAGGAAGCTGCCGGCCGCCTCTTTCTGGGTGGCGCCCATGAGTTCAGTGACGCCCAGGGTGAAGGCGAGAGAGGTTGCCTTGATCATGTCGATGAAGTAATTCATCAGAGTGGGCAAGGCCACTCGGGTAGCCTGGGGTAGGACAATTCGCCGCATCAACTGGCCGTTGGTCATGCCGATTGATAGAGCGGCTTCGGTCTGGCTCCGGTCGACACCTACGATAGCGGCCCGGATGGATTCGGCCATGTAGGCGGAAAAATGCATGGTCAGGCCCATGACTGTCGCGGTAACGCCATCTATTACCGTTAGTGCACTGAACAGCTGGGGCAGCCCATAATAGAACAGGAACAATTGCACCAGCAGTGGAGTGCCCCTGAAGAAGGAAATGAACACGATAGTCAGCTGGTTGAGCACCGGAATGCGCAGCACCCGAACAACCGCAAACAGGCAGGCAAGAATCAGAGCAAGCACCATTCCGATGCCCGCCAATTGCAGGGTGAGAGGCAGGTACCTGAGCAGAACAGGTACCAGGCCAAGCATATACTCGACGTTCAACACGTCCATAGGGAATCAGGCCTCGGTGTGCCCCTTAAGGCTGGGTGATATCCGTGCCGAACCACTTCTCGGAAATGGACGCCAGGGTGCCGTTGTCACGCAGGGTCTCCAGGGCCTTGTTAACTTCATCTCGTAGAGTTCGTCCGGCTTCGGTGTCGTGAAACGGGTAGGCATTGGTGATCTGTGAGAAGGTGGGGCCTGCCAGTTCAAGAGGCAAGGGCTTCTCTTTGATAATCTGGCTGGCACTGACCCGGTCCATCACGAACGCATCCACGCGACCCAGGGCGGTGTCTCGCTCCAGATTACTCTCATAGGTTTTAATAGTGATCTGGTCCGCATAGGGAAGCTCTTCCAGGAGGGCCTCGAAATTAGAGCCCAGGTTCACAGCAACGGTTTTCCCCTTCAGGTCTTCCACATCCCTAACCTCGGTATTGCCTTCTTTGGTGACAACCTGCGCACCGTCATAAACGTAAGGGTCGCTGAAAACATACGCCTTCTTCCGCTCGTCGGTAATGGTGATCTGGTTGGCAACTGTGTCGATGCGCCCGGATTGCAGCATGCCAAACAGGCCGGAGAAGTTGGCGGTTTCGTATTGGATATCACGCCCCATCTCCTTGCCCAGCGCGTTCATGACATCGACTTCAAAGCCCTTGAGCTCATCCTGCTCCACAAAGGTAAATGGGAAATATTGGCCGGACATTCCGACCCTCAACGGTTTATCCTGTGCAAGCAAAGGTGCGCTTGCGAACAAGGAAATTGCCAACAATGTATTGATCAATAATGTTTTCATAAAGCCTCCTTCCGGCGTGCATCGTACCTGAAGCATAGTCGCGGGTGAAAATTGGGCAATTACGCCCTTCATTTGTTCTCAACAAGTAATTCAACATCGGCGATGATTGCAGGGGCATCCTTAAGCCGTGCGAGCCAGCTTAGAGGAATGCCGTGCTCACCGCCGACACCGTAAAGTGCTGCCAGGGCCGGCCCAATGATCCAGGCCCGTCCACAGGAGTCACCCCCGCATTGAATATTGGCGCGAATGGCTTCTGTATAGTTGCGGGCATGGCTCAGAATATGAAAGATTACCGGCATCGCCTCATACAGATAACAGGTGCGGCCATAGGCGTCGCCCGCGCCGGGAGCGTCCAGAACAGAGCCGGTCCTGGCTTTGTTGAGGCTATCCGAGGCCGGTGCTTCCGCAGTACCCGCGTCCAGAGCCACTGACATGGGGTTGCCCCGAAAAAGATGATCCAGAAGTCGCGCAGCGCATTTTGCCCAAGCCACGGCGTTGTCATTGTGATTGGTCACCCGGACCGCCGCTTCGACGACCTTCAGCAGGTTGTCGCTGCCGTAATAACTGGCCACCAGTGGGGGTAGTTTGGATACTGCCGGCAGTTGCATGTCGTCTGCGCCACTTTCCGGCAGCAGGTGATGGTCGATGGTCTCGGCCAGGTGAACGCCTGCTTCCTGTATCTCCGGATCCTGATAGGTAAGGTTTATGGCCTTGCGGACAGGATCTGCCAGTTGTTCGCCGCTCAGGTGACGGGTGTAGGGTAAAACCTTCTGAACCAACACCCGCTTTTGCTCATCCGTCAGTTTGATTGAGGTGGCTGACAGAGCCTGCTCAATGGCTTTCTGTTCGATGGTGCTCAGGTTGTTCAGTGTGCCCCGGGTGGGGTTGTCGATATAACCCTGCCAGCGGCCACCGGGCCCGAAGAACGCCCGAAAACGCCGCTGGTAATCGCGGATATCCAGGCTGCCGTTATGAGCCAGCAGGCTGTCGGTCAGCACTCCTGTGGCTGCACCATAGTGGCTGATATCTCCCGCCTGTTTGCCTTCATGAGCAAAGTAACCGAATCCGCCTTTGAAATAGTCGGCCTTAGGTGGCAGAAATTCCGGTGATGCGCCGCCAACCTCATGGATGCGTTGGCTGTCATACAGCCAGTGCAAACCGAGACTGGCCGCATCTGCAACCCACCCACCGGCAAGGGCGGCGATCATCGTGGCTTTTCTGTCGCTAGACACGGTGTAGGTCATCGGAAATCCTCATTGGTCATGGTCAGAATTCAAG
>NZ_JBQDKB010000137.1:0-7239 GCF_052094685.1 Marinobacter sp.
CCACTCATGCCGTTACAGGTGGTGCATGCAAACGCCACCACACCAAAGCCAAGATTTTCCAGCTCAGACAGCAGCTTGGCGTCTTCCAGGTACATTTTGACGGTTTTGGAACCCGGCGCCAGGGAGGATTTCACCCAAGGCTTGCGGGTTAGGCCCAGCTTGTTGGCGTTGCGGGCAATCAGGCCTGCAGCCACCATGTTGCGTGGGTTACTGGTGTTGGTACAGCTTGTGATGGCCGCGATGATCACCGCGCCGTCTGGCATTTTGCCTTCTTCCTCTACCCACTCACCGGCAATACCGCGCTCTGCCAGCTCGGAAGTCGGCAGGTGTGCGTGGGGGTTGGATGGGCCAGCAAGTGTGCGGTGGACTGAGGAAAGATCAAACGTGAGAACACGCTCGTATTCCGCCTCTTTCAGCTCATCTGCCCACAGGCCTGTATGCTTGGCAAAAGTCTCTACCAAAGCCACCTGCTCGTCTTCGCGGCCGGTGAGCTTTAGATAATCGATGGTTTGGCCATCGATGTAGAACATGGCAGCCGTAGCGCCATACTCTGGGGTCATGTTGGAGATGGTGGCGCGGTCCCCTACGGTGAGGCTGTCTGCACCTTCGCCGTAGAATTCCAGGTAAGCACCTACCACACGCTCAGTGCGCAGGAACTCGGTCAGGGCCAAAACCATGTCTGTGCTGGTAATACCTGGCTGCAATTTACCCGTTAGCTCAACACCTACGATATCTGGCAGGCGCATCATTGAAGCACGGCCAAGCATCACGCTTTCCGCTTCCAAACCACCCACGCCTACGGAGATAACGCCGAGTGCATCCACCATTGGGGTGTGGCTGTCTGTGCCTACGCAGGTGTCCGGGAAGGCCACTTTTTTGCCTTCACCATCAGTGCGCGCCTGCACCACCGGAGACATTTTCTCCAGGTTAATCTGGTGCATGATGCCGTTGCCTGGCGGAATCACATCCACGTTTTCAAACGCGGTTTTGGTCCAGTCGATAAAGTGAAAACGGTCGTCGTTACGGCGGTCTTCAATGGCCCGGTTTTTCTCGAACGCGTCTTCCTCGAAGCCCGCGTGCTCTACGGCCAGGGAGTGGTCAACGATGAGCTGCGTGGGCACAACCGGGTTTACTTTCGCAGGGTCGCCGCCTTTTGCCGCAATGGCGTCACGCAGGCCGGCAAGATCTACCAATGCGGTTTGGCCCAAAATATCGTGGCAAACTACACGAGCTGGGTACCAGGGAAAGTCAAGATCGCGCTTGCGCTCGATGAGCTGTTTCAGGGAATCTGTAAGTGCTGCCGGATCGCAACGGCGAACAAGTTGCTCTGCCAGGATCTTGGAGGTGTATGGCAGCTTGTTATATGCGCCGGCCTGAATGTCTTCTACGGCTTGGCGGGTGTCAAAATATTCCAGGTCGGTACCTGGGAGGGGTTTGCGGTAATCGGTGTTCATGGGCGGTACTCTTTCGGTATATGTTGACCCCTCTCCCCCAACCCCTCTCCCGCAAGGGGCGAGGGGAGTAAAATCAGTATTCCCTCTCCCCTTGCGGGAGAGGGCTAGGGAGAGGGGGTAAAGCTCAATTAATCCCGCTGATCAATCGGCAGCCATTGGGCGCTTTCAGGCCCGGTGTAATCAGCACTTGGGCGGATAATCCGGTTGTTAGCCCGCTGCTCTTTCACGTGCGCTGTCCAGCCAGATACGCGGGACATAACAAAAATCGGCGTGAACAGCTCAGTTGGGATGCCCATGAAGTGGTAAGTCGAGGCATGGAAGAAGTCGGCGTTACAAAACAGCTTCTTCTCGCGCCACATAACTTCTTCGCAGCGCACGGATACCGGATACAGAACCGTATCACCTGCTTCCTTGGACAGTTTTTCAGACCATTTCTTGATGATCACGTTACGGGGGTCAGACTCGGTATATACCGCGTGGCCGAAGCCCATGATTTTTTCTTTGCGGGCCAGCATGCCCATCAGGCCTTCCTCTGCTTCATCGGCACTCTGGAATTTTTGAATCAGTTCCATCGCCGCTTCGTTGGCACCACCATGCAGAGGGCCACGTAGGGTTCCGACGGCACCGGTTACGCAGCTGTGGATATCAGACAATGTGGACGCACACACACGCGCGGTAAAGGTAGAGGCGTTGAATTCGTGCTCGGCGTACAGAATCAGAGACACGTTCATTACGCGTTCGTGAAGCTCACTCGGCTTCTTGCCGTGCAACAGCTCCAGAAAATGGCCACCAATAGAATCCACATCGCTACTGGTTTCAATGCGTACGCCTTCGTGAGCAAAGCGGTACCAGTAGGTTATGATGGATGGAAACAGGGCCAGCATGCGGTCGATCTTGTCGTCCTGCTCGCTGAAGTCGTGTTCCGTTTCCAAGTTGCCCAGCATGGAGCAGCCGGTACGCATCACGTCCATGGGGTGAGCGTTTTTGGGGATATTTTCCAAAACGGTTTTCAGAGCATGGGGCAAACCACGAAGGCTCTGCAGCTTTTGCTTATAGGCATCCAGTTCCTGCTGATTTGGTAGTTTGCCTCGCAGCAGTAGGTAGGCCACCTCTTCAAACTGAGCATTGTCTGCCAAGTCGCTAACATCGTAACCGCGATAGGCCAGACCGGTACCGGTTTTACCAACGGTACACAGCGCTGTTTCTCCAGCTACCTGACCGCGCAGGCCTGCGCCACCTGATTTTTTTGATTCTGCCATGATTGCTCTCCCCTAGTTATTTAGACTGTTTGAACAGTTGATCCAACTTCTGCTCAAAATCGTGGTAATTCAGGAAATCGTACAGTTCCATACGAGTCTGCATCAAATCAACCACGTCTTTCTGGTCGCCTTTCTCAAGAATGTTCTCGTACACGGTTACAGCGGCTTTGTTCATGGCGCGGAAGGCGCTCAATGGGTACAGCACCATGGCTGCGCCAGCTTCACCGAGCTCTTTGCGATTATAAAGTGGCGTTGCGCCAAACTCCGTAATGTTGGCCAGAATGGGCACGTCGCCAAGAGCTTTAGAGAATGCCTCGTAGTGCTCAAGCTCGGTAACGGCTTCGGCGAAAATGCCATCAGCGCCGGCTTCGATGCAGGCTTTGGCGCGATCAATGGCCGCTTCCAGACCTTCTTTCTGGAACGAATCGGTACGGGCCATGATAAAGAAGTCTTCATCTACCCGGGCGTCCGCGGCGGCCTTGATGCGATCGACCATTTCTTCTTTGGAAACAATTTCCTTATTCGGGCGATGTCCACAGCGCTTCTGAGCAACTTGATCTTCAATGTGGACAGCAGCTGCACCAGCGCGTTCCATTTCACGAATGGTCCGGGCAATATTGAATGCCCCACCCCAACCAGTATCGATATCCACCAGCAACGGCAGATCGGTGGCAGCAGTAATACGACGCACGTCTTCTACCACATCGTTCATGCTGGTCATGCCCAGATCTGGCAAACCATAAGAAGCGTTTGCCACACCGCCACCGGAAAGATAGATAGCCTGGTGCCCTACTTTCTCAGCCATCATGGCAGCGTAGGCGTTGATCGTGCCTACAATTTGAAGGGGCTTATTGTCATTTAGGGCTTTGCGAAACCGCGCGCCTGGGGATAGCTTGCTGGACATATTATTTTCCTTCCTTTCGGATAGTTGAGGCCGTCAAATAGTTAAAACACCTTCCTGAATCTTTTTCTCGATGTTTTTTCGAGCGGCATTAATGTGTCTTTTCATCAAAAATTCTGCGAGTTCGCCATCGCGCTGGGCAATCGCTTCAACAATACGGCGGTGCTCGCCCAGGGCACGGTGAGGACGCCCGGCTGAGGTGCTTAGTCGGTAGCGGTACATACGCACCATGTAGTAAAGATCACCAAGGAGCATCTGGGCGAGCTTGGTATTTCGGCTGCCGGTAGCAATACGGTGGTGAAAATCGTAATCCCCTTCGGCCTGGTAATAAGCCTGGCCACGGGCTTCATCGATCATAGTTTCGTGGGTATCGAGCGTGGCTTGAAGATCGGCAATTTCTTGGTCGGTCATACGTTCGGCGGCTTGGCGGGCGGCCAAACCTTCCATGATTTCTCGTATGCGATACAACTCGACCAGCTCTGATGCACTGACGGACACCACCTTTACGCCAGCATGGGGCCGACGAACCAACAACCCTCGGGATTCAAGGCGGCCCAAGGCCTCCCTGAGGGGGCCTCGAGTCAGCTGAAAGCGAGAGCAGAGATCCAACTCACCGATTTTGTCACCCGGTGCAAGATCCCCTTTGACGATTGCCGTTTGCAGACAATCGAAAGCTTCGTCAGCTCGCGTGTAGGTTTGAGAAGTGATATCCGGCATAGTTTGTCGACAATATGGGCTTGATGACGACAAAATCTACGCCGGATGCCGGGCATTGTCAACAATCCACACCCGGTATTGTCAACAATCCTTGAGAATCAACTCTTTGAATTGTTGCCTCATCAGTAAAGCTTTCGCTCTGACTGTGGCGGCGGTGTGTATTGATACACCCAAGTTTCGGTAAGCGGCTCATCGCCCAGGCGCAGATACATACGAATGTTGATGGGCTCTTCCGAGTCCCCTGGAACCAAATCAAACATCGCCCGGTACCCACCAATTGCAGACAATGGGCGTGCAGAGGTTATTTCCACCTCGCCTCGGCTGGCACTGATGACCGCTTCTACTTCGGCATTGTCGCCCAACATTTCAAGCATCCCGCCGGTAAAATCCACCGCGAAGCGCCAAGAAAAATACTCGCGCTCTTGGCCAATAACCCCGCCCAGCCCGGTTCGAGTTGCCTGCACGGTCGCAATCTCTCGCGGGCTCACCGGCGCACGCTCACCCCAATGCAAACGATAGGAGAACAGATACTCCTGCTCGGGCTTGAGTGGTTCTTCCGGGTGCCAGAACGCAACGATGTTGTCGAAGGTTTCATCCACGGTGGGAATCTCAACCAAGTCAATACTGCCCTTGCCCCACTCGCCTTTGGGCTGCACCCACACGCTTGGGCGGCGCTCATAGAACACGCCGTCGTCATGATAGTGGTCAAAATTCCGGTCGCGCTGCAGAAGCCCGAAACCCTGGGGATTATTATCGCTGAAGCTGTTAAAGCGCAGGTGAGCCGGGTTCTCAAGAGGGCGCCAGAGCCATTCGCCACTGCCTGATAACATGGCCAAACCGTCGGAATCGTGAATTTCTGGCCGCCAGTCGTAATCCATACGCCGGTTGTTCTCACCAACCTGGTACATGCTGGTCAGGGGCGCAATGCCGGCCCTTTGTATTTCTGTACGCGGATAAAGTGCAACGTCTACATCCATCACCATGTTGCGGCCAGGGTCAAGAACGAAGGCATAAGCGCCGGTGGTGCTGGGAGAATCAAGCAACGCCCACACCCGTATAACCTGGCTGCCGGGCTGGGGCTTTTCCAACCAGAATGCGCTGAACCGTGGAAATTCCTCTTCCCCGTTTATTGCGGTATCAATGGCAAGCCCGCGTGCAGACATGCCGTACTGCATATCCGAGCCCACGGCGCGGAAGTAGCTGGCACCGAGAAAAGCCGCCAGATCTCGTGAGTAGTCGGTTTGGTAGTGGAGGCGGAAACCTGCGTAGCCAAGATTACCTGGTAGATCGCCGAGGGGCTGCTTGCCTTCGTAATCAAAAAACTCGGGGTTGTAGCGAAGCTCAGTTGCTTTGCCGTCAATCACTTCGTGAATGGCGACGGGGGATTGAAAATATAAGCCAAGATGAAACAGTTGCGCCTGGAAGGCGGAATCGCTGTCGGCCCACAACGCATGATCCTTACGGAATCGAATGGCTTGATAGTCGTCCCAGGATAGTTGTTTAAGGGTCTGTGGCAGCTCGCCTTCGTGGGAGACATATGCATTCCCCGCCAGCTTCTGCGCGTAGCCTTTCAGCCATGCATAACTGAAAGGCTTATCGCGGGCATCGCTGTTTATCTCGGGTTCACGTGCCCAAGCAAGAGGCGCCAGCGGCAGCGCGCTGGCGCCAAGCCCTGCTATGAGGGTTTTCATAAGCGTCCGTCGATCCATAGCCTCGTTCTCCTCCTTTACCGCTTTCCTCATTTTTGGAAACTGGCGGATTCAATGTGTAAGCAACATCAAACTATGCGCCTGAAACGTGAGCGCTCAGCCGACCTATGGCGCGGCCCCAAAAGCTGTCAGGTGGAGCGCGCCAAGCACCTTCGTGCAGCACCCTCAGGGACTGCCGATCCCTGACAATCTGACTCATTTGCAAGCGAGACAAGGCTTCCGGCCCTTGCTCGAGGCACAGAGCCACGCACGCTTCCAGTTCTGCTGTGCGCGACCCGTGGCGATGATCCCAAGCCAGAGCCTGATGCAGGCGATTGTGGTCAAGCCTCAGAACGGCCTGTTCGAGCGGTGTAAGGGTTGGGCTCGACAGTTCGCGGGAGCGGTACCAAACGACATCCTCAAGCAGCGGCATTGTCTTGCACTCCTCGGGTATAAGCAGAAGGCGACGTTTTTTCAGCGCCTGACCAAGTGAATTGCGGCTGAGGTAAACAGCAGTCGGCGCCGCCAAAATCAACGGCAAAGCGACAGGCAGCGACCATAGGAAAAACATGGTATCCAGGCTCCAGGCAAATGCAGACCAGCCTCCGCCTAAAAGCATGCCGGGCAACTGAAAAACAAAGGCTTCCTTCCAGCCGGTTTCCTCAGTGCGATTCTGCCCAGCCCATTGCAGCGACACGTTCAACAACGCTGAGACCACGTAGCGGCTGTGCGCCCACATGCGCAAGGGTGCCAACAATACCGAAATCATAATTTCCAACATGACACTGCAAAACAATCGAAACAGACCACCGAACTCTTTGGTAAACCTATGTATAACGGCATCAAGAATTGCCAGAAACTTCGGGAAAAACAGCAATGCCAAGGTGCTTAACGCAAGGCCTAGTGCCCATTCCGGCCGCCATTCCGGCCAAAGGGGAAAAAGCCCCTGATGCCCATCGGGAAAGTATTCTATCGGCGCCAACGTCATATTGGCCGCTGCAATGGTGGTAAGAATCAGAAAGCCGAGCCACAGCGGCGAGGCCACATAGGCCATAATTCCATTGAGAAATGCCATGCGATGGGCGAAGCGCAATCCCGGCTCCCTCAGCATGACCCAAAGGTGCTGTAGGTTGCCTTTGGCCCAACGGCTGTCGCGGGCGAGTTCGTCGGCCAGAGTTGGGGGCGACTCTTCATAGCTGCCACCCAAGCCTGGCTCTAGC
>NZ_JBQDKB010000138.1:0-7120 GCF_052094685.1 Marinobacter sp.
ATGGGTCAATTTTAAGTCGGCGCTAGTGGGTCAGTATTACTCCGGCGGTGACAGACAGGTACGTCTGGCTTCCACTCGGGAACTTACTGACTTGCCCGGCCTTAGATTTTTTCGAGCTCGATTGATTTTTCATATAACCGTTTTCAGTCAAATAGGCCACGCCGTCGTGGGGCGCTGCTTCCGGTATTCCGCCATTGAGACCTTGCCCAGCTGCGGGGTTAACCTGCAAGTGCGTTTTCCCCAAGGATACTCCGCTTGTCGCTTCAGCCACTCAGCTCCCTCATCCTGCTTCCAGGCTTCTATGTCCAGGTTGCGCCAAAAGCGGGGGTCACGCCCGATGCGTTTGTCATGCTCGACGGTTACCGTATCCAGGTGTCGAAAGGGTTCCAGTCTTGGCACATCAGGCAAAGGCTGGGACACATCCATGTACCGTTGAAGCATATCCCATAGCGCCATCACCTCTTCCTTCGCCGACTCGGCCCGACTGAAGGATGTCTGACTAAATTGCTTGCCAGTGTAGCGATGCACGAACATTAGGCGATAGAAGATACCACCCGCTTCAATCACTCGTTCCACATAGGCATCGAATTCTTCAAAAGGGGTTGTGAGTTTCTTGCCACCGGATACTGCGAAGCTCACCTCGCCCGTTTCGCGACTGAAGAAGCTTTCACCCGCCTCCAAGCCTCGATCCAAAAGCTTGGCGAGGAGCTTGTCGAAGGGTCTTAGTAACAGGGCAAAACCGCCCATGACCCAGAGCATGGTTTTTATGAGGACATAGAAAGAGAAGGGCATCCAAATCAAGACTGCAGAAAGAATCACAACAAACTGCAGAATATGTGCAATGTTGGCTGTAATGAGAATCAAATAATAGACAAAAACGACCCCACCACCTCCAACTAAAACGGTGCCCCAAACGTAAGGAATGAATAGTATCAAAGCGGAAAGCCCAAGAAAGGCTTTACCGTTGAGAAAACGAATTTGGCGGTGATCCCACCACCAATCGCCGGAGGTAAAAGCTTCTGGCTCGCTCTGCTCCTGATGCTGAACGTCACCAACGTCCTCACACACCCGATAATAGGGGGCGATCCCAGCGTAGTCACCAATGGGTTGAAGATCCTGACCCAGCTGTTTTCTGCTTTTTACTGGCTCCGGAAGGCGCGGAACCTGATCCTCACGGAACCCATATTTTTCATGACTGATATTTTCACCACTTTCGCTCACAAGGCGATCTCTTTCAAAGTCCTTCAGAAGCAGCGCCTATCGCCACGCGGGCTCAAGACTCCTATAAGTCTTGAAAAAACCTGACCCGAATTTCCACCTCTCAGATCGGCCATGAACCAGCAGGGCGCTTTTGCCGATACTCGTCCATGGAAATTTTGCCCAGTTGCGGCGTGAGCTTGCAGACTCGACTACCCCAAGGGTATTGGCTCTGTCGCTGATGAACATCTGTCCAACCCTCACCATCCTTCCAAGCTTCCAGATCCAGGTCGCGCCAGTATCTGGGATTGCGTCCTGTATTCCGGTCATGTTCCGCCGTCACCGGATCCAGATGGCGAAAGGGTTCCAGGCGTGGCGTATCAGGTAAGGGTTGGCTCACATCCATGTAGCGCTGGAGCATATCCCAGGTCGCCAACACTTCGTGTTTCTCAGCTTCAATGGTACTAAAGGCGGCCTTGTTGAAGGTTTTCTGAGTGTAGCGATGCACCAACATTAATCGATAGAAGATGCCGCCATGCTGAACCACCCGCTCTACATAGGCATCAAATTCCACAAAAGGGGCTTCAAAAAAGCGCTTTCGCCCGAGCGCAAAACGAACCTGGCCAGTGATGCGATTGAACTCGCTGCAGCCATCTTCAAGTGTGTCGTCCAGTTTCCTATTAATGATTTTTTCGAAGGGTTTGAGAAAAAAACCGATGCCGGTGCTCATGATCCAGTTGGTTGTAACTGGTGTGACCCAAATTGCAAAAGTGATCCACAAGAGAGACAGCACCCCTCCACCAAATACCAATATCTCTGAAGGGATACTCGGATGTTCGTTTAAAACAACAAACCCCCAACCAATTATCGCAACCCCTCCGAACCAGAGAAAAAGCACCCACGAAACTGGAATAACCAGCAACAAGAACTTAAGGCTCAACTTCCCATTCAAAAACCGAAGTCGCTGATGATCAGACCACCAATCTTTATTTTTAAATTCAGGGTCGACCTCCTCATGCTCTTGCAATGATTCAACATCTTGAACCGTCCGAAAATAGGGGGCACCCCCTGCATAAGTACCAATGGGCTGCAGTTCTTCGCCAATACGGGAGCGTTGCGGACTTTCGGGCAAAGGCCCTATAGCTGAAGCCCTGAACGCCGTGCCCGAAAATTCAGACATAGCTTGTGGGCTTTTCATGCGCTTACCTCGGCGAAAAACCAATACGGCGACTTGGACTGAGAATAAGGATCTAAGATAGTTCGCTCCTTAGGTGGTGGAGTGCTGTGGCGAGCTGCACTGTATATCTCGTAGTCTTCATACACCGGTGCGGGAAACACTAGTGGCCCCAGTTCGGTATCCAAAGTAGCCTGAAGCCCAACTCGAACCCGTGTCGTAACCGACTCTTGATAAAGCAGGCTACGATAGTCACTATCTTGAAGCTCACGTTTTACCAGAAAACGAACAGCAGACAGATGTGGCAGGGACTGCCTAGCTATGACTTTCGTCAGCGGTGTGGTTTTGACGAGTTGAGTACTGCTAACAGGTGCTATCGAGCCCGGGGCAACCACACTTGTATTTGAGGATTGATAAGCGATTTCCTGAACCACCAAATTGAAAGGCTGCACAGGTAAATCTGCGCTGCACTCATGCCCACGGTATAGATTCAACCGGCTGACTAGAGGGAATTGCACCGTTATCACATAGTCATCCGGTTCGGGTAAATAACTCGGGTGAGATAACGCTGGATCTGGTTCAATATCTGCGTATTTTTGCGCGGTCATCTCAATCGGCGAAAGCAGAGAAAGCAACTGGCTGTAGTAGGCTTGATCGTCTTGCTTAACCAGCAAGTCGTCAGGATATGCGCCCCAGGGGCCACGCTTTAGTAGTTGTTCGAACGAATCGTCTGTTGCGGCGCCCGCATAGAAGGAGCCTCCAACTACCATCGACATACCGAGTAGAGCCCAGCCCCATCCGGGTATGGCCAACAAAGGACCGATTAGAGGCTGGGCCAAGAAGATTAAACCACCCGCTAACGCTATAGCGTGCCCGGTGGCTGCATCAAAATCTCTGTTGGACAAACTGATCCGCATTTCCCAAGAACTCACCACAACATTGACAGCTCCTGCAGCAAAACTCGCCAAACTTGCAGTTCGGACCAGCGTGGAAGCGTTGATACGCTTTAACCTATCACCAATGAATACCCAGTTCTTCATATCAAATAATGGGCGAGTGGCGAATTTATAAACCTCGGTCTTACGAGCGGCTCTGTTTCCCAAGACAACACTGAGCTTAAGGGATGCTGCGATTAATTCTGCAGCAGCTCCTCCGAAGGATCTTGCAATCCCCAACGGCACATTTCCGTTTCTTGCCTTTGCAGCCCTATTTAAATTATTCAGCTCAACAAAAAAATTAAACGCCGCCAATACCACCAGCCCGCGGGACACAGCAGGGCCATCCACGACTTTCCCGACACGTTTGGCAAAATCCACCTTCAATAGTCCCAGCTTCTGAGCCTCAGGATGTGCGTCAGGTGCGAAGAACACCATGGTTCCACCGGCCACTTTATGAACAGCCTCCTCCACCGCATCAGCAGCTCGTGTGGGGCTGCTTGATGCTATTATTTCATCAGAACTGCCCAGCAGGTCTGCATATAGATAGTCTTTTTTTCGAGTGAGTACGCCTTCTGTGTAATCAAAGTCGTTTAAACCCCGGTCGAGGCCGTTTCCTCTCACACCAATGATGGATCCACTTTTAACAGCACCGGCCCGATCCATTACCTTAACGCCTTTCAACTCAGGGTCAGTCAAAACAAGGTTCGAGGAAACAGCCTGCATGATCTTCTGTATTTCAATTTGCTGAATATCGCCCTCTTCTATCAGGCGTTTGCATACCGCCAATATCGCGGAACTCCACTCAGCCAACGCACCGGATACCAGCCCTCCAACTTTTCCTGCATTGGAAATATCCTTGATAGCGCTACCATTACCTTCTGCTTTCTCTTTAAGCTGCTTTTCCAGATACACTAATGACTGCGTATTCAGTCGGTTCAGCATATTTTCATCAATCTCGGCCGGCTTCTCAGCAAGCGTTTGCATTCGCTCAAAAGGAGACGGGGTTCCGCTACCCTCAAAATTTGAGCCGTTAGTTTTGCGCTGAGGGGCCCACTTAGATAGGAAGCTACCATCCAAGATCCATTTTTTTAACCCGCTTAACACATGGGACTGACCACTCACACCTTGCGCTTTGAGTACGCCGGGGATTTGCTGCATGACATTAAGCTTATCCGCTATCAAAAGATAAGCCTCACAAATCGCATGATCACTGCACGTCCGGTAGTCATCAAAGAATGGATCAAGTCCCCCCACTTTCATTATGTCGGTCAGGCCTTCGACATGCTGCTCAATGATCCGGATAGCATGATTCTTTTCTGAAGCATCCAACACTTCATCCAACTTCTGCCGGTCTATAGCCTCTGCATATTTCGACAATGACGAAGCCTTTCCACCTGCTTGCGGATCAAGCACCGCTTGCCGAATCAACATCGCGGAGTGAACCATTGGATTCTTCTGAATCGATACATCAACCGCATCCAAATAATGCAAAGCCAACTGCAACTGAGCAAGTGAATGGCGCAGTTTGAACAGCGGATCCGGCAAAGCAACACAGGCCAGCCCTTTCTGCCCTCTCAGTTCAGCAAGCTGATCTTCATCGGCATCACAACGAATGTCGAGATCAATAGGGTCCTCACTTTCTTCCTGTGCTTCGCGAAGGCGGGCGGCTAGTTTTGCGCAGAGCTCTGAATCAGATGGCTTTTGGAATTCAGGGTTGAAGTCCCTAGGGCTCTCCAGCATCAACTCAACACCCAGATCCCTTGCACGGAGCTCCGGCAAATCCTCAGCTCTTGAGGCCGGAAAACCAGTCTGAAAACTGAGACCTTCCACCTTGGTTACTGCCCAGGCGTGCCCCACTCCGGTCGTGCGCACATTTCTGGCTTTTTCGTCTGCCTCCAGCTTCTGGATATATCCCCAATCCCACTGCACCTCACTGTAAGCCATGCGGATATCGTGCATGACTGCTTTCCCCTGCAGGAATACCGGCACAAGCACATCATCAAGCCATTCACCCTCAGCGGGGCGTTTTATCCGTAAATTGCTTCCTGGGCTCTCTATCGCTTTGCGAGTTGCTGACAGATCTACATCACTCACCTTCGAATCTGGCCCGATCTCCAACTCACGCCACAGCCTGTCCCGGCGAAATATATACAGATAACCGGGCCGGAGCATCGCAACAGCTTTACCCTGATAAATCGGGGCTCCATAACCGGTGGAAACGGGAAGTGCGCTTTCAATTTCTGCCAGTGGTTTAATCCTTAACAGGGTATTTTCCTGATCGTCTTCCTGTTCAATGTTCGAACGAGCATTTTTTAGCAGAGGGATCGTCATCTGCCCTCCCCCACGCTTATCTAGCGTGAGGACTAGATCATGTAGGTTTTTGTCATCGTATGCTGCTTTACGGCGAACGGAATGCTCTTTGGACTCGTCTGAAAATGTTACTGAACCTGTCATGCTCCACCCTCTTCTGACGAGCCTTTGACCACGTCAACTGAACCTTTGCTGGCATTCCCACCGATCACGTCAACAATGAGCTTTCGGTCAGTACCTGGTAGTCTCTCTATCTGAACAGGAACCGCAGCAGCATTCTGACGCGTGCTTACATTCGCAAGATTCGCCGCAGGCGGTGAAACTGGCATATCGCCATCTAATACGTTTGGCATATCCGCACTTTGAAGGCTCGCACCACTTCCACTCCCAGCATTCCCCCCAGAATTAATCTTAATCCCCGGCCCACTCAACGTAACCCCGCTAGGGTCCAGCTTAATAAAGCTACCGCCACCAGAAATGGTAATCTCGGCACCCGCATCCAGTACCACCTTGGCACCGGCCTTGTGGTGCACTTCACTGCCGGCTTCGCACAAGGTGGCACCGCCAGACTTCTGATGAAGAGTACCGCCAACGCTCTGGCTGCAATCAGCGCCGATGGTTTGGCGGGTTTCTCCATCCACGGTGAGGTGGTCGTTGCTTTTAACGTGGCTGAAACGGTCATTTTCAACGGTCTGGTGGCTGTCGTTGTTGATGACTTCGGTGCGGTTATTTTCGGTGAGCAGGTCCAGGTCTTTTTGGGCGTGGATGTATACCTGTTGTTTGTCTGCTTCGTCTTCGAATCGTAATTCGTTGCTGCCTTCGCCTTTGTGGGTCTGGGTTTTCAGAGTGGTGCGGGTTTTATGTTCTGGCAACGCGTACGGCGGTGTGTTGGTGGCGTGATAGGTGCGGCCAGTAATAATCGGCTGATCTGGGTCGCCATCGAGGAAACTAACAATCACTTCGTTGCCAATTCTGGGCAGGGCCATAAAGCCATACTGTCCGCCAGCCCAACCCTGGCTCACTCTTAGCCAAGCGCTGCTGTGTTCATCATTTTTACTGTATCTATCCCATGGAAACCGTACTTTTACCCGGCCAAATTCATCACAGTGAATTTCCTCGCCTTCCGGGCCGGTAACAATGGCAATCTGAGGGCCGTCCATCAGTGGGCGATGGTCGCTCAAGGGTCGCCAGGTTTTGTCTGCAGGAATGGCTCTGAACGTGTTGTGGTATGTGGTCGGGCCAGAACCGCCCTCTTCTTCCATGGCCTGGGGCTGTTTGCCTGTATGGGTGACGGCGGTAAGTAACCAGTCCCGGTTCAGGTTGGCATTATCGTGCTCGGTCAGTTCGGTTTTGGCACCACAGGTAAAGTCTGCGCGGTTGCTTTCGCCGCTCGCGGTGCTGGCGTCGTTTCGGAGGGCATCTAGCTTAGCGTCGGTAAACGGCTGACCGCTGGCATCGGCTTTGAAGCGGCCTGGGTAGTCGAAGTGTTGGTAGTCTTGGC
>NZ_JBQDKB010000139.1:0-7081 GCF_052094685.1 Marinobacter sp.
TTAGCCAGTCCATTAGTGACCCATTAACCAGCTTGCATAACCGCCGATACCTGATGCCCAGATTGAACGAAATGCTGAGCCGCTCAACCCGTTATGGAGAGCGCTTCACGCTGGCGATGTTTGATCTTGACCGGTTCAAGCATATCAATGATTCCATCGGCCACCTGGGGGGAGACTTTTGCTTGCGTGAGTTTGCGAACATTCTTCTGGAGCAGACCCGAGATGCTGATGTGGTGGCACGGTTTGGTGGGGAAGAGTTTGTGGTCGCCTTCAGTGATGTGAGCCAGGCAGATGTCCGGCGCACAGTGAACCGGATTATCCTTTCAGTACGTGATCACGATTTTGTTTTTGAAGGCTGTGTTGTGCCGCTTACAGTCAGTGTGGGTGTTGCCGCCATGGGGGAGCTAAGCAGTATTCCTGCAACGCCGGATCCACTTATACGGCTGGCGGATGACCGGCTCTATGAGGCAAAGCAAGCAGGGCGGGATTGCCTTGTTGATGCATCAGGGATGTTGCGCATATAAGAAAAGAGAATTTCACCTTATATTCCGTTTTGGTATATCCTTAGAATTAAATCTAAGTCTCCATCCAGGCGGAGGTGAATGCCGTGAGCAACCCGATGGTTCAACATTTTTTTGATGAACCCACCAATACCTTCAGTTATGTGGTTCGTGATCCGGCCAGCCAGGCATGCGCCATTCTCGATTCAGTTCTTGATTTTGACTACGCAGCAGGCGCCACCGATGTGCGTTCGGCGGACGAGATTGTTGAATACGTTCGGGCAAACGACCTGAACGTTGAGTGGGTTCTAGAGACACACGTTCACGCGGATCATCTCTCTGCGGCACCTTATCTCCACGAAAAACTCGGTGGCAAAACCGGTATTGGCGCCCACATTCGGGATGTTCAGGCAATTTTTGGCAAGGTGTTTAATGCCGGCACAGATTTCGCCCGTGATGGCAGCCAGTTTGATCGCCTTTTTTGTGACGGCGACGCCTTCGCCATTGGTGGCCTTGAATGCCGTGTAATGCACACCCCTGGCCATACCCCTGCGTGCTTAACTTATGTGATTGGTAACGCCGCATTTGTAGGCGATACCCTGTTCATGCCTGATTTTGGAACTGCACGCTGCGACTTCCCAGGCGGCGATGCCCGTGTGCTGTACCAATCGATTCGCAAGGTGCTGTCGCTGCCTGCACAAACCCGTATTTTCCTGTGTCACGACTACAAAGCGCCTGGGCGAGACGAATACGCTCACCAAACTACCGTGGCGAAGCAGCGTGAGGCCAATGTTCACGTGCACGATGGCATCACCGAAGACGAGTTTGTGCAGATGCGCACGGAACGCGACGCTACCCTCAGCATGCCCCAGCTGATTCTTCCGTCTGTGCAGGTCAATATGCGGGCGGGGGAAATGCCACCAGCAGATGATAATGGCCAAGTGTATTTGAAAATACCGGTCAACTTGTTCTGAGCGAGGGATGAACGTTAAACGCTATTTTCCTGTTCTACAGTGGGCGCCGCAATACGGTCGAAGCCAAGCCACCGGCGATTTGGTGGCTGCGGTTATCGTAACCGTGATGTTGATTCCCCAATCCCTTGCCTACGCATTGCTGGCCGGCCTGCCCCCGCAAGTCGGGTTGTACGCCAGTATTCTGCCGCTGGTGATTTACGCCATCTTCGGTACCAGCCGCACGCTTTCAGTCGGCCCGGTGGCGGTAGCTTCTCTGATGACCGCGGCGGCACTGGCGCCGTTGGCTGAGGCTGGAAGCACCGAATACGTTGTCGGCGCTGTTCTGCTAACGGTTATGTCGGGAATTATGCTCACCCTGATGGGTGTTTTGCGGCTGGGGTTTCTTGCCAATTTTCTAAGCCACCCGGTTATCTCCGGTTTTATCACGGCCTCGGGTATTGTGATTGCAGCCAGCCAGCTTAAGCACATTTTTGGCGTGCAGGCGTCTGGTCAGAACCTTCTGACGATTGGCCAGTCGTTGCTTCAGTCGATCGGTGAAACCAATACCCCGACCCTGTTGATCGGTGTCGGTGCACTGACCTTTTTGGTCTTCGCCCGAAAGCACCTGAAGCCCCTTTTACTTCGTTTAGGTGTGGGCGCGCGCTCGGCGGATATCATGACCAAAACCGCGCCGATATTGGCGGTGGTGATAACCACATTGATCGCGTGGCAACTTCGGTTGGACACCCAAGGTGTGCGGCTAGTGGGTGTTGTGCCTTCAGGGTTGCCCAAACTGACAATGCCGTCGCTGGATTGGGAGCTATGGCAGCAGCTTGCGGTGAGCGCGTTGCTGATCAGTGTGGTCGGTTTTGTGGAGTCGGTTTCCGTGGGCCAAACCCTTGCGGCGAAACGTCGCCAGCGGATCGATCCAGACCAGGAGCTGATCGGTTTGGGCACCGCCAACCTTGGCGCTGGATTTTCAGGCGGCATGCCGGTTACCGGTGGCTTCTCCCGCTCCGTGGTCAATTTTGATGCCGGCGCAGAAACCCCAGCAGCCGGCGCATATACGGCGGTTGGAATTGCCCTGGCAACACTGTTTTTAACGCCCGCCATTGCCTACTTACCCCAGGCAACTCTCGCAGCGACCATTATTGTTGCCGTGGCTACGCTGATCGATTTCCCCGCGCTGGGCCGCACCTGGCGATATTCCCGAACGGATTTTGGCGCCATGCTGGTAACCATTCTGCTCACCCTGGCGCACAGTGTGGAAGCCGGTATTATTGCGGGTGTGGCACTCTCCATAGGGTTGTTTCTCTACCGCACCAGCCGGCCCCATTGCGCAGTGGTTGGCCGGGTTCCGGGTACGGAACACTTCCGTAATGTGCTTCGGCACGATGTGGAGCTGTGCCCCAAGGTTACCTTTTTGCGGGTGGATGAAAGCCTGTATTTTGCCAATGCACGCTTCCTTGAAGAAACCGTGATGGGCTTGGCAAGCGGTGAGCCAGAGCTAAAAGAGCTGGTGCTGGTATGCCCGGCGGTCAATTTGGTGGATGCGTCGGCACTGCAAAGTCTGGAAGCCATTAATGAACGCCTGAAGGATGCTGGAGTGCGGTTGCATCTTTCGGAGGTAAAAGGGCCGGTTATGGATCGCCTGAACAGCACCGCGCTACTGTCGCATCTGGGTGGGCAGGTGTTTCTCAGCACCTATGAAGCCTGGCAGGCTCTTGCCAGTAGTCGGGTGCCGCTTAAAGCACCTGCGTGACTTGGGGGCTGTTTTGATATCGCTTTCGGATCGCCTAGGTCATTAGCTGTGGGACAGATTATATAGTTACCATGTAATCTGTTCTGAGTTTCCGCAAGCGATATTTATTATGGGCATGACCGATGATCTGCTATCAACTGGGCAATGGCTGGTAACTCTCGCATTGTTCCTGCTGATTCTGGTACAGGCGGCTCGTTCAGTACGGTGGCGCGCGCTGCGCTGCGACAATGCGCTGCAACATTCCTTTTTTGGCGCGGCCGTGGTGTTGGGTTTTCTCTGGCAAATGCGGGCGGGCATCTATCCTGGGCTTGCCATTCATATCTTTGGGATGACGGCGGTCACACAGATACTGGGCTGGGGGTTAGCGGTGTTCGCCGGCTTGCTGGCCTTGATTCTTACGGTGGTAACTGGTCGTGAACCGGTGACGATGTTTGCCGCCAACGGTCTGGTAACGGTAATGATCCCGGCTCTTGTTACCCAGGGTATAATGCTTTGGGAAAGGCACCGAAACTTCAGTAATTTCTTCGCTTACATTTTCTTCTGTGGCTTTTTTGGGGCTGGCATTTCAGTGGCTGTTGCTGGCCTGATGATGTGTTTGATGCTTTGGGCTAGCGGCGTGTACGAGTTTTCAGAGCTGGTTCACGATTACCTGCGGTACCTTCCATTGTTCATGGTTCCAGAGGGCTTTGTGAACGGCGTCGTTGTCACCGGCCTGATGGTGTTTCATCCCGACCGGCTGACAACGCTGAACCAGCGACGCTATCGCTAGGCAATTTACAGCTCGCATGCCCTGCAGGTGCCCTCTTGCGTGCTCCACGCCTGCAACCATTCTGGTATATCGCTAGCAGGCATTGGGCGAGCAACTCCATAGCCTTGAATATACTCGCAGCCTAATTGCCGCAGGGCGCGGGCGTGATCCATGGTTTCAACGCCTTCCGCCAGAATAGGGTGAGAAAACCTCTGGCTCAGAAAGATCACACTTTCTACAATCGCCCGATCGCTTGGCTTGCTGAGCATGTTGATCACAAAGCTCTTATCAATCTTTACCAAGTCGACCGGTAGGGTTTGTAAATAGGTCAGTGACGAAAAGCCTGTCCCGAAATCATCCAGCGCAATACGAAACCCCAATTCCTGGCATCGAGCAAGTACGTTGCTGGCGCGCCAGGCGTAGCTGGGGCTGGAAATAAAGTTCAAACTCATCATTTTCCAGTGCGCGAGTGATTTCGGTGAGCTGTTCTCGCCGCTTTTGCCGATGCTCGTTTAGCTGCGGATCAAAAAAGTGCAGTAGGTTTCGGCCCTTCTCCTTGGCGGAGTACATGGCTTGATCCGCATGGCGAATTAGGCCCTCAGCATCTGCATTGTCGGCGGGGTAGCGGGTTATGCCAAGGCTAGCCGTAAGCGTGAATGTGTCAGCGACGTTGCCAGTGCCTGAGCCAAGTTCAATGGGCTTGTTGATGGTGGATAAGATGCACTCATACACCGAGTCGTGTTGGTCACTTTGCAGGATCACACCAAACTCGTCGCCGCCAATCCGGGCAACGGTATCGCCGCTGCGCAAAGCACGCGCAAGACGCCCTGCCAGAATGCGCAAAATCTGGTTGCCAGCCGTTTGGCCAAATCGATCATTAATTGCCTTGAAACCGTCCAAATCCACGTAACACACCGATAAGTGTGTTTGTTGGCGATCCGCGTGAGCCCGCGCGCTTTTTAGGCGATCTTCCAGCAATTGGCGGTTTGGTAAGCCGGTCAGATCATCATAGTTGGCGGCACGATCCAGCTCTTTGGCATGGTTCTTAAGCTCTGTAATGTCTGTGAAAGAGGCAACATGGTAGTAATTTCCGGGCTCGTCCAAGTGCACGCGGCTGATTGACTGCAGCTCAATAAATTCTTCGCCGTTTTTTCGACGATTCCAGATTTCACCCCGCCAGTGATCGCTCCCTTCAATGCTCTGCCACATGGAACGATAGTAGGCCGGAGAGTGCCGGCCAGAGCTGAGAATGGAAGGGTTGAGGCCCAAGACGTCATTCCGACTGTAACCGGTGATGCGTGAGAACGCCGGGTTTACATCCAGTATGCGGTTTTGCTTGTCCGAAATGATGATGGCTTCATCGCTTCGGTCAAACACACTGGCAGCAATACGGAGGCCGCGCTCGCTGTGCTTGCGATCCGAAATGTTGTTCATGATGGAGATGAAGCCTGGCGCTACGCCCTGGCCCTCACCGATCGGAACACAATAGAGGTGAACCCAAAAAGGCATGCCGGAACGGGTATAGAGTAGAACATCTTCTTCGAACGGTTCTGCCCGGTGCAGGCTTTTGGTAATACGCCTCACGGCTTCCGGATTTGTGGCTGGGCCGTTGAGTAGGTCTTTCGGGCGCTTCCCGAAAATGTCCGGTAACTGGTAGCCGGTACACTCTTCAAAACTCGGATTGGCCCACTGGACAGCACCTGTGTCGTCAAGAATCAGAACCATATTGCGGGTGGCACTGGCGACCAGTGAAAGGCGCTTTAGGTCGGTTTGGAGGGAGGGCATTGTGTGTTCGTAATTCTCCTGGGGGCACTTCAGTGCTTGGATTCGCGCAGCGTACGCTGGCCGCAAAAAGTGCTTATTGATAGATATCAACTTTTTGATTGATCCGTTAATTGCGCCAGCGGGAATGCTTCTGCAGCTTTCGTTGCAAGGTTCGCCGGTGCATATGCAGAGCTCTGGCTGTGGCGGACACATTTCCTTCATGCTCATTCAGTACCCGTTGAATGTGTTCCCACTCCATTTCTTCCACCGATGGAGGCTCTGGGCGCAGATCTGGGCTTACTGCCAAGGCTGCAAAGCCGCTAATTAGCTGTTGAACCGTAACCGGTTTGCACAAGTAATTGACGGCACCACGGCGCATGGCTTCAACCGCCGTGGCAATGCTGCCATAGCCAGTCAGTACCACAATTTCCAGAGAAGGCTGCCGAGCAAGAAGTTCAGGCATGAGCTGCAGGCCGCTTTCACCTGCAAGGTTCAGGTCTAGAACACATTTGTGAAACGAATGTTCGTCGAGGGCATGCAGCGCCTCAGCATGGGAGTGGGCGCCGATGGTTCCAATTCCCTGGCGATTCAAAGCACGTTGAAGTACCTCCAAAAAGGACGTGTCATCGTCTATAAGTAGCCAGCCATCTCGAGTGCTCATCTGTTACCTCCGTTATCTGCTGCCGCGGCCGGTAAATCGATGATCATGGTTGTGCCCCGCTGGTCAACGCGAGCTTTCAGGATACCGCCCAAACGCTGAATGGTTGCATTAGAAAGGAACAGGCCAACACCTAGGCCATTTTCCGAACCCACAACCTGTTCACCAAGGGTATTTTGGAAGGCATCCTCCAGCCCATCACCTTGGTCTTCTACCACCATCTCAATTCGGTTGTGTTCTGCGCAGCGCACACTAACGGCCACCCAAGAAGGGCTGGCGGTTAGCGCGTTGGCAAGAAGGTTCAAAATGGCTTGGTCCAGGGTGGCATCCACCGCAACCTGGCAATCTGGAACCGCTGCCGACCATTCGATGGGTGCGGCTGGCCAAAGCAGTGTTGCTGACTCTCTTATCCGTGCCACCCAATTCTGAACTGGGAGGCTTTCCAGTTGTGCATTTTTTGCCTGTATTGCTGCGCTGGAAAGGTGCTGTAGGTGCTGGCCACAAAGAGTGAGCTGCTTCTCCATCAAACTTAGGTCCTCAGCCAAATCTGGCTCTGGAAAGGCCGAACGGATCTCATCAAGGAGCAGTGTCATGGTATTCAGGGGGGTGCCCAAGCGATGGGCCACAGAGGCTGCCGAGAGGCCTAGCAGCCTGTCGGACTTAACCAAGCAGTATCGACATGAGATAATCGGGGCA
>NZ_JBQDKB010000140.1:0-7056 GCF_052094685.1 Marinobacter sp.
ACCAGGCGTACGATGTATTTCTCGTCCCCAAAGCCATCTTCAGCGATCTGTCGCAGCTGAGCCTGAGTGTACTTGGGCGGGGGCGGCTTGCCGTTTGCTATGATCGCCGCACGAGCGTCGCTCAGATACGCTTTGGCCTGGTCAAAAGAGGTTGGTAGTACCTTCTTTGGTCTTTTGAGCCGCTGGACAGGAAGCTCCGGGTCGACCCCCTCGCCGCGGGGTGGGGCGTTATCTTCAAAGTGATTGTTATTATTCAGATCCCTGTCTCGCCATACCCGACGCAGCCCTTGTAGCTTGAGCGCATCCGCAAAGCGGCCGAAGGCAGGGCCAAGTCCTGCTAAAACGCGGGTATGCCGAACCTTGCTAGAGGCTTGCGCGACATTGCCCACACCCAGTGTTGTGGCGGCCAATACGGCAGCCAGCACCAACTCAAACGCCACGGCTCCTGCCAAGTAGGTGTATTCTGTATGGTGCTGAACAGCTGCGTAGCTGGCAGTAAACTCTTTGAGGGCAGCGCTGAGTTGATCGTCTTTTATGACCAGGCTGGCTACCTCGTAGGCTTTTGCAATATCCTCCCTGCTGATATCCGAAGGCGAAAAACCTATAGCCCGCACCCAGTGTTCATGGCGCTTTTCATCATATTGGCGGTTAAACGCTTCAAACCAGCTGTCGCCAGAGTTGTCTTTGTTTGCGGCCCAGGCCGACTGCAGGCTATCCCGCAGTGTTAGGACTGGCGAAGTCAGATTGCTTACTCCGACAACAAAGTCGTATAGGTCAATGCCGGCATCGTAGGCCCCTTGAAAAAGTGCGCCCGCACTGACCGCCGGTTTCTGAAACCAGAGCAATGCCTGGTATTCCTGTTCTCTGGTCTGTGTTTCCCTGCGTTCGGCCTCAAGCAGCCGATCAAGCCCGGCGATAATTGCCTTGCGCTCATGGTTTACTGTGTCATCACTGGCATTGGAGCCCAGCCGAACAGTTGCGAAACGACCATTCAGGCCCTCTACAGTTGCAGCTCCCTGATGATCCAGCGTTCCCCTTACGCTGTCATGGTCGGTACCCACCTGAAAGGGTAAGCCGGCCACACCTGTGCCATCTGGCCAACGGTAGCTAATCGTCAGGTTGTTAGGCCCTTTCTCGGGTACCACCTCTGCGACAGGTTCCGGGGCAGTGTAATACTCGGCATTTGCAGGTGCATAAAGCGAATCGGATTTTACTGCCGTAGCTGTGCCGCTCAAGCCTGAAGACCAGGGCGCCTGCAGCCGTCTCCGAAGTGTTTGAGGTAGGTCGGTACGAAGGTTCTGTGGCGTAGCATTACGGCCCGTAAACAGCCCGAACGAGGAGTAACTTTGTTGCGCCAGCACCAAATGGCCATTTTGCAAAGCCTCCAGCATTGCCTGCTGCTCGTTGTTTGAGGCTTTCGCAAGATCCCGTAGACCGCTATCCGGCGCAGGCTCTATATGAGCGCCCTGATAACCACGTGAGAAGTAATCCTGCGCAATGGACACAGCTTCAAATGGGTGCAGTAGTGATGGCAGTATGCTTTCGGTGAAGCCGTAGCCACCGGTAACGTATAGTTGGTAGGACACAATTCCGTTTCCTTGTCCGCAGATCTATCCTTGTGCTCTCCTGAGCAGGCCGAAACAATACTCCCGGTGGGTCAGGAAAAGCAACTCCCACCCCCCCCTTTAAAAACCACATACTTAAAATGAGAACCGGAACCGTAATGGACTTGAGTGGATCACTACACATATTCTATTCGGGACGAAGGGTTCGCAGGTTCGAACCCTGACCCATTCAATCTACTGACTACTGGCCTTTAAACCGACAGATGCCGCCTGAACAGCGCTAACGCGGCACTGAAAAACACAACACCTATGCCCACCAGCGCTAGCATTTGCGGCCATATCACTTCCAACCCTGCGCCACGGTAGAGGATGGCTTGCGCCATGCTGACGAAGTGGGTGGTGGGCGCAGCCAGCATGATATTCTGCACCAGGTCTGGCATGCTTTCCCGCGGGGTTATACCGCCGGAGAGCAGCTGCAGGGGAATGATGGTGAGTATCAGCAACAGACCGAACTGGGGCATGGTACGCGCTACAGTGCCAATCAGAATGCCAATGGCGGTGGTAGAAAACAGGTGAATTAGCGCACCGAAGAAAAACAGCAACAACGAGCCTTGTATGGGCACCGCAAGCACTTTCTGGATAATCACCATCACTGAAAAAATGGCGGCCAGCATCACAACAAGGCCGTTGGCCCACACTTTTGCAGCCATGATTTCAAAGGGCCGAATGGGCATCACCATCAGGTGTTCCACCGTGCCGTGTTCGCGCTCACGAATCAGCGCAGCACCAGACAGAATAATGCTGATCATAGTGATCATAGTGATCAGTTCCATCACCCCGCCAAACCAGGTGCCCTCCAGATTCGGGTTAAAGCTCGCATGAACCACCAGATTGATCGGCAAGGCCGGGCTGTTACTGTCACTGCGCAGGAATTCAGCAACTTCCATTGTGACCATTTGCTCAATGTAACGGGAGCCGATAAAGGCCTGGGTCATTCTTGTGGCGTCGATATTAAGCTGAATGCTGGTTACGCGGCCGGTGCGCATGTCGCGCTCAAAGCCCTCGGGAATAACCAGTGCGAAGGTGTGGCTGCCGCTGTCCAGCACGGTATCTATCTGGCCAAAGCTGATGTGATCGGGTTCTAGGAACCAGGGCTGCTGCAAAGAATCGATAATATGGCCAGATAGTGCGGTCTGGTCTTCATCCACCACTGCCACAGGCGTGTTGTTCAGCTCCATGGAACCGGCAGAACCAGCGGTATAGACCATCAAGGTAAACGCCAGTACGACAAACACCAGCAGCACCTTATCGCTCCAGATGCTGCGCAGTTCTTTCATTCCCAGATTCCAGATATTGATGATTGATTCCATCATCATCGCCCCTGTTTACGAAGTAGGAACACAGACATCAACGTAAGCACCGGAATAAACGCCGCCAGAACCAGGAAAGAGTGCTGCAGATCAGCAAACGTCAGCCCCTTGGTAAACACGCCACGGCTGATCTGCAGAAACCAAGTGGCTGGCCAGAACTGGCCGATCACCGCACCGGCACCCTCCAGTGATGATACAGGCTCTGTCATGCCGGAGAACTGTATGGTGGGCAGTATGGTGACGATGGCAGTGGCTGCCAGCGCGGCAACCTGAGTAGAAGCAAAGGCCGAGATTACTTGGCCCAAACCGGTTGTGGCCGTTACGAACAGCAGAGCACCTAGAGTCAGGGTTAGCACGCCGCCTTTCACGGGCACATCAAACAGAAAGATCGCCAGCAGCACCAGACTGACATAGCTCAACATGCTGAACCCGATGTAGGGCAGCTGTTTACCCAGCAAGAACTCGAGCCGGTTCACTGGCGTTACATACAAATTGGTGATCGAGCCCAGCTCTTTCTCGCGCACAATACCCAGCGCCATGAGGATAGCCGGAATGAACACCAACAAAATCGGGATAACCGCCGGTACCATAGCGTCGAGGCTCCGGAAGTCCTGATTATACCGATAGCGGGATTCGATGGTTACCAGGCTCAGCGCTGGCACGGCGCCATAGGTGCGAAGCGCCAGATCTTTCAGATAGCTGAAGTGCAGCCCCTGGATGTATCCCTGAATGGTTTCGCCCCGAAACGGCATGGCGCCATCTACCCACACGGCGATATCAGCGGGCCGGCCGCGCTTGAGATCCTTACCGAAGCCCGGCGGTATGGCCAGCGCCAAACTGAGCTCGCCGGACTGCATTCGCCGTTCCAGCTCTTCCACATTGGATAACGCGGGTTGCTCAATGAAATACCGGGAGCCGGACACAGCGGTTATGTAATCGCGGCTTTGGGGGCTCTGGTCCTGATCCAGAACCGCAAACGGCAAATCTTCCACATCCAGAGTAATGCCATAGCCCAGAATCATCATCAGCAAGGCCGAGCCGATAAAGGCAAATGACATACGGATAGGATCGCGCAGCAGCTCGCGGGTTTCGCGGCGGGCGTATGCCAGCAACCTTTGCCAACTGAAACGTCGGTGGCGAGGTGGCTGAGAGCTGCTACCCGAGTCCAGAACCTTACCGTTGCCCTGGCTTGCGATCGGATCGACGGCGGCCTCGAGCGTTTGCATGAAGGCGCCTTCCAGATTCTCGGTCCCGGCCTGCTGAATTAGAGCGGTAGGGGTATCACACGCCAGCACTTCACCGGCGTGCATCAAAGAAATCCGGTCGCAACGTTCGCCTTCATTCATAAAGTGTGTGGAGATGAAGATAGTCACGCCGTCTTCGCGGGATAACCGCAGCAGCAGGCGCCAGAAATTGTTGCGCGCACCCGGATCCACGCCTGAGGTAGGCTCGTCCAGAATCAACAACTCCGGTGAGTGCACTACCGCCACTGCCAATGACAACCTCTGGCGCACACCCAGCGGCAGATCACCGGCAAGTTCGTCTAAAACATCGGCCAAATCGAACTCTTCGACCAGCTCATCCATCCTTGGCTGAATACGTTCTGGCGCAAGATGGAACAACTTGGCGTGCAGTACCAGATTCTGACGCACCGTCAGCTCGCTGTAGAGCGAGAACGACTGGGACATATAGCCCACGCGCTGGCGCGTGCTCAGATCGCGGGAATCCAGAGGCGCACCAAACAGGAAAACCTCACCCTCGGAAGGCGTTAGCAGGCCCGTCAGCATTTTCATGGTGGTGGTTTTGCCACAACCATTGGAACCCAGAAAACCGAAAATCTCACCCTTGGGAATGGTGAAGCTGACGTCTTTCACTGCCGTGAAATCGCCGAAGCGCAACGTGAGATTATGGGCTTCAATAGCCGGGACATCGTCGGCTGAATCCACAGCCGGCGCTGCGGTTCTTGGGTCTATACCGGAGGTTCCCTGGCGGTCATCCGGCAACAGAGCAATAAAGGCCTCGTCGAGGGTTTCTGTGCCGGTTTTCCGCCTGAGCTCCAGTGGTGAGCCGGTGTCCAGTATAGCTGCGCCGTCCATGGCAACCAGCCAATCAAAGCGCTCGGCCTCTTCCATATAGGCGGTTGCCACCAGCACGCTCATAGTGGGTTGCTGAGCGCGGATAGAATCGATCAGATCCCAGAATTGTTTACGCGCAAGCGGGTCTACGCCAGTAGTCGGCTCGTCCAGAATCAATAACTCCGGATTGTGGATCAGTGCACAACACAGGCCCAGCTTCTGCTTCATACCGCCGGAGAGCTTACCGGCGGGCCGGTCGCGGAACTCCAACAGGCCGGTAGCCGACAACAGACGGTCGATTTGGCCGGAGCGGGTTTTTCCACGCAGGCCAAACAAGTCGGCAAAAAAACCGATATTCTCATCAACCGTTAGGGTGTGGTAAAGGTTGCCGCCAAGGCCCTGAGGCATATAGGCAATGCGTGGCGCAGCCTTGCTACGAAAACGCGAGTCGGCCATGTCGCCACCCAGTACCTGTAAACGGCCTTGCGGCAATTGGCGGGCGCCGGCTACCAGACCCATCAGCGTAGACTTACCTACCCCATCGGGGCCAATAAGGCCCACCATGCAGCCAGCGGGCAAATCAAGGCTGACGTTTTGCAGGGCGGTACGGCTGCCGTAGTGGTGGCTTATTGATTCCAGCCGGGCAACCGGTTTTGTCCCCTTGGCATCTGCGCTACGCTTATCAACCATTGGGCAGGTTCACTTGCAGATGTTCCGGCCAAGGCTGGCTCTCATCTACACGTACATAGGCATCACCCGGCACACCGGTTTTCACCCGGTCGCGGTAGGCTTCGAGCAGCTCTGCATTGATGCGTATGCGCACCCGGAACATCAGCTTCTCGCGTTCGCTGCGAGTTTCTACCGCCTTGGGCGTGAATTGGGCCTCTGCTGCCACAAAACTAACCTCAGCCGGCACCACGTAATCGGGCAAAGCGTCCAGAATAATGCGTGCTTCGGAGCCAACCCGCACCTTGCCAGCTTGGGCGGTGGGTAGAAAAATGGTGAGGTATACATCCGTAACATCGATAACCGTTGCAACCTTGCCTCCGGCCGCCAACACCTCACCGGGTTCGGCCAGTCGATAAAGTACACGCCCACCAATCGGACTGATAAGGTGGCTGTCGTCAATGGTGGTTTGAACCTTACGAATACTGGCTCTCGCAGCTTCAATACCGGCTCCGGCAGAGGCTACTTGAACCTTTGATGCCCGCAACGCAGCTTCACCGGTTTCTGCGGTGGTGCGGGCACGGTCAAGCTGCTCACGGGAGACATGGCCTTTGTCGACCAAAGATTCCATCCGGCTTAATTCGGCCCGGGCAAGGCGGAGTTCGCTTTCACGCTGAATCACCACGGCTTCGGCCAGATTCTGCGCTTGCATTGCCTGATTCAGGTTGGCCTGTGCCGCAGCCATGGTCGCCTGCAGTTCGTCGGTGTCCATTTCGGCCACCGCACTGCCAGCGTCAATCAGGTCACCCTCGGCCACAAAAAAGCTCTGCAGCCGCCCCGGTATACGGGTCGCAATGTCTACCTGAGTAGCCTCTATGCGGCCATTTCCGGAGGCAATGTGTTCTGGAAGCTCCCCGTTATCTGGCAGAAACTGCCAGGCAACTATGGCGATCGCAGCGATAACCGCAAGAGTGATGAGAAGCTTCTGGCGAACTTTGGAGTTTGAACCGGACATTGTTCTTCCCTGGTGCAGGCGTGAGTTATTACAATCAAGATTAGGTTGCTATTAGTATAACAAAAGATTTCTGAGTCGAACTGACGCGCGTCAAAAAGTGTAAGGTCCCCTTTCAAGTCTGCGGCCTAGGCTATATCTCCAGAATGTGCCGCCCTGAGGGAACAGTTGAATAACTTGGTGGCCTACATCAACGATGATGACCTGTGTGATGCTGAACCAACAACGACTCAATAGGCAAAATCGAGAAAAACGAAACAATCACCCGCTTGATCAACCCAGCCCCCGAATTGTGACTCAACTATACTCACGCCGCTAGCAGCCTGTCGGACTTAACCAAGCAGTATCGACATGAGATAATCGGGGCA
>NZ_JBQDKB010000141.1:0-7020 GCF_052094685.1 Marinobacter sp.
GAAGGCGCAACCGGCCGCGGCTCCAAGCCGAAGGCAGGGCTTTCAGGCTTTACAGTCTCCAACCTCAACCTGCCGGACGATCCTCAGCCTTGGGAAATTAACTATGGCAAGCCAGAGCGAATTGCTTCCGCTTTGGACATAATGATTGAAGGGCCCATTGGTGGCGCTGCATTCAATAACGAATTTGGTCGCCCCAATATAGCGGGCTACTTCCGGACATTTGAAGAGCAGGTTGCCGGCCCGGCTGGTGACGAAGTGCGTGGCTATCATAAGCCCATTATGATCGCTGGCGGTTTGGGTAATATCCGCGCAGAGCACGTGGAGAAAGGCGAGATACCGGTAGGCGCCAAACTCATCGTGCTAGGTGGACCCTCCATGCTTATCGGCCTTGGAGGCAGCGCCGCTTCCTCCATGGATTCTGGCTCCAGTAACGAGAATCTCGACTTTGCCTCAGTGCAGCGGGATAACCCGGAAATGGAGCGCCGGTGCCAGGAAGTGATTGACCGCTGCTGGCAGATGGGTGAAGCAAACCCTATGTGCTTCATTCACGATGTTGGCGCTGGCGGTCTTTCTAACGCCATGCCAGAGCTTGTGAAAGACGGTGGCCGTGGCGGAAGGTTTGAGTTGCGCGATATTCCCAGCGATGAGCCCGGCATGTCGCCACTGGAAATTTGGTGCAATGAGTCCCAAGAGCGCTACGTTATGGCCGTCGCTCCTGAAAACCTGGAGCTGTTTGATGCCTTGTGTCGCCGGGAGCGGTGCCCCTATGCCGTAATTGGTGAAGCCACGGAAGCTCATCACCTGTCGCTTAGCGACTCGTACTTTAACGATAAGCCGATTGATCTGCCGATGGATGTGCTCTTTGGCAAACCGCCGCGCATGCACCGGAGCGTTAAAAGAACCTCATTTACCAAACCGGTATTTGATTCCACTCAGATTGATCTGAACGACGCGATTCGCAGAGTGCTGCGACTCCCTTCGGTTGGCTCCAAAAGCTTCCTGATCACCATTGGTGACCGCACGATTACCGGGCTTGTTGCCCGTGATCAGATGGTTGGCCCGTGGCAGGTTCCGGTTAGTGATGTGGCCGTTACAGCAAGCTCGTTTGATGTTCTGGCTGGTGAGGCTATGGCCATGGGCGAGCGCACACCGGTCGCAACCATTGATGCGCCAGCCTCTGGCCGAATGGCTGTGGGCGAGGCCATCACCAACCTGGCGGCTGCTGCCATTGGTGAGCTTTCTGATATTCGTCTGTCGGCCAACTGGATGTCTTCTGCTGGCCACCCGGGTGAGGATGAAAATCTTTACGAAACCGTGCGTGCCGTTGGTATGGAGCTGTGCCCAGAGCTTGGGATTACCATTCCCGTGGGTAAAGACTCCATGTCCATGAAAACCATGTGGGAAGAAGATAGCGGCGAGCAGAAAAGTGTGACCGCCCCACTGTCGTTGATTATCAGTGGTTTTGCCCCGGTTACTGATGTTTCGCGCACTCTTACGCCACAGCTGAAAACAGATGCGGGCGAAACCGATCTTATCCTTCTTGATTTGGCCGCAGGGCAAAATCGTTTGGGTGGGTCGGCGTTGGCTCAGGTGTATCGCAGCGTTGGTGCGGTGGCACCGGATTTGGACGACCCTGAGGACATCAAGGCGTTCTTTGCCGTTATTCAGGGCCTGAACGCCGACGATAAGCTTCTCGCATACCACGACCGTTCCGATGGTGGCCTATTTGTAACGCTCGCAGAGATGTGTTTTGCCGGCCGCACGGGTGTAGACATCAAGCTGGATGGTCTGGCAGACGATCCTGGTCAGTTTGCTCGTGAGCTATTCAACGAAGAGCTGGGTGCGGTTGTTCAGGTGCGCCGAGAAGATACTGATTTTGTTCTACAGCAGTTCTCGGCGGCGGGTTTGGGCGATCACGTTAATGTGATTGGTACGTTGAACGATCAAGATCGCCTGCGCCTGATGTTTGAGGGTGAAGCGATTGTAGATGACTCACGAACAGAGCTTCAGCGCCTGTGGTCGGAGACTAGCTATCGTATTCAAGCTCTTAGGGACAATGCAGACTGCGCCCTGGAAGAGTTCGATAACTTGCTGGACGCGGACGATCCGGGGCTTCATGCGAAGCTCTCTTACGATGTGAACGAAGATATTGCTGTGCCCTACATCAACAAAGGTGCACGGCCAAAGGTCGCGGTTCTGCGTGAGCAGGGTGTCAACGGCCAAGTGGAAATGGCCGCTGCGTTTGATCGAGCCGGTTTTGAATCAGTGGACGTGCATATGAGCGACCTGCTTTCCGGGCGGGTTAACCTCGAAACGTTCAACAGTCTTGTGGCCTGTGGTGGCTTCTCGTATGGAGACGTCTTGGGCGCCGGTGAAGGCTGGGCAAAGTCCATACTGTTCAACGACCGTGTGCGTGATCAGTTTGCCACCTTCTTCAACCGTCAGGACACGCTTGCACTAGGTGTGTGTAATGGTTGTCAGATGCTTTCCAACTTACACGAGTTGATTCCGGGTAGTGAGGGATGGCCACGCTTCGTTCGCAACCAATCGGAGCAGTTCGAGGCCCGGTTGGCAATGGTCGAAGTAATGCCGTCTCCCTCTGCTTTCCTGGAAGGTATGGCGGGTTCGCGTATGCCTATAGCTGTTGCCCATGGCGAGGGCAGGGTAGAGTTCTCGGATAGTACGTCTGCTGCGGACCTGGCAGGAAGCGAGCGCGTAGCGCTACGTTTCGTAGATAACAAGGGTCAAGCAACGGTTCGCTACCCATACAATCCCAACGGCTCACAAGATGGCATTGCAGGGGCTACCACTCAAGATGGCCGCATCACGATTATGATGCCGCATCCTGAGCGTGTATTCCGCGCTGTCCAGCACTCTTGGCGCCCGAAAGATTGGCAGGAAGACGGCTCTTGGATTCGCATGTTCAGAAATGCGAGGCGCTGGTTCGGCTGATAGAAGTCTTGAACTAAAAAACCGGCTTTGGTAGGCCCCCGACAGGGTTGCTTTCTAAAGTCGGTTTTTTTGTGTGTGCTGTTTGGTTTTTTATTTTTTTCAAGCGAAATAAGTCATGTTTTTTTAAAAATACCCCTTGACTCATTTTGTTTATGCACATTTCAAGCGATGCTTTGGGTGTTCTGTGAACAATGCTATACATTGCAGTTCATTTTTTACTGGACACTCGTAACTTATTGAAAAATAATCATTAATATCAACGGGTGAATTTGTCGCCAATTTAACGTGAGTGCAGTAAATACGGGGTTTATAGAGGTGTTCCCTAAATCTTTCCCCAGAGTTATCCACAGAATCTGTGGGTAAGTGGCTAAGCCATTAATCTGTACATAAAATATGCTGTTCTTAGGAGGGCTTCATGTACAAAATATACTATTTCGTCCCCGTAACGCATCTGGAGCAAACTAAGCAGGCACTGTTTGATACAGGTGCGGGATGCATTGGAAATTACGATTCTTGCGCGTGGCAGTGTAGCGGGCAGGGGCAGTTTCGTCCGCTTGAGGGTAGCAATCCTTTTCTGGGGGAAAGTGGTGCTTTGGAAGTTGTGGATGAGTTCAAGGTTGAACTCGTTTGCAGGGATGATTTGATTAGGCAGGCGGTTGATGCGTTAAGGCAGGCCCACCCCTATGAGGAACCCGCCTATGAGGTCTATCGGATGGAAGTATTATAGGGTGTCCTTGCTCCGGGTCGCGGCCATAGGGTGTCGGATGTCGCGCACATGAACGCCAAAAGAGTCGTTTTTTAAATCTTCTAAAAATAGCTCTAGAGTCTTGCGCACCGTAGGGAAGGAAATGTCTTCCCAAGGTATGTCGTTCAGAGCAAACAGACGGGTTTCAAGTGATTCTTCGCCCGCACCAAATTGTCCATTTTTCAGCGCCGCCCTGTAGAACATGTGCACCTGATTTATATGGGGGACATCAATAATGGAATAGAGTCCCTCGATATTAACCTCGGCCAAGGCTTCTTCCAGAGTTTCTCGCTCTGCAGCTTCAACGGTGGTTTCTGAGTTCTCCATATACCCTGCGGGAAGGGTCCAGTATCCATAGCGAGGCTCAATTGCTCTGCGGCAAAGCAGAATCTGTCCTTCCCAAACCGGCACAGTACCCGCAATGATGCGGGGGTTTTGGTAGTGTATTGTGCTGCAGTTAACACACACATAGCGGTGGCGGTTGTCGCCCTCGGGGATGCGTTGTTTAACCGGATGGCCGCATGTGCTGCAGTACTTCATGTTTTTCCCCGTATACTTAAATTGATGGTGCGTTCAGTTTAATGATCCTAGCTGTCGCTGTCTCATTCAACACCAGATTTGCTCAGGAGTTCCGATTTGCGTGATTTACTTGTTCAGCGTTTAACAGGCTATGCGCCCCGGAAGCTTGAAATGAACTATCCCGAGGCAGGCATTCTGGTACCGGTCACCGACGATCCTGGCAATCCGGAAATGATATTTACTTTGCGCTCAGAAAATTTGAGTACTCATCGTGGGCAGGTTGCGTATCCAGGTGGCAAGCGGGATCCGGGAGACTTATCGCTGGCTGCAACGGCCTTGCGAGAAACCCATGAGGAAATTGGCCTGCCTCCCGATCAAGTAGAAATTATTTCGCCGCTGAGCCAGGTTATGTCACTTCACGGGATTCTTGTGTCCCCGTATGTTGGTGTTGTCCCTGAAGGGCACCCCCTGGAGGCTAATCCTGGGGAGATCGATAGCATCTTCCGTGTGCCTCTTTCCTTTTTTCTTGAAGATAGGCGTGAGCGTACGGATGCGATTCCTTTTCAGAATCAAACCATTCATGTGCCTTGCTACCGCTGGGAGCGATATCAGATTTGGGGGCTGTCTGCTGTGGTTCTGGTCGATTTTTTAAATGCTGTGTACGATGCCGACATAGATTTGCTAAAACCCAGAACATAATAAGGAACATTCAATGCTTTATGAGCTAGATGGCGTTGCTCCAGAGTTACAGGGCGACAGTCAATTTGTCGCCGAAAATGCAACCGTGATTGGTAACGTAGCCCTTCACGGGAAAAGCAGTGTCTGGTTCAACGTAGTGATCCGCGGCGATAATGAACGTATTACGATCGGCCCTGAGACAAACGTGCAGGATGGTTCGGTTTTGCATACCGATCCGGGTATGCCGCTGACTTTAGGTAAAGGTGTCACGGTTGGGCATAAAGCAATGCTGCACGGCTGCGAGGTGGGAGATTATTCGCTGATCGGTATTAATGCCGTTGTTCTTAATGGGGCAAAGATAGGAAAGTATTGCTTGATTGGTGCCAACACCCTTATTCCCGAGGGAATGGTCATTCCTGATGGCTCCTTGGTGGTGGGGGCACCGGGTAAGGTGAAACGGGAGCTGACCAAGCACCAACAGAAAATGCTTGAGCTGAGCGCAGCGCATTATGTGCACAACGCGAGTCGCTATATGACGGGCTTGAAGCCCGTAAAAGACTGAGGTAGATACATTATGGCTGCTGAGGATAAGGCTCGATCACCGTGCGTGAGTATATGCGCTCTCGATGAGCGTGATATGTGCATAGGATGTCAACGCACCGGTGATGAGATTTTGCGCTGGACCTCAATGACCAACTGTGAACGCAAAGCCGTACTGGTAAAGGTTGCTGAGCGAGAACAAATGGTTGCACTTTAATCAGGCGCAAATATCCCGGAAAGGGATCTGGCGCTGACTGGAGGATGTGGTTTGAATAATGCTGGCAAGGTAACACTGGGTACGCCGCTTAAAGCAAACGCTTATAGAGTGTTGTTGTGTGGTTCCGGGGAGCTTGGTAAAGAAGTAGCTATTGAGTTGCAGAGGTTTGGCGTTGAGGTGATCGCAGCAGATCGCTACCCAAGCGCCCCCGCTATGCAGGTGGCCCATCGGAGCCACGTGATTGACATGCTTGATGCACAGGCACTGCGCAAAATTGTTGAGCTTGAGAAGCCTCACCTTATTGTCCCCGAAATTGAGGCGATTGCGACTGCGGAGTTGGTCAAGCTAGAGCAAGAGGGTTATAGGGTTATTCCTTCCGCCAGAGCGGTAGACCTTACGATGAATCGGGAGGGGATTCGACGTCTGGCAGCAGAAGAGCTTGGGTTGAGCACTTCGCCTTATGAGTTTGTCGATACTAAAGAACTATTCGTTGATGCTATTAAGTCCATCGGACTGCCGGTTGTTGTGAAGCCAGTGATGAGTTCTTCCGGTAAAGGGCAGAGCACCGTTACCGAAGAGAAACAAATTGATGCGGCGTGGGATTATGCACAATCGGGTGGGCGTGCTGGTAAAGGGAGGGTCATTGTCGAAGGATTTGTGACGTTTGACTATGAAATCACTTTGCTAACGGTCCGACACTCCGGGGGGGTAAGTTTCTGCGAGCCTATAGGTCACCGCCAGGAGGATGGCGACTACCGTGAATCTTGGCAGCCCCAGGCCATGAGCGCCAAAGCGTTGGAGCGGTCGCGCGAAGTGGCCTTGAAGATCACCGAAAATCTCGGTGGTTATGGAGTTTACGGTGTAGAGCTGTTCGTCCATCAGGATAAAGTGTACTTCTCGGAAGTGTCTCCAAGGCCTCATGACACGGGGCTTGTTACACTCGTGTCTCAGGATTTGTCAGAGTTCGCTTTGCATGCACGGGCAATACTCGGTTTGCCGATTCCTGAGATACGTCAGCAGGGCCCTTCAGCGTCTGCGGTTATCCTGCCTGAAGGGGATTCCAGGGAAGTGGCTTTCTGCGGATTGGAGCAGGCGCTTTCTGAGAAAGATGTACAGGTAAGGTTGTTTGGTAAGCCGGAGCTTTCAGGTCGCCGCCGGATGGGGGTTGCCCTCGCCAAGGGCTCCACAATCGAAGAGGCTAAAAGCAAGGCTGTAGCAGCAGTCGCAGCGATTGATATCCAGCTTTGAAAAAAGTTTCAAGATCCCGTTGACACCTTCGCTCAGCTCTGTAGAATGCGCATCTCGCTTGAGGGACACGCCGGAACAGCGGGGTGTTTTGAGAGAGTTAACTGTTTGAAAGTATTGAAGA
>NZ_JBQDKB010000142.1:0-6614 GCF_052094685.1 Marinobacter sp.
TGTGGCTGCTGACTATGCCGATATTGCGACTGCCACACGCAAGTTGCTGGCGACCTGGGGTACCTGGAATCCGGAAAACGCCGCCTATATACAGCAAGCAAGAGCCCGTGTAGCTGATATGGCAAAAGGAAACGCCAGTTCGCCTCTGGTATTTGGTGGTGCTCTGGAGGTTTTCGAGCTATTGGATGATAACAATCGCGTTCTGCGCAGTAAGGAGCTGGTTGTTACCTTGGCTGAGGGCCGTCATTACGAACTGGCTGAAAGCATCTCACGTACGTCGACTTATACGACGGCTGATCGCAATGCGATGCTGTCGAGCATTGCTGAAAAACTGTCGGCTCAGGACGACTACCCTGGAACGGACATGGCCCGTTTTGATTTCGACGGCGATAGCAACGCCGACTTTTTTGACCCGCAAAGTTCAACCGAAGAACAGGCCGCTGCTCCATTTGAAGTTGATGATGATATTGATGGCGACGGGACCAACAACAGTCTGGACGAAACCCCGTACTGCGCCATCTGTATAAATGCGGCTTAGCAGATTTGTGCTGTTCCTGCTGCTTTTGGCGGGAACAGCATCGGCTGCAACAGAATCGGTGCAAGGTGCCACAGACTTGCGAGCGAAATATTCGGCACCTCAGGAGCAGTGGCCGGCCCCGGTATTGGCTCCGGGCAACCGGATCGAGCCATTGGCGGCCTTACCCGAAAGGGTGAGAGACACCGATGGTGCGAAAAGCAGGAGTAGCGCCTTAAGAAAGGCGCGTCAGGAACTGGGAGAGTTGTTGTTTTTTGACCCAATTCTATCCGGCTCCGGCCAGCATGCGTGCGCCTCCTGCCACGATCCGGATCTTGGGTGGGCCGATGGTCGCCGTTTCTCATTTGGTCACAACCGCCAACAGGGCCAGCTGAATTCGCCAACGATTCTGAATGCAGGTTATCTGAAAGAGCTGTTCTGGGATGGCCGGGCTGTTTCGTTGGAAGAACAGGCCGCGGCGAGTATTACAAACCCCATTGAAATGGCGGGTGATCCGCCGAAGATTATCGGTCGGCTTCAGGATATTGGTGCTTATGATCAACTTTTTGAGAGGGCTTTCGGTGACCCGAGGCTGGACTTTGACCGGGTAACGATCGCCATTGCGGAGTTTGTGCGCCAGCGCACCACCACTGCCACACGCTTTGATCGTTTCATGCGCGGCGAGCGAAGCGCACTCAACGATCAGGAACTTCAAGGTTTGCACCTCTTCCGCACCAAAGGCCGTTGCATGAACTGCCACAACGGCCCGCTACTTACTGATGGTAAATACCACCATCTGGGGACTGCTTTTTATGAAGTCGGCAATTTTACTGGCCGTTATGCAGTGACGAAAAAAAATCAAGATTTCAGTGCTTTTCGAACCGCGCCCCTGCGTAATGTGGCCGTTACGGCGCCATATATGCATAACGGCCTGCTGGCTGACCTCGATCACGTGCTGGCCTCTTACAACATGGGTTGGTGGCAAAACCAGCCTACCGAGCTGGGCCGCCAGGACCCCCGCTTTGCTCAACTGTCGTCGCTCATACAGCCGTTGAATCTCGACCAGCAAGAGCTCCAGGCATTGAAGGCTTTTCTGCTTACTTTAGGTAATGGCGCGCCTTATACGACGCCCACAGAATTGCCCCGCTGACACTTTTCAGCCCAATGGTTTTTGACTTTCCTTTCAGGTTTAACTCATGACAAACAGGCGTTGTTTAATCAATGGTCCTTCGCGAAAACACTATGTGTCGGGCCGACATTGGATTGTGGCTTCCTTTCTGTCACTTTCAGGTTCTGGGCTAATGGCTGAAGAGCAAGAATCGGTCTCGGCCTCGACCTCCCGCCCTGTTCAGTTACCTGAGTTGTTGATTACCGCGCCGGTGCAGAACCCGGGTGGTACAAGTGAATCCGGTGCTGGTGAATATATTTTTGATCAGAGCTATATAGAGCGATTTGGTAGTGCTGATGGCGGTCTTGAGAACATTTTAAAGTTGGTGCCAGGTATCCAGTTTGGCGAAAGCAGTCAGAGTGTCGAGGGGTTGACCGACCTGCGGCCTGAATCAATATCTATTTCTGGCGGACGCTTTTATGAAAATAACTTTGTACTGGATGGGCTGAGTAACAGTAACCGCCTTGATCCGGCTTCGGACAGCAGCAGCTCTTCTGTCAGTGATATTGGTGGTCATGAGCAGTCGCTGTTCATCGATGCCGATCTTATTGGTGAGCTGAAAGTATACGATAGCAATGTACCCGCGGCTTATGGTGGATTTACCGGCGGCGTGGTGGATGCGACAACCAGGCGTGCTGGTCGCGAGCCGGAAGGCAAGTTGACGGTTAGCGGCACGCGCAGCCAGTGGACTCAATTTCGTACCTTTACCCGGGAGTGGGATCCTGAGGTCGAAACATTACCTCCCACGCCTCCCGAAGAGCCGGACTTCGAGCGATACAGGGCGGCCTTTAGTTATTCTGCACCGCTTAACGATCAGATCGGGATGATAACCAGTGTTAGTCAGGCATACTCTGAAACACCAGATGTCAGTTTGGGTAGTACCCGAAACCGGACGCAAAGCAACCAGAATGTGTTGCTGAAGTTGTCCTCCCAACTCGGAGACGCCGCAATTCTGGACCTTTCGGCGACCTGGTCTCCTTATTCCAGTGACACATTTATTACCGACACCAAGGCCAGTGATTACATGGTCAACGGTGGGGGCTATAACCTTAAAGCCGGTTTCGAATACCTTGGCGAGCAGTTGGAACATAATCTGGACCTGGGTTGGACAAGCAGTGTTAACGAACGGGAGGCACCAAACGGCTACTTCAGTTGGGAAAACACCAGTAGCCGCCAGTGGGGCCGTGAAGCCGATGTTGGCCTGAGCCGTGAAGGTGGTTATGGCGATCTGGATAAAATTCAGAATTCGACCGATCTGGCGTATTCCGTGGCAACCTTGCCGGTTCGTATAGGTCCTATGGAAGTCACCAATGAAGCCGGAATTCAGGCCAGCCACAGTACTTATCGCTTTCGGCGTGATGAGGACCTTGCGATATACAGCAATGCAGTGATCAACACCGATGTGCAGTGTCGGGGAATTACGACGGATTGCGTGCAGAGCGAACAGTATTTTTCCAGTCGCAATATTTATCAGGCCGACGATGTTGAAGTAGCGCTGAATGAGGCTGGGTTCTATGGCGAAACGACACTGGCTTGGCAACGCCTGACAGGAACCCTTGGGCTGCGTTATGACTACAATGATTTTCTTGAGAACCATGATGTTGCATTCCGTACGCGCGCGACATTTGATGTGTTTGATAACGCAAGTACCGTTCTAATCGCGGGGTTTAACCGGTACTACGGCGCAGCGTTGCTCACCTACAAGTTGCGGGAGGCAAGGGCCCCGTTTTATACGGAATACCGCTCTACCGAACAGAACATCGTGACGGATTGGGAGCGAGAAGTAGGCCAGGGCGACTACCGCTATGTGTTTGATGATGTAGACACCCCCTTTAGCGATGAGCAGACTCTGGGCCTGGATCAGGCCCTGTTGGGTGGACGCATGGTGTTGAAAGTGGTGAAACGTGATAACAAGGACGAGTTTGCCAGAACCACCACCGATACTCAGGCAGACGGCTATCGTTATTACATCATGAATAATGAGGGCAGCAGCGAGTACCTCGGGGTTTCCCTGGGCTGGAACGGCGTTTATGGTGACACTATGGTCAGCGTTAGCGGCACCTGGTCTGAAACCAAAACAAACAATGCCGATTACGATGACCCCATAGATAATACCCAGCCAGAAGAATTTGTCTGGTATCAGGGGCAGCGTGTGGCGTACGGCGAACTGGATGTTCTGCGCAGTGATTTTAACCGGCCGGTTGTGATTAACATCGGTGTGTCACACCGTTTCAATAATCAACTCAGTGGAACGATCAATGGCCGCTATCGTGGCGATTATGCTCAGATAATTGATACCGGCCGGGAAGTAGACGGTGAGCTGGTCACCTCTGCCAGTGGTGAGGTTGTCCGTGAGAGCCTGACTGAATACGCTGATGAAGATCGCCCGGACACGTTTCTGTTCGACCTTTCCATGCGCTATACCCAACCAGCGATATACGGCACCTCACTGATTGCCGAAGCTGAACTGCGCAACCTGTTCAACGATCGCGTGCACACCGTTCTTGATGGTGATTCAGGGGTTGAGCCTGGTCGTCAGCTTTGGTTGACTCTCGGGTTGGAGTTTTAATCTTTTAAGCGGTGCGGCCGGGCAGGTTTGATACCTGCCCCGTGCCGCCGGGAATGAGACTGTCTATCATCCGCGAAACATCTTCTTGGCCAACGGCAGCCCCTTAAATCCACTCACCGCCACGGTTGTTAGCAAGCCACCAAGCATGGCGCCGACTACGCCACAGGTCATGATGTCTTGGCCAGTTAGGTACAGGCCAGGAATGCGGGTTTTAGGTTTCAGCCAGTCCAGCTCGAAGCGGTCCGGAGTGTGGTCCAGCCCGTAAATTTCTCCCTCGCTGTAACGGCAGAAGTAGTCCGTGGAAAGAGACGTAGATAACTCGTAGTAATCCACCTTGCCTTCAAGGTGAGGGAACTTCTCGTACAGTTTTGCTAGCAGGCGCTGGGCGAATTCTTCCTTTTTCGCTTCGTACTCTTCGCCGCGTTTGCCCCAGGGTTTGTCGGCCCATTCCTCGTACCACTCAAAGGGACCGGGCGCCACGATCTCAATGGTGGCGCGGCCGGGGTAGCGCTCGGCAAAGCTTGGGTCTTTGGCCGAAGGAAACGAAATATAGGTCAGCGATATGTCGTTGTTCTCCGGGTCTTCTGCAAAGTCTTGCACATGCTTTTCGTAGTCTGTGCCCGGGTAAATCCAGTAGTTAGTTTTCGGTAGGCCCAAATTTTCGGCTGTATCCTGCAATCCTATGTATAGGCAGTTGCTGGCCATGGAGCGCTTAACGGTCGTTAACTTGTCTTGGTAATAGTCCCAGTTGGGCGCGTCTTTCGGCAACAGTTTGTTGAAGGTGTTGAACACCCCGGCGTTGCTGATCACCAGTGGTGAGCGTATCTCTGCGCCATCTGCCATGCGCACACCCACGGCTTTGCCTTTCTCGATCAGGATGCTGGTCACGTCGGCGTAGGTGAACACTTCACCACTGCTTTGCTGAATCACCGGGATGATGGTTTTTGCCATTTCAGACGCACCACCAATCGGGTAGTAGCCGCCATGCAGGTAATGGCGGGCAATCAGCGAGTGGATAATGAAACTGGATTGTGCCGGGGGCAGGCCGTTGTCGCCCCATTGGCCGGTTAGTACCGCAATCAATTCCTGATTGCTGGTAATCCCTTCAAGCACTTCGCGGGTCGGCTTGTTAAGAAATTCCGGGGCCCTGCGTTTGGCAAGCATGTTCAGGGGGCCGAGAGCCAGGTTTGGTAATACTTTACCCAGAACAATGGCCGGCATGGCTTTGGACACCTGGCGCAGATAACTCAGGTAGGTGTCGATAGCCTGTTCTTCTTCCGGGAATACTTTGATCAGTTCCGCACGGAATGCATCCGGGCCGGCAACCAAATCTACGTGCTTGTCGCCCAGAAAAATGCGGTCGTAATTGGCGTCCATGGGCGCCCATTTCAATTGGCCATCGGTGATGTGATCAAACAGTCGCTTACCGAGAGTGTGGTCTGCGCCCATGTCGCCGATATAGTGCACACCTACATCCCACTCATAGCCGTTTCGGTCGTAGCTGTGAGTAAAGCCGCCGGCCGTGTAGTGCTGCTCCAGTACCAGCACCTTCTTGCCCATTTTGCTCATGCAGGCAGCGGCTGTTAAGCCACCAATGCCGGAACCAATAACGATGGCATCGTAGGAGCCGTCCAATCGTTTCTCACGATACCTGCGGCCAACGCGAATGGTGCTGGGTTTTGGGCTGCTCATAGGGTTATGTCCTGTTGTAATTGTTGTGGGTTAGATCGGGAGCCGTCCAGCAGCAAGCTGAGTACGCCCTCGGTTAACGTGGGTTCGGCCTTTTCGCTGGGTAAATGGCCATCGATGGTGAGTTGCGACAGTCCGTGTACTAAAGACCAGGCGGCAGCGGTCATCAAAGAGACAGGCGAAGGTTTGAGGTAACCAAGCTGGCGGGCGCGGGCCACGGTGTCTTCCAGAACCTGAAACGCACCTTTACCCGCAGCATCCAAGCGCGGGTGTGTGCCCATGGGTAATACACGACCGCCAAACATTAGGCGGTACAGGTTGGGCTCTTCCTGAGCAAAGGTGACATACACTAGTCCGATGTTGATCAGTGCCTTGCGAGGCACCTGCTGGTCTACCGCGCGCAGGCGATTGCGCAGGGCTTCGAACCCGCTGATCGCCAATTCAGCCAGCAGCGCATTTCTGTCTGAAAAATGTCGGTATAGGGCTGGCGCGCTGACCCCTAGTTGCTTCGCGAGGGCGCGCAGGCTAATGGCGGCATCGCCATCTGCTCTTAGCGTGTCGAGGGCCAGTTGTTGGGCTTGTAAGGGCAGGTCGCCGTGGTGGTAGGTCGGCTTTTCCATGGCTAGCAGCCTGTCGGACTTAACCAAGCAGTATCGACATGAGATAATCGGGGC
>NZ_JBQDKB010000143.1:0-6585 GCF_052094685.1 Marinobacter sp.
GCCAAGACTACCAACACTTCGACTACCCAGGCCGCTTCAAAGCCGATGCCAGCGGCCAGCCGTTTACGGAAGCCCGACTGAACGCCCTGCGAAACGATGCCAGCAGCGCGAGTGGTGAAAGCAACCGCGCAGACTTCACCTGCGGCGCCAAAACCGAACTGACTGAGCACGATAACGCCAACCTGAACCGGGAGTGGTTACTTACCGCCGTTACCCATACCGGCAAACAACCCCAAGCCATGGAAGAAGAGGGCGGTTCTGGCCCGACCACTTACCACAATACGTTCAGTGCCATTCCTGCAGACAAAACCTGGCGCCCCCTGAGCGACCATCGCCCACTGATGGACGGCCCTCAGATTGCCATTGTTACCGGCCCGGAAGGCGAGGAAATTCACTGTGATGAATTTGGCCGGGTAAAAGTACGGTTTCCATGGGATAGATACAGTAAAAATGATGAACACAGCAGCGCTTGGCTAAGAGTGAGCCAGGGTTGGGCTGGCGGACAGTATGGCTTTATGGCCCTGCCCAGAATTGGCAACGAAGTGATTGTTAGTTTCCTCGATGGCGACCCAGATCAGCCGATTATTACTGGCCGCACCTATCACGCCACCAACACACCGCCGTACGCGTTGCCAGAACATAAAACCCGCACCACTCTGAAAACCCAAACCCACAAGGGTGAAGGCAGCAACGAATTACGATTCGAAGACGAAGCAGACAAAGAGCAGATCTACGTCCACGCCCAGAAAGACTTGGACCTGCTCACCGAAAACAACCGCACCGAAGTGATCAAAAATGACAGCCATCAAACTGTTGAGAATGACCGCTTCAGCCACGTAAAGGGCAACCAGCACCAAACCACCGATGGCGAGAAACGCGAGCAGACAGGTAAAGACCACAGCTTTAACGTAACCGGCACCATGCACCTGAAAGCCGGTACGGCCTGGCTTAGTGACTCGGGTACTGAGCTGCATATTAAGGCAGGGCAAAAGGCTGTTATTGAGGCCGGTGCAGAGATTACTCTCAAGGCGGGTGGTAGCTTTGTGAAGATTGATCCCAGTGGTGTGGCGATTGTTGGGGCTTCTATAAAAATGAACGCTGGGGGTGCGCCGGGTGTGGGGAGTGGGCAGAAGGTTGGAGTGCCGGGAATGCCGGGGTTGGTGGAGAAGAATCGTGGCGCTGTGGCACCGGCGGAGGTCGCGGATGCTGGGCAGAGGCCACTCGCCGAACGAGTTGATCGCAACACACTCCTGACGGCTGCTGCCGATCGCGCACCGGCAACCAAAACGTGTCAGAAAAAACAGGATGGAAGCTGCAATGTTGACAATTGCCCCTGCGTTGCCTAATCGCGCCTGCTTGGACACATTCCAGGAAGCCATTCGCGACTGGCAGATTCAGCCAGGCCAGCGTTGTCTTTTAATTGTGGATGCCGCCCAGTGTGACGAACATGAAGTTACCAAGGCTTTGTATACCGAATGCAATGATCCGAGCTGGTGCTGGTTGTTTGAGAATAGCCCGCTGGAAAGCTTTACAGATGCGGGGCCGATCATCGTTGATACTGTGATTGACAGTAAGTTCTGTCAGCACGCACTGATGCAATGGGCTGACAAAGGGTTATTGTTTCTGTTTACCGAAAGTGCCGTTGAAGAAGCGGTTTCTGGCTTGCGCGGCATGCTGTACGTTGATTTGGAAACCGCTGGCTCCTGCCTGCTCAGGCCTTATGATACTCGATTTCTTCAGGTGCTATCAGCCTGTCAGCCTGATCAGATGGCAGAATTGGTGGGTGTTAACAGCACCTCGATTTGGTCTGTGGATCTGTTGAATCGTGTGCAGTGGTCAGGATTTCAGGCAACAGGCGCGGCTAAACAGATCAAAACTCATAAAGGCCGTGATTTTGAGCGTTCGTTAAGTTGGGCATTTGGCTGGCCTTCATGCTTGCCTTATGTAGATAGGGATCAACGGGCAGATGCCACGACGCTCACTCGTTTTATCGTAAATCAGTGGCATTCCGGATTGGCCTGTGACAGTCAATCAGTGGAGCTTGGGGCGCAGTGGAAAGCGTTTCGCGAATTATCATGAAAAGGATTTCATAGCATGTCAGCGGTAAAAGAGCCTTCCTGCACTCCCTCAAAGACATTCTGGTTGGAACTGACGGGGCAGCAATCACTTGCTGGTCATGAATATGTTTTGAACGAAATTAACGAAGACGGCCATGAAGTCGTCACGCCAATCGAGATTTGCGGGAAGCACGAAGGCCGTAAAGGGCCGATTCTTGCGGGCCATGTTGAGCAAGCAAAAAAGCGCTCGCTGGTTCTTCAGCTAAAAGGGAACGAGACAATAAACGTTCCCGTTATTGACGAAGAGTCTATTGGCCCTTATGCCTTGAAAGCCCCTCAGCGAAACTATCAGGATAATCTCATGGTGTCGGTTCACCCGACCCTGTTCTGTGACGCAGGAGAATTGACGCACTCGCGGCCCATGAGCGGCTATGATGAAGTCATTGGCGCACCGCTCCGAACCGGCTGGATTTACGTGTTTTTTAAGGGCCGGCTTTGGCGGGAACTCTCCGTTATGACAAGTGAGGACGCGGCGCCTGTTCTGCGGGACACGGCTGTTGCACAAGCTCGTACGGCATCCGTCGAGGCTGTCAATCATCGCAAAGCAACTGGTCCTGAGTTAGATGTTATCCACGTACCTGCTCGCCTGAACGGTGCGGACGTCTATAGCGATGTTTACCTCGCGTTCAGCGAAACTCAATGGTCATGGGAATACATAAGCGCGCTTGAACAGGACACCGACTACGTGACAGCACGCTGTCGCTCTGCTGTGGCGGTCCGTGCATTTCTTGGGGGGCAACAGAGCCTGCATAGTGACTGGAGACATCTTGACGAAATGTCAGCTATGCGCGCCAGGGATACCGCTATGGAAAGTGACGTCACCCATACTGGCCACTGGTTACATGATGTTGATGGCGCAAAATCAAGGCAGGCGCAAGGCGCGCTTATTGCGCAGCGCGATGCGATTGAAGCGGATGAGCATGTGGTTGACGCTGACTACTTTATTGAAACGCCGTCGCTCTATCCGCGTTGGCGTCAGCAGCATTTGCAAGGTGCCTCATTGCTAGAAATAAGCCCTGGCACAGATGTCTTTAGCGCGCTCCGGGATCGGCATCTGGTCACACTACACATGAGAGATTCACTGCAGGCCGCACGTCACCTCGCCCAGCAAGTGAATGCTGCACTGGCGCTAATACTGGCGCTGGTAGATAACGTGAAGAAGCGCCCGTTTGGTGTCACAGCTGAGTTGTTCCATAACAACTTCCGCCGTGAAACATTGCCCAATGGTTCGGCGAATCCCCTCTACATTGACGGCGGTTGGTTTGATAACCGAATTGACGACAGTGAAGATGGGCGACTCCAGCGCACACTATACGACGTCGAACGAGCCGCCCTTCGGGACTTCCTAAAAGAAGCCCAGGCCGCCTTGGTGCGCCTGCTGAACGACGATCGTCCAGAAAACCTGACGGCCACCTTACGGGATCTGTTTGCGCTGGAATCGGGCAATGCTGCCGCCGGATATGTCCAAGCCGGGCCATTGCTGCAGGTGCTCTCACTGCCCGCTCACCGCGCCGATCCATTGGTGCTTCCGCAGGAATCTAACGCAAACGGTGGTGGCGAAGCCGCCGCAATGGCATTGAAGATTGCCAAAGGCGAACATCTCCTGGGTGCGATGCTATTGCCGTTCCCGAACAGCTCGGGCGAATGCCTGATTGGCGATGCGACCCTGTCCAATCTGAAATCCATGGTCAAAGCACTGGAAGATCGCAGTCAGGACATGCGCGCACTGGAGCCCAATGTGCTGCGCAGCATAGCGGAACACCAGGAACAGACCCGGGCACCGGATGGCGAGGCGGTAACCGGGCTGGCCCGCTCTGCGACTTCTGCCTTTTCCAGCGTCGCCGGTGAAATCTCCCATTGGTGGCTGACAAGAATCCAGACTGAGCTGACACAACGCGGCGCCGCGTTCACGGCTGATATCAACCGTATCAAAGGTGCGTTTGAAGGCTTTGCCGAAACCGCCGTCCCCGGCAAAACCACCTTGCAGTTAGACAGTGCAGACGAGGGGCGTACTTATATTGTTCTGGAGGTTCTGGACGAACAGGGCAATACGTTGACGTCTGGTGCTGCGGTAGCGGCCAGTCTGAAAGTGGCCGATGTCGATGCGTTTAATGGTGTGGCGAAACACCAGCCGGTTAAGCGGTTTATGCATCAGACGGCGACGCACCCGGCTGGCTTGCCAAGTGCGCTTGTGGTTTTTGATGTTTGGAATTTTGCTCGTTCGACAGAGCAGTTTTCTTTGAGCGATTCGCGCAAGTTCGCCGGTTTTATAAGTGCCATCTCAGATCTTGCTATTAGTTCAGCGCAGCTTACAACTCTGTTACCCAAACAACCATCGTGGCTGGCTCCTTCCGTTGCAAACTGGAAGCAAGAAGCTAAGTGGTTCACGCGACTGGCGCAGGGCTTTAACTCTCGTGATCAATTTGCTCAGGCCGTTGTTAGAAACCGATTGCAGGCTGCTGGCTGGATTGCAGGGATGTTCACTACCGCCTTGATGGTCAGTGATTCAGTGAGTTCATTTGTTAACGGTCGATGGGGAGCAGGGTCCGCCCAATTAATCAAAGCAGGCGGCGTTGCAACCATGGTCAATGCTGACGTCATTGCTGCCCGTTTGCTGACGCCAGCCGGTCGTCGAGCGGTTGAGCGCACTTCGGTTCAAGCTGCACAGGCGGCCGTTGGGCGTCTGATGCCAGCCGCTATTCGTTGGGCGGGAACTGTGGCGTCAGGTTACGTCACCGCATTGGGTTTCGCGATTTACGTAGTGGGCGAGATCGCCTATTACCGACTGATGGATGATGCCATCAGTGAGTGGCTCCGTGCGGGGCCATTTTCCGGCGATCCCGGTGAGCGGACCGATGAACTGTCCTTGGAATCCGGCGCTTACATTGCTTTGGTGAAAGCGATGACACCGGTATCGCTCAGGCGTATCCCGGAGAATGGCGTGGTTGAGTGGCTGCAAGCAAGGAATCTCGCTTTCTGGCAAAACGAGGCAGAGGCGGTTTTATCATTCGCCAGTCCAGCCCTTGCCATTACCGGCAAGCCCGCCGAAATAGAGCTGGTGCTATCGTACGAGCAGGAACACTACCGTATTCTGGGCCCGAATCCGTCCGGAGGCTGGCGTACTCAAACCCTTGGCAGAAAATCGGGTACCATCCGTCAGGGCATTGAAAACCAATACGATGAGCAGCGCCAGGCAATCAATTTCATGATAGGCAAGTCGCAGTTGTCAGACTTTACGCCGCGATCAGACTACGAGCGTGTTGAAACCTGTTACCGGGTGAAAAGCCTTTCGCTTACCTTTACGGTTGACGTATGGCAGCGAGACGCAGAGGAATACGAGGGTCAGGAAGTGACTCATACGATGGAGGATCTGGACGTTGAGTGGCAGCGATAATAAATCAGACTCGATGAGTGAGTATTGTGAAACAGCTTTTCGATCGGACTCGATTCCAAAGCAAAAGTCTCTGGAAAATCCGGGCGGGTTTGCAAAGGCATTGGAAGGCGGCGACCTGATTGAGCGTTTGGGCTGGGCGAATTACGCGGACTTAGATATCCATGTCAGTCCGAATTCATCTGAAACGTACCAAAAACGTGCATCTGGACGCGACAAAAGAGATTTGGCCGGGCCTACGTGGACCTATCGGAAAAAGCCTACTGATTTCATTAAAACACGTTGGCAGCTACTATTGATGTTTGCGGGAGCAATGGCTGATTATCAAATTGTCGGTTTTTTCATGGCTTGCTCTTTCGCCGCATTTATTTTTGGTGCTGTACAAGAGGGGCTTCTTCTCGCAGTTCAGCATGGAACCTGGCCGATGATTGGGCTAGCAACAATGCACCTCTTTTTCCGCTACCCCTTCACCTGGATCCTTGAGCGTAACCCCGACTTCATCGTCAAAGACCTGGGCTGCGGCTTCTTCCGCCCCACCGGCATGGTCAAATTCCGCACCTGGCGTGAGGAGACCTTCGAGGCCCCGTTTATCGAGTTCGACCCCTATATTTCCTACCATGTTCAGCCTAAAGGGCCGGTCAGCTACAAGCTACAGCTTCGCCACCGATACAGCGGCTGGCAAACGGCAGTTGCCGAGGTGCACAGCACACAGAAAGTCGAACTCTACGCTCACTGGGACGAACTACAGCGCTACATGGATGTCAGCCAGCCCTTGCCCGACATTCCGGCCCTCGAACCTTACCGCCACCTCGATCCCACAACAGCCGAGTACGACGCTTCGGGCAAACGCGAACGTCCCGCCGATTACTGGGCCGCGCTGGATCTGGAATGGTGGGAAAAAGAAGGCTATCCCGCCCAGATGGAAAAAATCCGCAACTTCCCGTGGGACTCGCTGGAAGACCAGATGCAATACAGCGTGCCGAACCTGAATGAGGCGGCGATGGCATAGGCCTCAATGACCTGGGGCAGGTCTCTTAATGGGCATGATCCGCGCTGAGAAAACGATCAGCAACGAGT
>NZ_JBQDKB010000144.1:0-6570 GCF_052094685.1 Marinobacter sp.
TCGTATAACCCGGTGAACAGGGTTTCCGCTTTGTAGAAAGGCGACAGATCAGAACTCAGGAAGTACTGAGCCTTGGCTTCATTGTCGTCAGATAGCAATTCCTCAGGCGTCAGGGGTAACTCATGATCAACAAAGTCGACACTCGCTACAAAAGCGACGAGATCGTCAGTTGCCACTTCACCGGGCACCACCAGATCTTGTGTCAAGCTATCGCTATCAAGCCCATAAATGCTGATCAGGTAGCGCGCCAGGTTATCGATTCCCGGGCTGTCGGGGTCGACACCTTTACGCCCATTCGCTTCCCATACCGCCTGCGCGATGCGGGCGACAGCCTCGGTTGTTTCCTCAGATTCGACAACATTCAGGGATTCACGATAAAAGCGCGCCAGACCACTCTCGAACTGGAGCCGGTTCCATAGCTGCACTGTGCCAACACCAGGTTCGGGGTTCACCAGCGCTGCATCAAATGCCTCAAGGCGTTCAGCAACCACTGCCAGCACAGGACGTTCGGTATTTGCCGTGGCCAGACCATTGATCGCGCCGGTCAAGTCACCGTCAGCTACCTGTAATTCTTCAATAAAGTCGTCCCAATCCAGCCCGGTGTCGCGCAATACTTTCGCGATTTCGGTCAGTTTCAGGCTCAGAACCTGAACCTCCGGATTGTCAGCGGGGTTGTCATCCAATTCTTCGGCGGAGCTGAGGTTCAGCAAATCGGCAAGTTGTTGTGCGGATAAATTGTCACTGGCGTTGGCAGCCAATGTGGTTAAAGGGGAAACCACAAATTCACCGCTAGCGCTGACATCAGCGCGCAGGGTAACGCCCTGTATATCGGCTCCGGTTTCCACATCCCGTCCGCCGATAGCAACCACGGCGGCAAGCTGGCCGAGTTGCTGGCTACTCAATTCAAAACGGAAGCTCCCATCGCTGTCGGTACGCACAATGCTGGTTAATGCATTGCCATCCACATCGACCAGACGCACTGCAGACTGTTCGATGGCCGGATCTGTTACAACCCCGGACACTACCGAAGATGATTCCTGGGCTGAGGGGCTATCGCCACCGGAGGAGCCTCCCCCACAGGCACTCACAAACAGAGCAGTAACAATAACAACAATCAGCCGCGTCAACCCCGGAACGCGAAGCTTGCACATGTTTAAACGAGACATAGGAACTCCGCCAACAAAACCAATATGATTTTTAAGGCAGTAATTATCCTTACATGCATTTAATAATGCAAATCATTATTGTTTGTCTTTGATTTATCTCGTTGACCTGAGGCTAAACCCATTTCGGGTGTCGGATGACAGGCTGTACAAGAAGCTCTCAAGCTGATTGAACTCCTCGTCTGTCAAACCCAGAGGCTGAAGCAATTCAGAGGTCGAAGGAAATAGCGGGTCATCGCGGTATTTTTCACCTCGTTTGAAGTGGTAGCCACCGGCGTTGTATGTCGACAAAACGTTATGCAGCGCAGAAAAAGTACCCCAATGAAAATATGGCCCGGTACTACTGATGTCCCTCAGCGAGGGGGTTTTAAAGCGCCCTACGTCTTCCGGATTGCCGGTTACCAGATAACGCCCCAGGTCTTCTCGTTTGCCGCCGTATCCGGTTAACCCCAGATTATGATATTTACCGTCACTGAGCAGTGGCCCCTGATGACAGTTCATGCAGCGAGCTTTGGTGCGAAACAGGTGTAACCCGCGAACCGCACTATCGCTCAATGCTTTGGATTTTCCTGCCAGAAACCGGTCAAACGGGCTTTGGCGTGACCTCAGCGTGCCAACCCACGCCGAGATTGACTCTGTCACCTGATCAAAATTAAGTGGTTCATCACCATAGATCTCCGCAAACAGCGCAGAATAATCAGGGTGAACAGCTAACCGTGCCACAACCTGTTCCGGGTCAGCGGCCATTTCAATCGGGCTGGTCATTGACGCCGCAGCCTGTTCCGCCAAAGTTTTAGCCCGGCCATCCCAAAAAAACTCCTGCTTCAAGCCGACGTTCAACAACCCCGGAGTATTGCGCGAGCCCCTCTGATGATTATGACCAACAGGGACACGCAAACCATCACTGTATTTTTGCTCAGGTCGGTGACACGAGGAGCATGAGATCTGGCCCGAGCCAGACAGAAGAGGTTCGAAGAAAAGACGCTTCCCTAGTGCCTGGCGCTGTTTTTCAAGCCCCTCTGCAGGTGGGGCTTTGGGTACAAGTCCCAGTTCAATGTGCTCCTCTATGTCCAGAGCTGGAGCAGGCCAGTTTGCAACAGGCTGCTGATAGCATTGGCGTAAGGCATCTATGGAGGATTCACAGCTTTTCGGTTCAGCAGCACCAGCGTATGAAAACGTACTACCCCCAACCAGAACACCCGCAACCAAGGCAATCCCGATCTGCTTACAACCTTGTTTCCATAGCTGAATAATGATTTGACCTTCGTGATCAGGCAAAGCTAGCATCTCCAGACTTTATATAGAGGAGGGGGCCGGCACATCCGCCGGCCCCCTCAATATCAGTCAGCATTAAGAGCATCGTATGGAGCGATATCCGTGGTATCGAAAATACCATCGCCATCAATATCTGAATCCATCGCTACACCCAGGGTTGTCCGCTCCTCAGCTGTGGACTGTGGGCTGAAAAAGTCCGGAAGTCCGTCCTGATCAAAGTCGAAACGAATCACCGTAGTACCTGGAAAATCGTCATAACTAACCAGCTCTTCTGCAACAAGTTTCAGGCGGCTGTTAATATCAGGCGTGGTATCAGCTTTCTGTGCAACTGCAGCTGCCTGATCAAAAGCCCGAGCCCGGGCCAACTGACTCACCACATCACGGTAGAGATCTTCCCGGTCCTCCGGTGAGTTAAGCTGACCAATAGATGACTGAATACCCTCACCCGACGTAAGCTCAGCAATTGCGCTGGCTCGAAGATCCGCCACACGGCGGGTCGGAGCGGCATTTTCACCACGAAGGTTTTCACGAATGATGTCGGCAACGTCTGCCTGATATTTGCTGACATTTACCCAGCTCTCGACGGCATCGACAAGCTCTTCATCTGTAGTCGATGCATTTATCAGGTCTTTAGCCAGATCCCAGGCGCTCGTCAGATTCTGCTCAGCTTTTTCAGAAGATCCTGCCGAAGCAAAAAATTCGCCAGCCACCAGAGTTTTTGCCAAACGATCAGAGGGCGTCTGCAGAATCGGGATCAGGTCGTTATAGCTCTGTACCAGCTCCAGAGTTTCCTCAACAAGACCTACCCACTGATACTTGGGTATCAGTATCGCACGAACAAGAAATTGGTCATTCGTGGATTGCTGGCTATCCCTGCCCGTCACCTCGTCCTTACAAAGCCTCATCTTCTCCTGCGCCATTTCATCGCTTTCCCACTGCTGATAACGCAGTGACATTTCTGCACAGCCATTCGCGGTGAATGTAGTAGGCGATGTCTGATTGTAGAATTCGTCAGATATGGATAAATCGTACGCAAAGTCCAGCACCTGCCTTGCCTTGTCTTTCTCTCCACGGGAGTACAATGTGCCAGCGAGATAGTTGCGATCAGTAAGGTCATCGTATGTCAGTGCCTGGAGCTGATCCTCTATCTCGGTCGTGCTTGCAACAATCGCATTTATGGCACCATCCAGATCGCCCTCCTCAACTTTAGCCAACGCATCGTATAGAGACAGCGCCGCCAGTGCAGAGCTGGCATACGACTCACTTTCTGGCAGAACCTTTTGCTCAACCAACTGACGGAATTCATCGGCACGCCCCAGATAGCCGAAACTGTACGCAAAACGTTCAGCAATGCGTGCGGACCATGACACATCGCAGGCGTTATCAAAGCTCTGGCTGAACGCACTCAGTGCTTCGCCACCTGCTGCAGTGTCGTTTAAACGGACGGCAAAATCTGCCACATCAGCCAACAAAGCGTTTCTAACAGAGTTACAGTTGCTGGTCGTTCCATTGGAACCCAGCCCGTAAACCGCTTCGCGAAAAGCACGATTTGCAGTTACTACACGATCAGACTCGGCTTCGAACAGCTCTTCAATGTTGCGTTTCATGGCGTAAACCAGGCGAGCATAAGCTGTGGAATAAGTTCCTTGCTGCGCGGCCAGGTAGGTAGATATCCGGTCAAATGAGGCGTTCGATTCAGCTTCATCGCCCGCTTCAAGAAAGTCATCGCTGAGTTGCTGAAAATACGCAGCGTCATCACCATCAAGCTCCAGCGGGCCAGAAGGATCGCTTTTGGCCTCAAGGTAGCTCACATAGATATCCCGGGATCTCTTGAGGTAATCACCAGCGGCACTACTGTCTCCCTGATCAAGCAACGCCAGTCCGATAGAGCGATAAGCCAAAGCACGCTCAACCGCACCAAAAACTGAAGCCGAAACCGTCAGCTCCGCCTCGTCAATCAAGCCGGCCGAAGCCTGCCCCGCCGCCGCAACGCCATATATCGGATCCAGTAATGCATCATCATAAACACCTTCAAAAAGCTGAAGAGCACGAAAATATGGAGATGCATCGGAGCGGAAAAAATAGTCAACGCGGGCAGCATTATCGTCACCCAGCTCTTCACCGGAAGCCAGGGGCTGGGTAACGTCCACATAGTTACGGTTCGCCAGTTGAAGCAGCACACCATCGGCGCCAATGGCCGTAGGCAAAGCCACACTCCCGGCAGCCAACTCAGTGACGGCAACATTGTTATCAAGCAACACGAAACGGACCATATTCAGCAATGCGGAACTCTCGGCTGGAACACCCCGCTTTCCAATGGCGCCCCAGATTGCATCGGCCACGTTATCGGCATTACTGGCGAGCTGTTCAGTTTCTGACAGCCCCAGATTGAAAATAAAATACTGCTCGACGCCTTCACGAAGGTTGATGCGGTTAAATGCCTCAACGGTGTCTTTCGGAGTTGCTTGCGGATCTGTTATCAGTAAATTCAAGGCAGCAACTCGCTTAGCCAGTGATTGCAAAGCCAGATCCACAGAACCCGTGGTTAACTCACTGGCCTCCAACCTCTCAGCAGCAGCAATGAAATTCGCTCCACCGGTTGTATCTGTGCCAGCCGCCGCAAGAGCATCAGCAATAAGGTCGTTGGCATCTTCAACTCCTCGCAAGGCAACCATCAACTCTGACAACAACATGCTTGCACGCTGAGCATTCACCGATGCAGCTGGGTCGCCTTTGATCTCGGCTTCAGACAACCCCAGAATCTGCGCCAGCTCCTGCTCTCCCTTGCTGCCAAGCAAGGTTGTTAATGGCGACACTACCAAGGAGTCGCCGGCACCATCTATCGGCGCGGTTAAAGCCAACCCACTGAAGTCCAGCCCGGTTACGCTGTCTTTGCCGCCAGTCGCCAAAATCCCTGCAACCTCTTCCGCCTGCTCAGCGTCAAGCTCGAGTTGGAACTCACCATTAATTCCTGTCTGAGCGAGCCGACTCAGCACCTCGCCTTCGCTGTTAACCAGACGCACCGAAGATCCGACAATGGCTGGATCGGTAACAACCCCACTAAATGCCACGTTTCCTGAGGCTGGGTCAGCCGATGATGAATCTCCTCCGGAACTGCCACCACAGCCCGCAATGGTAAGACTCCCTGCCAATACCAAAGCAGCTTTCCGAGCTCCAAAGAACTGCAACCAATCCATAGTGCGTTGGATCATGAACTAACCTCCAGATGTAAATCACAAGCAAATGCTAATGATACTTATTTACACTCTTATAACAAGAAATTTCATCTGCGAGCTAGATGCTTGTACGGTGACCGATATCCATAATCCTGACGGTACTGCAGAAATTGCAGCGCCGGCATCTATGCGAATCTGTTGAGCAACGGAAGCCTTATGAAAACCATCGGATTAATCCGAGGCATGAGCTGAGAGTCAACTCAGACTTATTACCGCCTCATCAACCAGAAAGTTCGGGAACAACTCGGTGGGCTCCACTCTGCAAAGATTATTCTCTACAGCGTGGATTTTGCAGAAATCGAGAGTCTTCAGCATAAGGAAAACCGGGACGAAACTGCGAAAACACTGATATCAGCAGCGCAATCTGTTGAGGCCGGTGGCGCCGATATTCTGTTGGTTTGCACCAACACCATGCATAAGGTTGCACCTTAGATTGAGCAGGCTTGCCACTCCCCTGCTTCACATTGCCGACGCCACTGCCAGTAGACTGCTGCAAGACGGGATATCATCGGTCGGGTTGCTTGGAACCCGGTTCACCATGGAGCAAACGTTCTATCGTGAACGCCTTGAGGAAAAGGGTATTAATGTCATCATTCCAGAGGGCGGCGAGCGAGACGCTGTACACCGGATAATCTATGAAGAATTGTGCCAGGGCATCGTCAACCCTGATTCAAAAGCGATCTACCTTGAGGTTGTAGATTCACTGGCCATGCGTGGTGCTCAAGCCGTTATTCTGGGCTGCACTGAAATCGGTTTGCTGATTCAAGCTTCCGATACGCCGGTTGCTCTGTACGACACCACTGAGATCCATGCGGCTCAGGCGGTTGAGTTAGCCTTGAATAGGCAGTATGCAAATTTTTAATGTGTCTATCTCGCGAGTAAATAAAGGTCTCTAG
>NZ_JBQDKB010000145.1:0-6397 GCF_052094685.1 Marinobacter sp.
ACTAGGCTGCTGAGGGGAACGCTTGAAGGAGATTGTGATGGTTATCAAGACTACCTTCAAAGAGCAAATGAAATACTCCGTACAAAAGAGGGGTATGTTGAAAATTCAAAGACTGGTAGGAAGATACTTCGTTTTACTGAGGAAGCCAAGATTTACTGGGAGTGGCTTTACAATGAAATCGAGCAGAACTTACGAATAAATGGGCGATTTCAGTATGCGAGGGATCATGGCTCAAAACTCGCTGAAAATATTACTAGGATTGCCGCATTGTTATCCTGCATTGAATATGGAGAGGATCAGAAGATATCGATTGATGTTTTGAAAGATGCAGAAGTGATGGGCTTTTTCTTCTCTGACGTTTTTTTACGGTGCTTTGAGTCGACTCCAGAATATGTGAAGGATTTAGGTGCGCTTCGAGATTATCTTCAAGGCGTACGGGATGATGGGCGTCGTTTTGTTAGAAAAAATAAAATTCGTCAGAGTGGGCCTTCTCGCATGAGGAATAAGCCTGTTCTAGATTTTAATTTGGATGAATTGGTTCGGCTTGGGGAGATTTCGATTCTTGTTGCCCATAGTGGCATGATGGTTGTTGATTTATACCCGCACTATCTTCATGACGACTTACAATGGAGTCATTTTTGTTTGGAAAACAGAGTCCCGGCCACTGACTACAGAAGCTTGTTGTAATTTCGAAGCCTATTTTGGGGTTTAAAGTCCGATATTCCTGATATTTGTATCAGGAATATCAAGGTTTTTAGGTCTTCGCGTAACGCCAAAGATTAATATTTAATAATTGTTGATTTTTCTATTTATCGTTGCGTCTTGCTGTGCTTGGCAGGGAGTTTGGGGTGCTTGCGAGTAATCCTGCGTGCGGTTAATAGTAATATTGTATTTTGATGCGTCAGCATTTTTTAGTGTTGGCTTATTAAGAATAGGTGTAAAGGGTGATTAAGGGTTGTTGATGATCAAACATTTAGAAACACAGAGGAAGAGGGTGGTGGAGAATACAAACCTTAGTCTCCACCATGATAATCTATATCATGGTCTGCCGGTACAGACATCGGCAGGCCCTTTGGTAAAAGAATGGTTAGAGAGAATTAGACTAAGTATTCTGGAGCAGCTGGCAAAACATAGCCGAGTTCTAGCCATTAGAATCGATCTCAGGTTTCCATCTAACTACTGGGGGTATGAGGAAGAGTTTCTTGGGAATGAATTTATAACGGATTTTAGAGCCCATCTTAAGCGAAAACTTGGCCGGCTTCCTCAGGATAGAAATCATGATTTAATGCTCTTGTGCGCTCGAGAGTATGATAAGCATGAGCGCAAACCACACTTTCATCTCCTTATTCTTTTAAATGGGAATGCTTTTCGGGGGACTGGAAAGTGGGATTTATCATGTGAAAATCTTTATACCCGCCTTCATGAGGCATGGGCTTATGCACTCGGCATGAGGGCGCCCGAAATTCAGGGCTTGATTCAGTTCGCCAATGGGAGTGCGCTTGAGAGCAGGGGGCAGAGCTACGTTCGTTATGGCTCCATGCTTCTGGAAAGAGGAGATGAGCAGATGTTCCAGAATCTATTTTGGGTAAGCTCTTACTTGGCGAAAGTGGCAACGAAAAACTTCCATGACGGTTATCGTTCTTTTATATCTCCGCGTTTGAAGTTTACCGACTGGTAACTTCAGGCTTCTGCGTAATCCTGAGTACAAGGCTCGGTGATCGTTCTATTTGGCCACCGAGTTTGTGCCCTTGGCAGTCCCCGCAAGTCTTCTTTTAAGTAGGCCGTGTAATCCGATGGCCGCCCTACTGAACTCATCTCATTCCCTTTAGGCGCGCTCTCTGAGATCACTCTTTGATGAAGGTGCATACATCGCACCGTCGGGCTTCTCAGCGCCTATCAGTTGCTCGCTCTCGTTAGTCGCCCCGTACCTGATGTAGTAGCCAACTCATCACGGCCCCAGCCTTTTAAGTTTTCCGGGTATACGGATTTAATGGTTGATGGGGCACCTTCACCCCATCAATCTGATACCACCCTCAGATGGTTGATAGATCGACTCCGTAGTTGAGTTCCTCTGCGAAGTCCGGCAGTCCGTAACCGATGGTTTTCTTGTAGAAAGGAGAGACCTTCGCAGTCGGTGCCTTCTTCTTGTGCTTCGTGGTGTAGAGCATTCGTGCCCGCATCACCTCGAAGGAGTAACCGCGCCCTTCACGGTTCTTGTCCTTGGCCAGTCGGTTGATGGACTCCGTGTAAGCGTTGGTGACGGGCATGTCCGTCTCGAAGTAGGTCATGGTCTCTTCGCGCCAGTTTCCCACTGCCCTGACCAGATCGCTCCAGACTTCCTTTTGGCCCTTCGGGATGGTGGCTATCCACTCGTCCAGGGCGGCTTCTGCCTGGAGCCGTGTGGTGGCGTCCCAGATGCCGTAGAAGCGCTCCTTGTGCTCGTAGGCGGCCAGCAGTTGCGGGAACGCGCCTGTCCAGGTCTCCATGATGAGGCGCTCCCGGTCTGAGACTTCGTGAGCGCGTTTCAGCAGGATTTTCCGGTCTCCCTTGAGAGTCCGGCTCTGGGACGGTTTCAGCTCCTTTCTGAGGCCCTTGCGCACTCTCTCTAGGGCATCGTTGGCCATGCGCACCACATGGAACTTATCGACCACGATACGGGCCTGGGGCAGCACAGCCTTGACCGCTGCCCGGTAGGGGTTCCACATGTCCATGCTGACGATCTCGACCTTCTGCCGGTCTTTCAGCTTCATCAGGTAGTTGGTCACCACGTCCTGGCGGCGGGTGGCCAGCAGGTCGAGCAGGGTTCGCTCCTCAATGTTGGTCAGAATGCAGCGGTAGCGCTTGTTCAGGTATAGCTCGTCAATGCCCAGGATGCGGGGCGTCTCGAAGCGGTGCCAGCGCCCCAGGAACTCGGCGCGGGCGTTGAAGATGTCGCGCACCGTCTTCTCGTCCAGGCCGGTCTGTGCCGCCACAAAGGTGTAGGGGTGGTTGAAGGATTCCTTCTCCACGTACTCATGCAGCCGCAGTGTCATACGGAATCCGTCCACCATCTCCGGTAGCTGGGGCCTGAATGTTGTCTTGCAGGCCCGGCAGGTGTATCGGCGGCGGACCACCCAGAGAGTGACCCGCTTGCCGTGGATGGGCAGATCACGATAGGGAACGTCACGCTTGCCGAACCGTACGAACTCACCCTGCACGCCGCATTCCTCGCAGGCGATGGGATCGGGCACGTCCACCTGGAAGTGCATTTCGTCGTCGGTTGATTTGCAGCCCAGTACTTGGTATTGCGGCAGGTGAAGGATGTTGTCGGGAAGTTCGGTCATGGTGTTGTATAGGCGTAGGTGTCAGTCAGATCCATCCGGCTCGGCATTGGTGTTTGCTTTTTTACCCAACAAGCTGCTGGAAACGAAAAGTAAGGCACCGAGGACAATTGCAATATCAGCCAGGTTGAAGGCCGGCCAATGCCAGTCTCGCCAATAGAAATCAAAGGAATCCACAACATAGCCGCGAAAGACCCGGTCAATCAGGTTGCCCATGGCGCCACCGAGGATAAGACTGTAAGCGATGGCTTCTCCTTTATGACGATTTTCAAGGATCAGCTTGATCAGAAAAATCGAGACCACTACCGCGATTCCGATAAATAAGTAGCGCTGCCAGCCTCCACCATTCGCAAAAAGACTGAATGCGGCACCGGTGTTCCATAGGTGCACCCAGTTAAAGAACGGGGTCACCGAAACATACTCGCCATAGGCCATTGATTGCTGCACCAGCCACTTTACAGCCTGATCAGACGCTGCCAGCAGGCCCGATATGGACAATAGGGCATACGGCGAGAGCTTTTTGCCAATAATGAGCATTATTTAACCCTTCAACGCCAAAATGCGTCTGGCACCGTTAAGTACAATGCCCCCCGCGATGGTGCCGATAATCAGATCCGGATAATTGGAACCGGTCCACGCGACCAGGGCGCCGGCGGTGATGACCCCCAGGTTGATCACCACGTCGTTGGCCGAGAATATCCAGCTTGCCTTCATGTGCGCCCCGCCTTCCCGATGTTTGGATATGAGCAGCAGACAACTGGTATTGGCAATCAATGCGACGAATGCGATAGCCATCATCACCAGCGATTCAGGCTCACTACCGAATACAAAGCGTCTCACCACCTCTACGAGCACGCCCACAGCCAAGATCAGTTGCAGTACACCAGCAAGATGCGCGGCACGTACCTGCATTTTCACGCTATGTCCAACCGCATAAAGGGCAAGCCCGTACACCGCCGCATCGGCAAAATTGTCCAGGGATTCTCCAATCAGGCCGGTGGACTGGGCGATCAGACCGGCAGTCATTTCCACCACGAACAGAAATGCATTGATGCCGAGCAACCAGCGCAGGGTCCCGGATTCTTGCTTAGCAGAAGCTGCCGAAAACTCGGCGGCCTTGATGGTCTCCGGATTTGCAGCGACGGTTTCCTGAAGCGAGGCGCCTAGCCCCAAGGTCTTCAGTTTCGAGGTGACGGGCTCGACCTCGCCGTCATGCACGACCTTCAGCCGGCGGTTCGACAAGTCGAAGGACAGCGCCCGAATCTCCTCAAAGCCGTTCAGGGCTAGGCGAATCATTCGTTCTTCTGATGGACAGTCCATCTTCGGCACGGCATAAACACTGACCCATCTCCCTGGCGCCTCGGAGGAGGCCTGTATATCGGTATCCGCTGCGGACGTTGCATCACCGCCACAGGCGCCACCACAGGATTTGCTCATGATACGACTCCACTTGAACAATGTTGTGGTACCATTTAAAACTATAAAGCTACTATAAGGTCAATAGAGTAAAGAATCCGTTGGGGAGGAGGCTGATGCGCATTGGTCAGTTGGCGCAGTTGGTAGGGGTCGAAACACAGACGATCCGCTTCTATGAACAGCAGGGCTTGTTGCCGCCGCCTGATCGGCAGGACAACGGTTACCGTGTCTATGCCGAGAAGCATGGTGAGGGGCTGGCCTTCATCCGTCGCTGCAGAATCCTGGGCCTGTCACTGGCTGAGATTCACGAACTACAGAGCTATCAGGACGACCCTCATCAGCCTTGTACCGCCGTCAACGCCTTGCTCGATGATCACATCTCTCATGTGCGGTCGCAGATAACCGCTCTGCAAGCGCTTGAGAAACAACTCGTTTCACTGAGAGCGAGTTGCAACGATGACCGGGAAGTTGAGGCGTGTGGGGTTCTTGCTGGAATTAGCGAAGGAAACATGCACCAGCAGTAGGTGAAGCATCAACCAGATAATCCGATGAGATGCCGGTCTGTCTCACTCTCATGCAAAGGTAAGATCAACCATTTAATCCGCTTACCCAGTTTTCCTTTGGAGTCCGCAACCACAGCGGAGATGCTTTGTTCAAAGTATGAGTGGAGGCTCCGTCTCCGGCCGTATCTGTATCCCATTAACTAGTCGTCAACGCATATTTCCTGGCACGACGTCACAGCGCACTTCAAAACTATACCGGGATTTTGGGTGGTATAGATTGACCGGAGATGGAGCGTGGATACCGGTGAGCTACGATTTAGTAGGCGCCTTGTTGTCGGTTTGGGCCAAAGTGGTCCAGATAGATCTATTGCAGTCTCGGGGCAAAGTATAACGTTAAGTGTAGCTATTTCGAATTTCGGCCAAAAAGTCTTTATAAAACAGTGTTAACACACTCATGCATCATTGGGGTGTGTTGGGGTTTGTTGTTCTGAGCTGCTGACATGAACGCGTCCGGATAATCTTGCTTTGGGTGAAGCCACGGATTGTAAGAAAATAACGCCCGTGATGAAACGAAGGAGAACATTATGCCTGCCAGTGACCACGAACTCGAATACGCAGGAAGCCAGTTGGCTGAACAGTTATTGGTAGCAGGCCACACTCTGGCAACCGCAGAAAGTTGCACCGGTGGCTGGGTTGCCAAGGTGTTAACAGACAAGGCGGGTTCTTCCGCCTATGTGGTGGGCGGCTTGGTTACCTACAGCAATGATGCCAAACAAGCGCTACTTGGGGTTACAGATGCCTCTCTGGCTAACCACGGCGCTGTAAGTGAGCCTGTTGTGCGCGAGATGGTGGCTGGGGCTTTGGCCGCAACCGGTGCAAGTATTGCGGTATCTGTTAGCGGCGTAGCGGGCCCAGGCGGCGGTAGTGAAGAGAAACCTGTGGGCACGGTTTGGTTTGCTTGGGGTAGTGGTGTAGAGACCACTCAGGCCGTTGTTCAGCAATTTAGTGGCGACCGTGATCAGGTGCGTCGCCAGGCGGTTCTCTTTGCTCTACAAGGCGTTAGCAGTTTTTTGGAAAAAGCCTGAGCGTTTTCGCAATAACAGGGGTTGGCCTCTTTCTCGGGGTATGTTTTAATACTGTTCAAATATACAGGGAATC
>NZ_JBQDKB010000146.1:0-6238 GCF_052094685.1 Marinobacter sp.
CAAGTTAAAAAATGCCGCTTAGAATCTCTACAAAATTAGTTGACCATTACAGTTCCTTGACTCTTTTGCATTACACCGAGCGGGCCGCTTTAGCCCGCTGATCGCTCCCCTGTTGTTGAGTGTTTCAGTTTCCGCCGAAGAGATCCCTCTGGAACTGAACGTGCTGGACGAAATGGTCGTTACCGGGCGTCAGCTGTCGGCTGATTCCGAACAGCGTGACAGCTATACCCCCGGTGCCAGCACCACGGCTACTAGTTTACCCTTGTCCATCAAGGAAACGCCCCAGGCCGTCAGTGTGATTACGCACCAGCAGATCAAGGACCAGGGCCTGATAACCAGCGGAAAAATTCTGCACCGGGCTCCCGGCATCTCAATGACGCGCAGCGACAGTAACCGCTTCAACTATTCCTCCCGCGGTTATTCCATCAGTACTTATCAGTTTGACGGCCTGATGACACCGATTCAGGGCTACTGGAACTTCGGCGATACGGACTGGGACGGTGCCATTTACGACCGGATAGAAGTGGTCCGGGGCGCCACAGGGCTGCTGACGGGCGTGGGTGATCCTTCCGCCAGTGTTAACTTTATTCGTAAAAAACCATTACCGGAGTTCGCCGCTCGCGTTAGTGGAGATCTTGGGAGCTGGGACCAGCAACGCTTGATGGCTGATGTGTCTGCTCCGCTGGGAGGTTCAGACCGCACCGCGGTACGTTTGATTGCTGTTCGCGACCGGCAGGACACCCATGTCGACAATATGGAGCACGACAAGGAAACCTACTACGGTGTGATCAACTCACAACTAACGCCCAACACGGATGTCAGTCTGGGCGTGGAATACCAGCACAATCAGACCGATGGCGCTGGTGGTGGTTTTCCCATGTTTTATGCGGATGGCAGCCAGACCGACTTTGATCATTCTGCCTCCAACAACACTCGCTGGTCCCGCTTTTTTAACGAAACTACCCGGGCGTTTATCGATGTGAATCACTTTCTGGACAATAGCTGGCGACTGCGGGCGGCCTATAGCTACGACGATGGCAATTACGGTCTGACCTATCTGTTCCGGAGCGGTTTTCCGGATCGACACACCGGTGAAGGCATGTCCGCCTATTTCGCCAACTACCGGGGTGATCGCCGTCGTCAGGATATGCATTTCACCGCAGAGGGACCTTTTGAACTCTTTGGCCGCGATCATGAAGCTGCTTTTGGCTGGGTGCGTACCCAGGACGATCTCGACATGCGTCTGGCTTCACCAGCGGGAGCGACGCCTGACATAGGTGCCTATATTAACGGACAAGGTGCTCCCGTTGCCGAACCCGAATGGGGCGCATACGGCAGCGTTGATGACAGCAAGCTGGTGCAGAGCGGTGCCTATGCTGTTGGCCGGTTGTCACTGGCTGATCCCCTGCATCTGGTTGCCGGCATCCGGCTCAGCAACTGGGATCTTGAGCAGGTCTATTTCGGGGACGAACGACAATATTCCTACAATAATGAGCTGACCCCTTATGCCGGCCTGATATACGACTTTAACGATCGCGTCAGTGGCTATGTCAGCTATACCGAGATTTTTCAGAGCCAGAACGTACGTTCCGCAGACGGCTCTTTGCTGGATCCCATCACCGGTCGCAACTATGAGGTGGGCCTGAAAGCGACGCTGGCGGATGAACTGGAAATGAACCTGGCTGTGTTCCGCAGTGTGCAGAATGGCCTGGGTGAAGCCATTCCGGGTGAGACTGTGAACGGTCGCCCAGACACCCAGGCTTATCGGGCCACCGATGGTGCCACGGTTGAAGGTGTTGAAACCGAACTGGTTGGCAGTTTGGCCTCGGGTTGGAATCTCAATGCCAGTTTTACACTGGCGAACCCGATAAGTGCAGACGGGGACCGCATGAATACCACACACCCGCGGCAGCAGGCCAAGCTGTTTACCAGCTATCAGTTTGACGGTGACTGGCACCCGCTCCGCCTTGGCGGCGGTCTGCGCTGGCAGAGCAAAATCTACCGAGATACCCGCGGACCGGCTGGCACAACACGCCTGACCCAGGGCAGTTATTCAGTGGTCGACCTGATGGCCCACTATGACATCACCCCGGAGCTCAGTGCCCAGCTGAACCTGAACAACGTGTTTGATAAGGAGTACCACGATCAGGTGGGGTTCTACAGCCAGGGCTGGTGGGGCGAACCACGTAACCTTCGCCTGTCGCTGAGCTACGACTTCTAAAAGAGAACGCATGCCCCCAGCTGTAAGGGGATAAACTAGCGACTAGTTCTCTCGTAATGTGAGCAGATTGCATCTAGATGCTCTGCGGAGGAAATAAATCATGAGGACAGTCGCCGTATTTGATTTTGGGTGCCTAGGTAGAAGCTCTGCACTTGCTTACTGCTACAGGCCACGGCAGCATAAGTAATGCCGCATAACTTATGTGGATCTACACTGTTACTATTGATGCTATTCTGTGGGCCAGACATAAAGCGACACTTATTAGAACAACCACTAACAGCCAAAAAATGTCACGCTGAAGGAGGTGTCAAAACATCACCCTTTCCCAGACTTCAGACGAAGGGAGCCTGCACTGCTCGCGCTGAATGATGGCTCTACGGTTGTCCAGATTGCCCAGGTGCTTCGGATAAGCGATCAACCGAACAACCGATCTACAACAGGAAAAAGGCTGGAGAACTAAGAGGTTGGTCGGCATTTTGACTGGGCATAAAGGCGACCGACCGCCCAAGTTGACTGATAATATGTTGGATATGGCTGCAGATATTGCCCGCTCTAAGCCACTGACGCTGGCTAAGATAGCTATCTGCGCTCGCGACCAATATCCTGATGCCTTTTCATTTAGTTTGGACCGCTTTCAGCTGGACTAAAAGCCAGAAAGCTATCTTTCAAATGAACCCGGCTTAGTCTCGAAAAAAGAGACGAAGCAGCCTTCCAGGAGGTACAAGGATGGCATTTCTGAGTCTGTATGGGACAGCTTGTTGCCGTGTATCCTTGTTGGGTAATAAAACGAATATCCTGTGAATATTCGCAGTTGTTACCCAGCAAAGATGGCTAGCCCAGAGGCGTGTCGTGGGAGCAGACTCTGTTTCCTCTGTATCCGATCTTAAACCAGATCACATTTTTACTTAGATTGGTGTTATTCCCAGGAGGGGAAGGGATCGGGCAGGTGCTGCCAGTGATGTTCACCCTCGGCCATTTCCTGCTCGCTAAGCAGGCAGGTGTCCAGCTGGTGGCATAATTCGGCCTGATTTAGCCCCTGGCCGATAAACACCAGTTCCTGACGCTTGTCGCCGTAGGGCTCCTGCCAGCTGGCCAGGATATGGGCGCGACTCTCTTCGTCGTCCGGCCAGTCTTCCGCAGGAATGGCATGCCAGAACAGTCCGGCTCCGCCGTGATAGGCGATGCCGCCAGCCTGATTCCACTGCCCGGCAAAGTCCGGGCGGCTGGCCAGCCAGAAAAAGCCTTTGGATCTTAATAGCTTGCCTGCCTGCTCGGGTTGCTGTAGCCAGTGGTAAAAGCGTTGCGGGTGAAAGGGCGTGCGCGCCCGATAGACAAAGCTGCTGATGCCATATTCTTCGCTCTCGGGTACCTGTTCACCGCGCAGAGTGTGCATCCAACCCGGGGCGCGGGCGGCGCGTTCAAAGCAGAAGCGGTGGGTACCCAGTACCCGCTCTATATCCACCCGACCCTGGCTGATGGGGATGATATCGGCCTGTGGATTCAACTTCGCCAGAATGGCGGTCAGTTCGGCCAGCTGTTCGGTAGAGACCAAATCGGTTTTACTGATCAGCAGCAGGTCGCAGAATTCCACCTGTTCTATCAGTAGATCGGTCACGCTACGATTATCGTCTTCCCCCAGGCTTTCTCCGGTGTCTTGCAGGTCTCGAGCTGCATTGAAGTCGGCCAGAAAATTCACCGCATCCACCACCGTCACCATGGTATCCAGCCGGGCCAGGTCGCTCAGGCTGGTGCCGTCTTCATCGGCAAAAGTGAAGGTTTCGGCCACCGGTAGCGGCTCCGAGATGCCGGTGGATTCAATCAACAGATAATCGAAACGCCCGGCATCGGCCAGGCGACGCACTTCGATAAGCAGGTCTTCGCGCAGAGTGCAGCAAATGCAGCCATTGCTCATTTCCACCAGCTTTTCTTCGCCCCAGCGCAGGGCGACCTGCTGCCCAAGGGTGGCGGCGTCGATATTTACCTCGCTCATGTCGTTGACGATGACGGCCACCCGCAACCCCAGGCGATTGTTGAGAATGTGGTTGAGCACAGTGGTTTTTCCGGCACCCAGAAAACCGGAGAGCACGGTCACCGGCAGGCGGGGGAGAGCAGCATGATGCGACATGAGAAGATCCGTTTAGTGACTTGATTGAATATATTACTTGCTGTTATAACATAACAATATATTTTCAGGAAAGCACAACCTCAAGGAACTTACTCCAATCATGATCAGCGCCGCACCCACTGCCAATACGTTCACCGAGATCAGTCGTCAGGGCACTGCACCCAGCGTGTTTACCCACATTTACGAGCCTGATTGTCAGCTGGCCATCTGGCACCGATCGCTCCCCGTTACTGCTGGAGATTACGCCCTTGAGTTAAACCGGCATCATCATGTGATCAATATGCGCGAACTGTTGGCTCCCGCCGAGGTATCGGCGGTGTTGTCGACTCGGTTACCCAACTTGCCCGGGCGAGACGGGCTGGCGGCGGATGTGCAGCAACTGGCCGAGATGTTTGCCTGTCTGTTTGATTTGAATCGAATCGGCCTGCGCTTGGCCAGCCTGCAAACGGCCATGTGCCCGCGCTTTCATGTAGACCGGGTTCCTTGCCGACTAGTCACCACCTATAGCGGCCCCGGTACCCATTGGCTGGATGGAGTGCAGCGCAATCAATTGCTCAATGCGGCAGGTCAAGAGCCGGCTCAGTGGCAGCGGCTGGTGCTTGGTGAAGTGGCGCTGATGAAAGGCGATGGCTGGCAAGATAACGACGGCCAGGGACTTTGGCATCGTTCACCGCCGGTGCCCACCGGTTACCGACGATTGTTTTTGTCACTGGATTTTGCCGAATAGGCGCTCGGGTTTACATTTTTGGCTGTGGCCTTACAATGCGGCGCTTTGTGTGAAAAAAGGAAGCAAAGCGTATGCAGTGGGTTCATTGCGCCCGAGTGGGCAGAATAAGTTTGGCGGCGTGGCCGTTATTGTGCGTCAGCACCGGTGAATACAGCGAAAAAGGATGGTTCACCTGATGCCAGCTCATGCCGAACGTCGGCGGGTAGCCGGCCAAATCTACCCCTTGTTCAAACAGCTCAAACATACTTTCATTCGTGAGGTCTGCCACCTGAAGCGTGGTCACTGGAACCTATTCCCTATTCCCAGCACGTCACCCCAGATGATCCAGCGGTAGCGCGGTTTCGTGTTTGATACGTCGTAGCACAAAGCTTGAGCGTACGCCGGTTACGCCGTTTAAGCGGGTGAGTTTGCCCAGTAAAAATTGCTGGTAATGCTCCATATCACGTACTATCACTTTCAGCTGATAATCGGCTTCTGTGCCTGTGACTAAATCACACTCTAATACTTCCGAAAAGTCATTAATGGCGGCGTCAAAATTCTCAAAGCGCTCTGGGGTGTGCCGGTCGAGTGAGATATGAATATAGGCTTGTAAGCTTAGGCCCAACTTATTGGCATTAAGCAAGGTGACATGATCGGCAATTAACCCCGCATCTTCTAGTGCTTTTACCCGCCGCGAGCAAGGTGAGGGCGATAAACCAATGCGCTCTGCCAGTTCAAGGTTGCTAATGCGGCCATTACGTTGCATTAGTTCTAAAATACGTCTATCTGTACGGTCGAGTTGTACTAGATTGCTCAAGCGGACTACCTATTAAAATAATTGTTTATTATAAGTATTATAAAGGGTGATTTGTTGCTAATAAAGCGTCATTTCCCCTTTAATTTGCAACCACTCTCCCTCGGTGTTGCGCTACTATAGTTTCATCTTATGGAGACAAACAGACCGTTACCTTCGGAAACTGTTGCTAACCAATTTAGGAAATTGGCAAGCGCCACAAAGGCCGCATTTTAAGCTAATGTTAGGCTGGGAGCAGGGCCACAAGCCCAATGCACAAGATCACGCCAAATCGGCACAGACAACGGCAAGACCGATAAAAAAGAGCACCTTGGGTGCTCTTTTTTTGTTTGCCCAGCAAAGCTGGCAAACCCGATAGGCCGAAAGAAGCCT
>NZ_JBQDKB010000147.1:0-6215 GCF_052094685.1 Marinobacter sp.
CGTAAGATATTGTTCCAGTATAGCATTAGTAGCTGTTTTTAGTGGAATTCACAGCGGCAGCAGTCCAAGGCCGGGTGAGATTTCCCTGGCGCACCGTGGGGTACTTTTTCTGGATGAGCTGCCGGAATTTGAGCGCCGTGTTCTGGAGGTACTTCGTGAACCTATGGAAACTGGCGAGATTTCGATCAGCCGTGCCGCGCGCCAGGTGAATTTTCCTGCTCGTTTTCAGGTAATTGGCGCCATGAATCCCTGCCCATGCGGTTACAGTGGGCACCCGACTATTGAATGCCAGTGCACCCCGCAACAGATTATGCGTTATCGGTCGAAAATCTCCGGCCCGTTGTTGGACAGGTTCGATCTACATGTCGAAGTGCCTGTTCAAGGTGGAGGCGTTTTGATGCAGTCTGGTGGTGACGGCGAGTCGAGTTCAGAGGTGCGCAAGCGCGTGAAGCTTGCGAGAGAGCGCCAAACCCGTCGTTGCTGCATTAATGCCACCTTGTCTGGTCGTGAACTGCAGGAAGCCTGCGGCCTTGATCGCGCCGGGGAAAAACTGCTCACCGGCGCTATGGAAAAACTGGGCTTATCAGCCCGAGCACTGCACCGTATATTGCGTGTTGCACGCACGCTCGCGGATCTTGACGGGTGTGATGTTGTTACCCAGCCGCATCTGATGGAAGCCCTTGGGTATCGTCAGTTTGATCGCCAGACAGGCAAGAGCTCAGTGGTATCCGCCTGACGGGCTCTACTCTGGTAAACTGTCGAAAACTCCCTTAATCAGACCCGCAGCCCGCGGTGAAGGATTGCAGATGACCGACCATAAAGAGCCGCTCAGCGATTCTCCCATTACGACCCGCCGTGGTGTTCGCAGTTTTGTGCTGCGCCAGGGCCGCATGACAGAAGGCCAGAAAAAGGCGTACGAGCGTAGCTGGCCGAAGTTTGGTCTAAGCCGTGAAGACGGCATGATCGATCCGCGCCAGGTTTTTGGCCGGGAGGCCATGCTCAACCTTGAAATCGGGTTTGGCATGGGCCGTTCGCTGGCCGAAATGGCTGAAGCCGCGCCGGAGCAGGACTTCATTGGCGTGGAAGTCCACTTGCCTGGCGTAGGTGCCTTACTGAAGGAAATTGAAGATCGCGGGCTGGAGAATGTTCGTGTTTACAACATAGACGCCAACGATGTGATTGATCTATGCCTGCCGGATGCTGGCCTGGATCAGGTTATGGTGTTTTTCCCCGACCCCTGGCACAAAAAGAAGCATCACAAGCGCCGGCTTGTGCAGCCTGAGTTTGTTCAGCGCATTCGTCACAAGCTGAGAGTCGGCGGCATACTGCACTTGGCCACAGATTGGGAAAACTACGCTGAACACATGATGGAAGTAATGGGCGAGTCGGAAGGGTTTGCCAATACTCAAGCGCAAGGCGAGTATTCACCTCGCCCTGAGTATCGCCCGGTGACCAAGTTTGAGAAGCGCGGTGAAAACCTGGGCCATGGCGTGTGGGATTTGCTGTTTCACCGCACTAACTGATTCTTTCCCCGTTAAAGCTTACCCCGGTGCCAACGGATGGCGTCGGGCTGCTCGTATAATAACCAGGCCTGCAATACCAAGTGTTAGGGCGGTGAACTTTGCCAATGCGCTGATTGCAGCAACAAGGCTGATGGCATCGGTGGGAGCGTCCAGATTGTTTAACAGCAGCACGTTTTCTGTTACATCGGCCAAGCCCGCAGATATAAACAGTGTGCGAATCCAGCGCGCCGCTGTGCGTTCGCGAATCCCGGGTCTGTCCAGCGTACAGTGCCGGGTTAGCAGTATAAGGGTAAGGCAATAAATGGGGATGAATAGGAAATCTACCCACAGAGAGAGTTTTGCCCATTGCAGGCCTTCCTCGCCCCAGCTTTGTACGATAGCCAGCGCTTGCTCTGCGTTGCCCGCCAATTGATAGCTGACAATTCCCTGATGAGCCGCCCCCGTCTTCAGGGCCTGGTTGATCATCACTAAGGCCGCCAGCAAAATCACCGTTGCTATCAGGCAGGCTTTCAGGCGTTTAGGTAAAGCCCGTAATCCTTTTTCCGTGTCCATTACAGAAAACGCTCCAACAGACTGTTCAGGTACCTTTGCCCCAAGTTTGTCGCCTGAAGCCGGTCACTAACCAGTAATTTATCTTCACGCAGCTTCTGAAGTTGTACCGCAACGGATGTCAGGGGTAAACCCGTGTGCTTAGAAAAAAGGCTTTCATCCACCCCTTCTCGAAGGCGCAGAGCGTTCATCAGAAACTCCAGAGGGAGTTCTGTCGCTTCAATTGTGTTGCTTCCCGCGGTACGGCTGCCGATCCGGTTGAGGTAGGCGTCAGGCTGCCGGGTTTTCCAGTAGCGCTTGATGGCGCCGTCTGAAAGGCTGATTTTCCCGTGGCCACCGGCACCCAGAGCAAGGTAGTCCCCGAACGTCCAGTAATTTAGGTTGTGCCGTGAGGCCTTGCCTTTTTGGCACCAAGCCGATATCTCGTAGTCGCTGAAACCCTGCTGACGCAGATATTCTCCGCCGCTTTGAGCAATCTCCCAGAGCAGGTCGTCGTCTGGCAGGTTTGGTGGCCGGCTGTAGAACTCGGTATTGGGCTCTAGTGTCAGCTGGTACCAAGATAGGTGCGGCGGTTTATGGCCTATGGCTGCTTTGAGATCCTCAATTGTGTCACTTGGGGTTTGACCAGGCAGGCCATGCATCAGGTCTAGATTGAAGTTATCGAAACCGGCCCTTTTTGCAGACTCTATCGCCCTGTGCGCGGCGGCGCCGTCGTGAATGCGGCCGAGAGCCTTCAGGTGAATCGAATTAAAGCTTTGAACGCCAATAGACAAGCGGTTGATGCCGGTTTCACGGAAGGCCTCAAAACGGCCTTCTTCCAGCGTGCCGGGATTGGCTTCCAGGGTGATTTCTGCATCTTCTGCAAAAATCAGGCGCTCTCTGAGTCCTTTAAAAAGCTTCTGATAGAAATCACCGCTCATCAGTGAGGGTGTTCCACCGCCGATAAACACAGTTTCAATTGTGCGGCCCGATGTCAGTGCAAGGTCTTGATCCAGGTCTTCAAGCAGGGCACTTAGGTAAGCTTGCTCGGGGATTTCATTCTGAACAGCGTGAGAGTTGAAATCACAGTATGGGCATTTACGCACGCACCAGGGCACATGAATGTACAGACTTAGGGGTGGGGTGACCGGCTCTGGGGGGAGTGTGATCACAGAATCAGGTCTCCGCCCTGAGCTGTTCCATCAGCAAAACCAAGGCCCGGCCCCGGTGGCTTATGCGGTTTTTCTCATCCCTGCTCAGCTCAGACGCGCTGCAGTTCTTTTCCGGGCAAAGAAATATTGGGTCATAACCAAACCCGCCCGCGCCCTGCGGTGCTCTAAGAATCGAGCCAGGCCAGCGGCCGTGGCAAATAATTGGTGTTGGGTCGTCTGCGTGCCGAAGATATACAAGCACACAGTGGAACTGCGCGCCGCGTTGACCGTCGGGCACATTGACCATAGCCTCTAGAAGTGCATTCAGATTATCGAGATCGGAAGCATTGGCTCCGGCGTATCGTGCCGAGCGGACACCAGGTGCGCCATTCAGTGCGTATACGGCCAAGCCGCTGTCGTCAGCCAGTGCAGGCAAGCCAGTTTCCCGCGCGGCATGGCGGGCCTTGAGGATGGCATTCTCCGCAAAGGTAATCGCGGGTTCTTCGGCTTCGCCAACGCCTAGCTCACCCTGAGGCACGGGAACAAGGCCCAGTGGCGAAAGGAGATGCGTAAATTCGCTGATTTTGCCTCTATTGTTGCTGGCAATAACAAGTTGCTCAGGCATGGCTCGCTCAGTCGCTGAAAAGAGTGTGGGCGAATCTTACCGGCAAATCCTTACCATGCCCGCTAGGGCGGCCGGTAATGTTGAACGTCATCAGCTCTCCCGAAGAGTACTGGTACGCGGCAATAAAGTAGACAGAGTCGCCTTCCTTTATTCTGCGAAACGCAAGAAACTTCACCTGTTGGATGTCGTTTGTAACCCTGCCTTCCACTTGGCCGGTAACCGGCCTGAGAATGCCGTCTTCGTTCTCCTGCATGATGGATATGTTGACTATGCCAATACCTCTGCTGCGCTGAAGGTTGTTGGCTTTTGCCGTTTCGGCAGTTAAAAAAGTGCTGGGTAATACGCTCCAGTGCACCTGATAGTCTCCAAAATCCTCGGAGCCCGCTTGGGCAGGAAGGCTAAGCAGGGTGGCGAATAAGGCCGCTGCAGCCATGGTAACAATGCCGTGCAGAGCTTTATTGATCATTGCTGTTCTCCCGGGTAATACGATAGATGGCGATTTCTCCCAACAGGTTTGGCCAAAGCCGTGCCAGCCAATTATTCTGGTGCTGGCCGTCTACCACGCGTCTGCCTTTGATACGAATGCCCTTCTGGCGGCATAAGGCTTCAAAATCTTTGAAGGTGCATAGCCGTATGTTAGGGGTGTTATACCACTTATATGGCAGAGAGTCGGATTCGGGCATGCGGCCGCTAAGAGTCAGCCCCCAGCGCAGGCGCCAGTGGGCAAAGTTCGGGAATGTAACTATGCCTTCACCGCCAAGGCGCAGCATTTCATCCAGCACTTTATCTGGCCGGCGCACGGCCTGAAGCGCCTGGGTCATCAGAACAATGTCGAAACTGTTGTCTTCAAAATTATCCAGGCCTTGAGTATCCAGATTTTGCTCAATGACCGAAACGCCACGACCCATGCAGGTGGTTATGTGATCTGGATTGATCTCCAGCCCAAACCCGCTGGCGTTGCGCTCCGTCTGCAGGAAGTTGAGCAGGGTGCCGTCACCGCAACCAAGATCCAGCACGTGATGGCCAGGTTTTACCCATTGCTGAATAATTTCAAGATCGGCCCTCATGCGCCCACCTCCCGTGCAACACGGTCCATATACGCGGTGAAGATGGCGGTATAGCGGGGGGTAGGAATCAGAAACGCGTCGTGGCCCCAAGGTGCATCGATTTCTGCATAGCTGACCTTTCGGCGTGCTGCGATCATGGCGTTCACCATTTCTTCAGAGCGGGCCGGCGTAAATCGCCAGTCGGTGCTGAACGACAGAACCAGAAATTCACAACGTGCCTTGGCTAGTGCCTTCGACAGGTCACCATCAAATTCATAGGCTGGGTCAAAGTAGTCCAGTGCTCGGGTCATCAGTAAATAGGTATTCGCGTCAAAAATCTCTGAGAAGCGTTCACCTTGATATCGGAGGTAGCTCTCCACCTGAAACTCAGCGTCGTAGCCAAACTTATAGGCCTGATCTCTCAGCTCACGGCCAAATTTTTCGCCCATGGAGGCATCTGAAAGATAGGTGATGTGGCCTACCATTCTGGCCAGCATCAGGCCGCGACGGGGCAGGGTGTCGAAATCGTAGTACCGGCCCTCATGGAATTCCCGGTCTGAGGTGATCGCCTGTCGAGCTACCTCGTTAAACGCAATGTTCTGGGCTGTCAGGCGGGGACTGGAGGCAACGGCCACAGCGTGATTCAGACGGTCTGGATAGTCCAAGCTCCATTGCAGCGCCTGCATGCCGCCCAGGGAGCCACCGACTACCGCCGCCCAGCATTCAATGCCCATGCGATCGGCCAGTAATGCCTGGCTTTTTACCCAATCACTCACCGTGATAACCGGAAAGTCGGGGCCGTATGGTTTGCCTGTCGCTGGGTTAGTCGAGTTGGGGCCGGTGCTGCCGTGGCAGCCACCCAAGTTATTAAGGCTGACCACAAAAAAGCGATTGGTATCTACAGGCTTGCCTGGCCCAATGCAGGTATCCCACCAGCCTGGCTTACGGTCTTCCACAGAGTGGTAGCCGGCGGCATGATGGTGGCCGCTCAGGGCATGGCATATAAGCACGGCGTTGCTGCGATCAGCATTAAGTTCGCCATAGGTTTCCACCACCAGATCGTAGCGTTCCAGTGCGTGGCCGCACGCTAGCTCGATAGGCGTTTCAAAATGATACGTCTGCGGGGTCACTACCCCGACAGAATCCACAGGCAGGGAATCGGGCATCGGCGCGACAGGTTCCTGGTTCGGTCCGTTAGTAACTGCTTTGCTGGATAGGACAAAAACCTACACCAGCCCAGCAGTCTAATGGTGGCCCGTCATGGCTGCAACCGACAGACGGTGTTGCGGCTAGCAGCCTGTCGGACTTAACCAAGCAGTATCGACATGAGATAATCGGGGCA
>NZ_JBQDKB010000148.1:0-5620 GCF_052094685.1 Marinobacter sp.
CGTGATATCGCCGCCATTTACCGCAAAGAGAAATGCGATTCTATTATTGCGGTAGGCGGTGGTTCAGCCATCGACACGGGTAAAGCGGTGAACATTCTGGTTTCCGAAGGCGGCGATGACATCGCCAAGTACACGGGTGCAGGCGTGCTCAAACGCCCACTCAAGCCATTTTTTGTAGTGCCCACAACGGCGGGAACCGGTTCAGAAGTCACTTCCGTTGCCGTCATCACCGACGAGGCCAAAGGCGTAAAGCTGCCTTTCACTTCCTCATTCCTGTTACCGAACGCGGCTATTATCGACCCGCGCATGACCCTCACGCTGCCTTCTCACATTACGGCAGCAACGGCTATGGATGCGATGACCCATGCCATCGAATCGTTCACGTGCATGGCCAAAAATCCGCTGAGCGATGCCTACGCCACTGCGGCCATTAAGAAGGTAAGCCAATCGTTACTGCAGGTAATGGACAACCCGAAAGACAGTACCGGTCGGCTGGAATTGGCACAGGCTTCTACCATGGCTGGCATTGCGTTTTCCAACTCTATGGTTGGGCTGGTGCATTCTCTTGGCCACGCCACCGGCGCTATCTGCCACCTGCCCCACGGTTTGTGCATGAGCCTGTATCTACCCTATGTTCTTGAGTTCAATTTAGAAACTATTCGCGAGCCGTTGGGTGAACTGTTGCTGTACTTGGATGGGCCAGAGGTATATGCGGCCACACCCGCCAGCCGCCGTGCTGAGGCCAGTATTTCAGCCCTTCGTACACTCAGAGATGCACTGTACAAACGCTGCCAGCTGCCACGAACGCTGAAAGAAGCAGGTAAAGTAACTGAAAACCAGTTGGATCAAATTGCAGAGATGGCGCTGAATGACGGCTCCATCATGTTCAACCCCAAAGAGGTATCTCTAAAAGACGCCCGAGCTGTTCTTCAGCGCGCCTGGGCCTGATTCACCCGAATGTTAGATCCAGTGTTTAGCACTGCGCCCTGGATCTAACAAACAAAACATTACGTTTAGAGATTGAAGTACAGGGACAAAAAAGTGACAATCACACTTTTTCTGGCAGGGATATAGCCAGGTCAGTTCGTTTATGGACAGCATTGGCCGCTAAGAGTCCCTCTTGATGACATATCGAAAACACCGCTGGCTTATAGCTTCCGCACAACGTTTTGCTTACCTGCTTTTTTTGTTTGCCTTTGCATTTAGTACAAATGCCTCTCTCGCAAGTGACCCAAAAGTATTCCGCTTCAACATTTCGCCCAATGGCTATCCGCCCTACATAATTGTGGATCAGGATGCGCCCTCTGGCATTATGTGGGACGTGGTTTCGTTGATTTCAGAGCGCTTGGGGTACCAGATTGTTGCTAAGAAAATCCCACGTAAACGCGTTGATCAGATGTTGCTTGACGGCTACATAGATGGTACCTCCCGAGCGAAGGAATGGACTCACAAGCCAGAAAACTTTCTATTTACAGACCCCATCGTCGAAGTTCAGGAAGTACTCTTTACACCCAAAAAAGCCGGCATGACACACCAAACACCCGAAGACCTTTTCTCCAAAACAGTCGTGACACATTTGGGTTATCTGTACCCAGCGCTACAACCACACTTTGATTCCGGCGCTATAACGCGCTTTGATGTTTCCCAAGATAGGGACATGTTCAATTTTTTACTTCACGGCGACCGCTTCGACGCCGCCGTAGTCGATTTGCTGGTGGGTAAGTGGATATTGAAAAACGAGGGTCTGCAGGGTCAGTTCACGGTATCCGCCGGAGAAATGACTTCCTTCGGCTTCCGAGTGATGCTCAGCAAGGAATGCCAGGCTTTTGCAAATGAATTCAACACCGAGCTTGCGCGTATTCGCGAGAATGGTGAACTAGACGCCATTCTCGCGAACTACCGGTAAGCAGCGAAAGCTGCCTACCCAGAACTCTGCGTTACTCGAGCCGCCGTAACAACAGCATTGGCGACACACTCAGTACCGGCCTAAGCTGCCAGCGCCCAAACAACGCCAGTACCAGCGCGCTAATTACCGGTATGGGCAACACTACCTGCCAGTGCCAGCTGAACGCCCCCTCAAACATCCGGAACTGCAAAGCCCAGACAGCCGCCTCGGCTGCTGCAACCCCCAGAACCCCGGCAAAACCACCAAGCAGAGCAAACTCCAGCATGGTACTTCGCACCAGCAAGCTCTGGCGACCGCCAAGCGTGCGCAACAGCGCCCCCTCCCTCTGGCGATCCTGAAGCGTGGCGCTAACAACTGCGGCCATCACCACAAGCGCTGCCGCCAAGATGAGCACAAGAATGGCTTCTATAGCCTGAGTCACCTGCCGAACAATCTCTTGTATGCGCTCGATAATGTTATCAATTTCCAACAACGAGACGGTCGGAAAACGTCGGGAGAACTCATTTAGCGCGCTTTTCCGATCTCTCGGCAGGTAAAAACTGGTTATCCAGGTAGCCGGCATCTCGGTAAGGCCACCACCGGGCGGGAAGGCCATGTAGAAGTTGGGTTTCATGCTGTCCCATTGAACCGTGCGAATGCTGGTAACGGTTTCAGTAACCTCTTCGGAACCGATGGTAAACGTCAACTCATCTCCCAGCGCCAGGCCAAGCTTGCCCGCTAGCTCGGATTCCACAGATACGCCGTCCTTATCGCCATCCTCAAACCAGCTGCCCTCAACAATATTGTTGTCTTTGGGAAGTGAAGCCATCCAGGTGAGATTCAATTCCCGGTTTAGAGCGCCCACTCGCTGATCTTTGCTCACCACCTCCTTTACTGGCTGGCCGTTCAGTTCAGTCAGCCGGCCACGCACCATGGGATAAAGCTGGTTCAGCGGCTGACCACGCTCTTCCCAGAAGCTTGCAACCTCATCCACTGCATCCGGGGCAATGTTAATCAGGAAGTGATTGGGTGCGTCATCAGGAAGCTGAGCTTGCCAGTCATCCAATAGGGATGTGCGCACCAGAATTAACGTAGTTGCCAACATCAGTGTCATAGCAAAAACGGCAATCTGCGACAGGCTGGAGCGGCGGTGGCGATAAAGCCCTACCAAGGCCAAGCGCCAGGAGTGTCCTCCACCTCGTACCTTTCTAAGTGCAGACACCAGAAGCCAACCCAGCAGGCCCAAAGCACCGAGCAAAAGCACCAGGCCTCCTAGTAGAGAAACCACTAATGACAGTTCGCCCGCATACAGCCATACCAACCCAAACACCGCCACAATGGCGATCAACATATCGGGTAAGGCTTCACGGCCTGTTTCACCTGGCTGGCTGCGTAACACGCGCATTGCAGGTACGTGTCTTAAGCGGCGAATGGGCGGGTAGGCGAAAGCAAACAGTGACACCAGCGCCGTAAGCAGTGCCGGCGTGAGCGCTGATGAATCCAGCTGAAACTCGACCGGCCGATCCAGCGCTTCACTTAATAGCTGAGTGAGCAACCAGAATAGAGGAACAGCCACCAAAAGGCCGCCGACCATACCGGTTACACCCCACAACGCAAGCCGCTTCAAATAGAGCATGCCTATCCCTGAGCTGCCAAGCCCCAGGGTCTTTAGTAGTGCAACGGTATCGCGCTGAGATAATGCGTACTGCCTGCTGGCGACCGCCACGGCCACTGCAGCCAGCAATACCGCCAGACTGCCGCCGAGCAAGAGGAAGCTTTCCGCTCGCTCTAGAGACCGCGAAAAGGTTTCGCCATCGCGAACGCCTTCCCATTCATGGCTGGGCCCGAGCTGCGGCTGCAACCATTGGTAATAACCCTCAAGCGCCGCTTCGGTGCCGGCGAACAGGTAAACGTACTCTACGCGGCTGCCCTCTTGAATAACGCCGGTGGAGTCTACGTCGTCCACATGCATCATCACCCGAGGTGCGAGCGCGGACAGGCTGAACCCGCCATCTGGCTCACGGAGCAGTAAGCCGGATACGGTTAAATTACGACTCCCTACTTCCAGCGTGTCGCCGGTGCGCATATCCAACAGCCGCAACAACCTGGGGTTAATCCAGACTTCACCTGGCGCTGGCCCATGTTGTACCTGTTCCCGGGAGCCTTCGGAATCTCCCTGGATTTCGAGTTCCCCGCGCAGGGGGTATTCGTTACTCACGGCTTTTACAGAAACAAGTTGGAAGGCATCACTGCCAAACACCATGGTGGAGAACTCAACCATGCGGCCGGTTTCCAGCCCGCGCTCCCTCGCCTCGGTGATCCATTCCTCAGGCACAGGCCTGCCATTTTCTGACTCTAGTTGCCGGTCTGCCGCTAGGAACGAACTGGCAGAAGTCACTAGTGTGTGTTGCAACTGGCTGGCGAACAGGGCAATGGTGGCGACCGTAGCAACGGCAATAATCAGTGCCGAAAGCACTACTCGCACATCGCGCTCACGCCAATCCCGGCGCACAGACATCAGTTTTTTTGCGGCAGCCATCAGTCAGCGTGCTCCGTTTGGGTAACCGGTTCTGTCAACTCGCCAGCTTCAATATGGAACTGTCGGGCACAGCGTGCCGCTAGCTGTTCATCGTGGGTAACCATCACAAGCGTGGTGCCCTGCTCTTGGTTTAACGCCATCAGCAAATCTGAGATTTCTTGGCCGGTGCGGTTATCCAGGTTTCCGGTGGGCTCATCAGCAAACAGGATGGCCGGATCGGAAGCAAATGCTCGGGCAATGGCAACCCGCTGCTGTTCGCCGCCAGACAATTGCCGTGGCGTGTGAGTAAGCCGCTCACCCAACCCTACCCGCTCAAGAAGTTCCCGGGCACGTTTTTCGGGCGCATCCATACCAGCAAGCTCCAAAGGCAGCATCACGTTTTCCAGAGCGGTCAGTGCCGGCAACAATTGGAATGACTGGAACACAAAGCCCACACGATGAGCCCGCAATTTGGCCCGTTCATCTTCGCTTAGCCGGCTGATGATCGAGCCATCGAGCTCAACGGTGCCCTCGGTGGGAGTATCGAGACCTGCAAGCAATCCCAGCAAGGTGGTTTTCCCGGAACCGGAGCGACCAACAATGGCTACGGATTCTCCCCGATTGATTTCAAGGCTGACCCCCTTCAAGATCGTTAGCGTATTGGTTTCCAAGCTTACGCGGTGGGTCAGGTTTTCAACGCGCAGCATTGGGCGCTGGCTATCTTGGTTTTTAGTCTGCATGTTGCTTACGGAACTCCCGGGAAAAGCACGTTCATTTATCAAGGGTTACAGGCTGTTTATGCATACGGTGTTGCTGTACGTCAGATCAATTATATTCCTTTTGGTGGCATTGTTTGCCATGCCGGTGATGGCAGGCCAACAAACACTCCTGGTTGTGGGCGACAGCCTCAGCGCTGCCTACGGTGTGCCATCGGAAACAGCTTGGGTACAGCTTCTGCGTGAACGTTTGCAAAGCAACGGCCTGAGCAACTGGAGCGTGGTGAATGCCAGCATAAGCGGCGAAACCACAGACGGTGGCGTTCGCCGGTTGCCCGAGCTGCTTGAGAAGAATAATCCCTCCGTGGTTATTATCGAGCTGGGTGGCAACGACGGCCTTCGCGGCTTTCCCCCCGGCGTGATCAAATCCAACCTTGCATCGATGGTTGAAAACGTTCAGAACTCTGGCGCCCGCGCCATTCTGGTTGGGATGCAGATACC
>NZ_JBQDKB010000149.1:0-5593 GCF_052094685.1 Marinobacter sp.
GTACCGCCCAACTGGTTAAAAATTAAGTAGTGCCAACTATCCTGCCAGAGGGGGATCTCGCGCAGGGAAAGTTCCAGTTTGTTGTCTTCGCTAATGCTGGAAATAAGTTCGATGTTGGTGTCCGACATTTTTTTCTCCTGAAAAAGTTAGGCCGTCTGTCACTTCGCTAATGGCACGGACAATGAGCAGATGGGCGGGACAGATGCCAATCGCGCCAGATTTGGAAGCTTTAATTCGAAATGCCAAGTCCGGTGTATAGCCATGCTGGCTGGTATAGACTGCATCAGCAAGCCCCCTCTCCACGAAGAGCCACAACTAAAATGCTAGGCCCAAGCCATTTCAAAGAAGAAAACCAGGAAAAGCTCCAGCAATACATCAAGGACTACAGCTTTGGCACACTGAGGTGTCATGTTGCGCGGGCGAACCCTGTTTGGCAGCGCATTGAAAATGGCGCTTCGGTGTTTGCGATTTTTCAGGGGCCGGATGCGTGCGTTTCTCCCTCCTGGTATGAAACCAAGGCGGATTGGTAAACGCCATTGTCGGTATCGAGATTCAAGTTGAATCCCTTACCCGAAAGGTTAAGGCTAGCCAAAATCATCCAGAGCGTAATCGAGCGGGTGTGAAGGCCGGGCTGGCAGCTGGCACTGCTAGCGAGCAGGCCATGTCGGCATTTATCAGCTGGATAGCCGAGCTAACCGAAGGTGATCTGGAGTTGGGAAATCGAGGTGCGGCCGTGGGTTAGGCAGCTCTAGTGTGTGCCGCGATCTCGGTTATGATCGTCGAACGAACAAACTTGCGTTAGTTGAGTCCACAAATTTCGAGGAACAAAATATGAATTTAAGAGTTATCGGCACCATTGGGACATTTCTTTTAGTTTTCCTGGGGCTAATGTACAAAGTTGACGACTTTACTGTTGGAGAATTCTTCATTTTTCTAGTCCTCAGCTCTATAGCGGGCTTAATCGCTTGGTTTAAACTTTTTAAGCCAGGCGCTCAACGCAGAGGCAACTAAGTGCATCTGCCTGGCCATTGCACAGGCATCATGTCGCCCCTCGGTGGGCACATGGCAAGGGCCAATCGTGGTGTTCCGCTTCCTGAAAAGAATTGGCATAGTGAATACGATGCCTTGTGCCATTTATCCTTTGGGCCGAAGCGATCTATTGGCAGCTTCAAACATTTGCGGTCGCAGAAAGCACTACACAGGCCAGGGAGTTGCTACTAGCTAGGTCGCGATGTTTTTTTGCAGCCTGCCCTACCCTAACCGGCAGCTGTGACTACAACAGAAACTGGGCCTGGGTAACGTGGCGTTACTCAGGCCCAGTGCTGGCTATGCTCGCATCAGGACTCGCTCACCATAACAGACTTCACATTCACAAATTCGTGCATGCCAAAGCCGCCATGTTCGCGCCCATAACCGCTCTGCTTTACCCCACCAAAGGGCAGGTTAGGCTGAGCCAGGTTATAGCCATTGATATTGACCATACCTGTGTCAAATTCATTTCGAGCCAGGCGCAGCGCCTCGTCTTCGTCGGCGCTAAAGATGCCACCACCCAGGCCATAAATAGAGTCATTTGCAACTCGCATAGCCTCGGCTACGTCCTTTACTTTGATCAACGCCGCGACCGGTCCAAACAGCTCATCGTCATACGCTGGCTGCCCGGGCGCCACGTTTTCCAGTACCGTGGGTGGATAGAAGTAACCTTTGCCCTCAGGAATTTCGCCACCCAAAGAACAGGTTGCGCCAGCCTCGATCGACTTGCGAACCTGCTCATGCAGACCATCTCTGAGGTCTTCGCGAGCCATGGGGCCCATTTTGGTATCACTGTTCGTGGGATCACCAAAAGAGAGCTTCTTCATTTCAGCCAGGCAGGCCTCCCTGAACTCCTCATACACGGGCTCTTCAATAATAAAGCGCTTCGCAGCCACGCAGGTCTGGCCCGCATTGTAGGTTCGGCCCTGAACACAGATCTTCGCGGCCTTCTTGATGTCGGCATCTGCCAGAACCAGGTAAGCATCGTTGCTGCCCAGTTCCAGCACGGTTTTCTTCAGCACTTTAGCGGCTCGCTGGGCCACTGTCCGGCCAGCGTTGGGGCTACCCGTCAGCGTAACGCCACGCACTAGTTTGTGCTCGATAACGGCGTCTGATACCCCATGCTCAATTAGCAGCGTGCGGAAGGCGTGTTCGGGCATGCCGGCATCGCGGTAAAGTTTTTCAACTTCCAAAGCCATGCCCCACACATTATTTGCATGTTTCAATAGCACGGTGTTACCCGCCATGAGGTTGGCGGCGCTGTAGCGAATAACCTGGTAAAGCGGAAAGTTCCACGGCTGTATGCCGTAAATCACACCTTGAGGCTGATAAGAAACCACAGCACGGCCGCCCGCCAGCTCTCTTGTTTCATCGGCCAGTTCCGTGGGGCCCTGTTCTGCGGTGTACTCACAAATCGCCGCGCACAGTTCGCATTCCTGTTTGCCCTCAGCCAGGGTTTTGCCCATCTCCCGGGTCATGAGTGCGGCGTAGTCATCCTGGCGCTCACGAATCAGGGCAGCGGTTTTGCGCAGAATATCCGCGCGCTCTTCAAACCCGGTTTTGCGCCAGCTAAGAAACGCATGATGAGTCTGCTCAATGATGCCCTCTGCTTCTTGTCTGGACATCATGGTATAGGTTTCAAGAACGTCTTCTGTGGCAGGATTGATTGTCTTATGAGTGTTCGACATCAGTTTGCCTCCTGAATAATTAATGACAGCTGAACCAGATATGTGTTCAACCGTCATAAAATGGTATTACCAACTAAACGTAACATGGCCGGCTGCCCTTAAGAGCGAAGGTTACCTAACCGTATAACTCGGTAGCGGCCAGCGGCCTGAACTCAAACCTTAGGCCTCGCCCATCACAGTGTTCAACTACTCGGCTAATGACGTTGACGCAGCAGGCCAGAACTCAGTCGATCAAGTCGTTGATGGATGGCTCTCAAGTCCCGGGCACTGCGCCAATATTATGCGTGTCGAATTCACCGAAATGGGCGCGGCGAGGATTGAGGCGCCGGGCTCGAAATATTCCCCTGTATGGACCCAGGTTTTTGCCCGGCCGCGCTAACAAAATAAGCCTGCGAATAACTCGGCTGTAGTTCTTGAGCGCTAAATCTATATTGCCTAGAATGGCGCTCCTTTTATTTAATGCAGGTCACTACCATGAACGACACTAAATCGCTGCCAACGTTACCGGATCGACTTTCAAGAAACCCCCATAGCTCGCACCATGTAGCAGACGTTTTTGAACACGATATTGCTATTCGGCTTAATGGCAAAGAGCGTACTAATGTCGAAGAATATTGCATCAGTGAAGGTTGGATTAAAATCGCCTCACCCAAAGCACTGGACCGTCGCGGACAGCCGCTTCTGATGACTCTGAAAGGAAAGGTTGAAGCCTACTACGATTAAGCAACAAGATAAGCTACCGACACCACACGTCGGTTCTGCGCAGGCAATAGCTTTTTCATGAATGCTCCCATGCCGCCCCTTTGAGTTCCGTTTCCGGCCAGTTTTTAACGTTCCTCAGGTTACAATGCTTCCTGTGACCTGAGGACGAAACCGTGAACGATCGCCACTATCAACAAGCCCGGCTCGCACGTGACCATCGCTTCGATGGGCGGTTTTTCGTTGCTGTTAAAACCACAGGTATCTACTGCAGACCGATCTGTCCGGCCCCGGCGCCAAAGGAACAGAATGTCTGCTACTTCGAAACGGCCATTGCCGCCGCTAACGCCGGGTTTCGCCCCTGTTTGCGCTGCCGTCCAGACAGCGCCCCGGCCTCCTGGGCCTGGAAAGGCACTGACACCACCCTTGAACGCGCGTTGCAGTTGATTGATGACGGCGCGCTGATCAGCGGCAGTACTACTGAGCTGGCTGACCGATTGGGCATCAGCAGCCGGTACCTCGGTCAGTTATTTCAGCGCACGGTAGGCACCAGTCCGAAACACTACAGCCTGTATCAGCAGGTGCTGTTCGCCAAGAGCCTACTGCAGCAAACCGACTTGCCAATTACTGATATTGCTTTGGCTTCCGGGTTCAAGAGTGTGCGACGTTTCAACGATTGCTTTGCCAGCGTCCTGCAAATGACACCGCGCTCGCTGCGACGCCCGATGGGGAAACGGACCAAGGAACCTGGTATCCGTCTGTTTTTAAGTTACCGACCGCCTTATGACTGGGCCGCATTACGCACCTTTCTGCAAACCCGTTTAATCGACACTCTGGAGTGGTGCGGTGAGGACCACTATGGCCGCACGTTTCGTCTGGCCAATGGCGCCGCTGGTCGTTTTACGGCCTGGCACCGGCCCGAACGCTGTGGCTTTGAAGTCGCACTTGCGTTCAATCAACCCTCAGCGCCGTTGCCCGTGGTACGTACGATTCGCCGTTTGCTTGATCTTGATGCCGACAGCAGCACCATCGATGCCCATCTGGCACCAATTCAGAACCAGTCGGGAACGGAGCGTCCGGGTTTACGACTGCCCGGCACTTGGGATGCGTTTGAAGCGGGTATTCGTGCCATTCTTGGGCAACAAATCAGTGTGATGGCCGCTCGCAATCTGGTTCAACAGATCGTGGCAGAACACGGTGAGTTGCTGCCGGGCCCAGACGCTGAGCACCGCCTGTTCCCAACCCCTGCAGCTCTCGCCCACAGCGACCTCAACACTCTGAAAATACCCGGCCGCCGACGCCAGACCCTGATCGATCTCGCCCGATTTTTCGACACCCAACCCGACCAAGCCGCCGACCCTGAGCAGTGGCTTGCCCTAAGCGGCATCGGTCCCTGGACAGTGAATTACGCGCGCATGCGCGGGCTTGGCGACTGCGACATCTGGCTTGGGTCTGATCTTGGCGTGAAGAAGGCACTGGGGCAGACGAACGGTTCATGGGAACCGGCTGACGCCTCGCCCTGGCAAAGTTATCTGACCTTTTACATGTGGAGTTTGCTATGAAACCTGTTTTCGAGAGTTTATTGCCCACCCCCATAGGTACCGTGCGCATTCAGGCGAATGAAGACGCCATTACCCGCATCGATTTTATTGATGACGGCAAGCATTCGGCCTTTGCAGAAAACGACGTGACTCTTCAGGCCCGAGCGCAGTTGAAGAACTATTTTGAGGGCACGCGCCAAGTCTTTGATTTGCCATTGGCCCCGCAAGGCACGGAGTTCCAGCAAGCCTGCTGGCAGGCGCTGATTAAAATTCCCTATGGGGAAACCCGCTATTACGCGGAACAGGCCCAACTGATTCAGCGCCCGAGTGCGGTTCGCGCTGTTGGGGCGGCCAATGGTGCCAACCCGATTTCCATCGTTGTACCTTGCCACCGTGTTATCGGGAAAAACGGCCAATTGACCGGCTACGCCGGGGGCCTGGAACGAAAGACCTGGCTACTGGCCCATGAGCAGGATGCTATAACCGATCGAGTTCGACGGTAATCCCCCCCCCATTTTAATAGGTTTTTTGGGGGATAACGTTGGCTGCTCGTGGCAATTCCTCCTATGCTCTAATCATAGGCTAGTGTTTCGTCCGGTTAATTCGCTGGCGCATGTTTGTTATAATAGGAATCGT
>NZ_JBQDKB010000150.1:0-5461 GCF_052094685.1 Marinobacter sp.
GCTCAGTAAAGTGTCTGCATCCTTGCTCCACTATCTGGTGCCTCTGCGGCACACTGTCCCAACTCCAGACCTGGTTCGGGCCTGTCGCCGTGAAGCTGGTCGGTTCCGGCACCTTGCGAGGTGGCTTCATGCGCCCTCGGTAGTTTTGTTGCTGGTGCTTTTTCAACACCCGGTAAAACGAGGATTCCGATGCCAGATAAAGCCCCTTGTCGGCCAGCGACGGCACGATCTGGGAGGGCGGTAAACTCCGGTACTCGGGTTGATTACACGCACTCAGAATGGCCACCTCCTCGGCCTGTGTGAGTTTATGGGGCTGTTCAGCCCGTTCTGCATCCGGACGCAGATCTTCTGCAACGGTGCCGTTAGCACCTCGCCAACGCTTCAATGTGCGCTCACTCATATCAATCAACTCTGCGGCCTTGTATCGGGCTGCACCGCCGGCAACGGCTTCATCAAACAGCTCCAGGAGCCTTGCACGTTCATCCAGCGGTGTCAGATATCCTCGTCGCTGTCCGGATCTTCGCCGTACAAGGCTTCGAGCTTTTTTGACAGCACCAGAAGCGACGTCGTCTCAGCCAGAGCTTTATCTTTGCGGCGCACTTCGGCCTTCAGCTTCTTGATGGTTTTCCGGGTGTCCCTTTGTTGCTTCTGAGCGACTTTGTCGCGGTCTGGCTGCATGCCAGCGCCTTGCAGGCAAGCTTCTTTCCAACGCTGCACTTGCTCTGGATACAGGCCTTTCTCACGGCAATAAGCACTGAGTTCGGCTTCGGACATAGAGGCCGTTTCCACGACAACGGCTAGCTTGGCTTCGGGGGACCAGTCTTCCCCGGTACTACGATTACCTGGCACGGGCATTCCTTGTTGTCGACACTGTTTCAACCAACTATACAGAGTCACATCGGAGATGCCTTCCTCTGCCGCCACCGACACGACACTTCGGTTCTGCGGAGGCAACAGCTTCTTCAGCACAGCGGCTTTACGCTCTTCGGAATAACGTGGCATGAATACTCCCATGCCGCCCCAACTAACTAAATTCAGGCGAAATTGCCAACTGGACAACTAGGCTGACAGAGGGGGGGCAGCATGACACTGGTGTTTTACCACGCTGCGCGTTGCGGTCAGCGGTGTCTAATCGATGAATTCAGAACAAAGTTCCCCGGCGGGCATTTTGGAGAGCAACGTAGGCGAAGCGAATCAATCTACCAGGTACTCTGAAATCTTGTTGACATACTTCCAGGTCAGGATCTGTATTTTCCCGGCATTTATATCAGCGGAGGACAGGCAGGCTAAAAATCCCTTATCAAAAATTGGCAGGAGCGTTACGGCGCCGGACTTTGATCGAATGTAAATCTCTTCAATACTTTCATATTTGAGTTCAGTGAGAATCTTTTCACAAACGACATTCAGTTCAAGAAAATAGGCACCAAAAAGATCAGGCTCGCTCACATTGCCATGATGTGCGATCACAAGCCCATCAGAGGAGACAACCATGCATAGCTTGATTTCGCTGGCCCTTTGGCAAAGCAGACTCAGTTGTTCATCAATTTTTGCAGTGGGCACCGTTGATCATCCTTTGTCTTTACCGGGCGGGTAATATTCTCGTTAATGACCATCGGCCAACAGTTTGGCAATTTCTCCAGCAGCTCTTTTCGACTCCATCAGCACCCTTCCTTGCATAGCTCTTGCAGACGTAGAAAGTGCAAGCACGGCGTCTGAGCCTGCATGGGTAAGGACGGATATGCCATTGGTACCCATGATCATTACCTGCTGCATATCTCCAATGGCGACTTCCGCCAGTGTCTGGTCCGCCAGCGCCAGAAGTGAAGCGCACATAGAGGAAAAACGTTCCACATCTGTTTCCGGCTTCATATCAGATGCCAGCAGATGCCCATCCATGGTGACCACAGCAGATGCTTCGATATCGCCACCGGAAGACACCTTTAATCGCTTCAATACCGTAAGAACCAATGCTTCCTTTTCACCGCTCATATTTACTCAATCCATGGTTTAAGCCGTGGTGTAACAAATCTGATGGCCGAGGTACCAGCCATCAGATTTTTTCCTAAGCGCAGGTTAACTGAGCCCAAACCGGCCTTAAATAGCAGCTTCCAACACTGGCACCTGTGCGCGAGCTTTGGTAAGCACCATACCAAGGTTCGCGGACAGCCGGCAGACAAACGTCATAACGAATTGGGGCTGCTGCTTTCCGCGAATAAATACGTGAATCAGGTTTTCGGAGTTGACGATTATCTCTTTAAAATAGTGATAGTCGTCGAGCTCCAGGCCGCGTGCCTTTTTAAACGTGTTTTCAATTGTCACCACGTTTTGCCCCTGGAACAGGTCCTGGGTAGCGGCAGCCAGCATGTCGAGAACTTCCTGCGGGTGGGAGTCTACGGTCTTCACTCCCACTAGCATGCCGCTGTCCATATCCACTACGCCGCCCGCCAAACACTCGGGAATATTCGACACAGCTTTGGCAATTGCATCATCAAAATCAGACATTATTTTTATCTCTCGGTTAGCATGGTGCTCCACTCTGGAAACCTCTGAAGTGGAGCCCTCTGGATTAGGTATTTCGTCAAAATCTTCGTTTACGTCTATCTTGCCGTCGACAGGCAACAGGTCTGCATCGTAGTCCTCAGTGAACTCGACCTGCCCGTTGCCTGTCCCATCATCAGCAAAAATATCATCACAAGCTGTCAGCTCATCCTGTTCATCAAAATCGACCTCCCAGTCGTCAAGTTTCTTCATTGCGTCATCCTGCAAGCTGCTACTTGATGAATTGCACCCGCGAAGGCTTCGAGAAACTCCACCTGAACATCTGACTGAACCCAGCGCGGCTCGATGTTCCGGGCCCGTTCAAGTGCGCTGATAGCATCGTCACCTTCCCAAATAAGATAAGCGCAAAGCACGGTACCCGTGCGCCCCATTCCGGCTTTGCAATGCACAGCAACTCGGTCGCCTCGCTTTATCAGGCCATCAATCGTTTTGCAGATTTCGGCAGCCTGTTCTAGTGTCGGCGCCCCCATGTCCGGAATCGGGAACTGTGAATTTTCAATTCCGTACTTGTTCAGCAAATCCACGCTGACCCCAAGTTCCTTGGGGGGCGGCTCTGTCAGGGTGATGAGGTGATTGACCTCAACTTTACTGAGCGACTTGACGTCGTACTCTTCATCATAGAAAACACCCGGCCTTGGCGTACCCGCCAAAATGCCCTTTTTAATCCACAAAAAACCACGGGGGCCGAAGCTACCACTCACGTAGCTGGTTGCCTCTTTAGGCAACTTCTTGGGCCGCGGAACATCGGGGGCCAATTCTTCCGGAGATGCATCCGGTGATGGCACACTGCAAGAACCGGTTCTTGCAAAGGTCGCACCGATTTCCGTTTTAGGGGCTTTAAAAAAGTTGTCGGAGTCGCCCTCTTCCTGCACATAGCCACCTGCTGTGAGCACGGTTTTCCCGCCTAAATACTCGGCTTGAGCCTGATTGTGCAAGGTAACCAGGACCGCCCGCTTTTCAGCTTGTAACTTGATGGCCTTGAGAACCTTTTCAGCGCCCTCCGGATCCAGCCCTGTGGTCGGCTCATCAAGGCAGATCATCCTGGGGTTAGGAAGAGAAATCCGCATAATCGCCAAACAACGACTGAGCGCCAGATCCAGCTCAATAACCGGGTCGTAAAGCCGGCTGCCGAGTTCAGGCAGGCCCCACTCACACAACAAACGCGCAGCCAGCTCTCTTTGTTGAGACAGGTCCAGTGAGGAGCGCTCAGGAACCTCATGCAAGGCATTTTGCAACACGTTTGCAGCCAGAAGCTTGGCGCTCTGAACCATCATCGCAGGGCGCTCTCCACTGCCAAGCTTTTCCCCCGCATAAACAGCCTCACCCCAGATGCGCAAGTTGGGGCTGGCATCATTCAGACCGGCGAGGGTTCTCATCAGCGTTGACTTACCGGTGCCGCTTGGTCCAAACAGCGATACAACACCCTTTTCAGGCACTTCGAGATCAATACCACCCAGAATGGTACGCTCACCAATGCCAACGCCGAACTTTCTCAGGGACAAGATACTGCTCATTCAAACCCCAACGGCAATCAAATGGATGAGACCGCGAATCAGAGTCTTAACGTCATTGGCGCTTCGCGCATCCACCTCAAATACGGGTGCGTACCGCCCGAGCTCAATCAGCTTTTCCTGGTATTCGCCCAATCTGGGCCGAGGCCCCAAATCCATGCGCGTTACACCAACACAGAATGGTTTGTCCTTGAGAAATGACTTGAAGCTTTTGATGTAGAACTCCATTTCCCCGATGGGATCTTCGGCTGTGTTGTCTACCAAAATAACCAAGCCCAACCCACCGGTGCTGAGGATATCCCACATGTAATCAAACCGCTGCTGGCCCGGCGTGCCGTAGAGGTGCACCCTAGCGCCGCCGTCAAGGTTTAGCACACCATAGTCCATTGCGACCGTTGTGGTTGCCTTCTTCGATTTCACCTCGTCGCTGGCCTTGGCTTCGGTAGACACAACTTGCTTATCGCTAATGGCTGCAATAGCCGTTGTTTTGCCAGCCCCCACTGAGCCACAAAATATGATTTTATGTTGCACCGGCTCAGGCCCTTTTCAGCTTCATCAACAGTGAAGAAACCAGGGAGCGATTTTTCCATTTGGCGGGTAATTCAATCACTTCCGCTTTATCGTTCAGGGCTATCGTGTAGCCAGCCTCTCGGGATGCAACGTAAAAGCGCCGAACCTGCTCAATGGGGATTTGCAGTATTTTTGACACTAAAGCTACAGAAGTCGCGCGCTTACCCAGAAACGCAGTCATTCTCAGGCAATTATCGGAGTGCGGCAGCTTTGTGAAATTCGGCCAGCGGTCGAGCTTAAAAACATGGGTATCTTTGGCATCAAACAACAACTTGCCACCGGATATCTCGTAGGCAAGCATCCATTGCAGCTCACGCAACTCGCGCCCTTTTTCCCTGACTCCTGCTATTACAGGAGATTTTTCAGCTATTTTTTTAACCGTTGTATTCGCCGGTGTCGCTTCCAAAAGACTCTTCAGGCTACACCCGCTCTGCCTGAACAAACCTTCTTTCCCGAGCACCACCATCTGACCGCCGCTTTTGAACCGGAGGTGCAAATTACTTTGTTGCTGTTGTGCCTTTCTGAGCAGCATCAGCAAGGAATCTTGTTCGCTATTACTCATACAGTTCCGTTGGAAAACGATAGTTCTCTATAAAAAGCACCAGGGCCTGGCATCAACTTTCAGAAAAATCGATGCTTATTTAGCCCCGTAAAGGGCTGATTATACAGTGCGTTAACCCTCAGAGCTGTAACGTCGCGTAAGTTATAGTAACGGCACCTCCATACAGCGTAGCCTTAATTATTTAATGAATCCGGGTTCATAAATACCCCCTAGCAGCCTGTCGGACTTGCACCTGACAGACAGCGTTTAAAGTGATCTT
>NZ_JBQDKB010000151.1:0-5407 GCF_052094685.1 Marinobacter sp.
GATGGGTCAATTTTAAGTCGGCGCTAGTGGGTCAGTATTACTCCGGCGGTGACAAGTAAGCCCCGTTGCTCCCAATAACATTACTTTCATAACGTTCTCTTCCGTCGGTACAGGGGCTCATGGTAGCAAAGAACGACCCGGCTCCGTGAGCCAACGCCTTTTTGTATTCAAGAGAGTTTGTATGTCATAGAGCGCCCAAGGTATGTATGCAAGAGAATGCTAAAGGCCTCTCAGATACTGCAACCCGGAAAGCTGATCCATCTGGCCACGAATCCAGAACACCCGATCCCGCACATAAGGCGATGGTGAGGTAACACTCAATACCTTGGGGTTTGGCAACACAGCGGCAAGCCGCGCCGCCTGCTCGGCAGACAAGTGTCGTGCTGAAATACCAAAGTAGAACCTGCTCGCAGCCTCCACACCGTATATTCCGTAGCCAAATTCGGCAATATTCAGATACACCTCAAGAATCCCTCGTTTGGGCCAAAGGCCATCAAGAGCCAGGGCAAGGCCGGCTTCCAGTGTTTTGCGCACAAAGCTTCGATCATTCCAGAGAAACAGATTTTTTGCGGTTTGCTGGGTAATGGTGCTGGCCCCCCTAAGCCCATCACCCGACTGATATTCCGCCAGCGCTTTGCGGATGGCTGAAAAATCAACCCCCCAATGCTCTGGAAACCGCTGATCCTCGCTGGCCACAACCGCGAGAGGCATCCAGGGTGAAATATCAGAAAGATCCACCCACTGCTGCTGCACGGTTTTATCAGGGTTGGCAAGACTGTAGCTGAGAATAAATGCAGAGGTTGGCGGATTCACATAGCGGAACAGGAGCAACAGAGAAACGAACAACGCAACCACGGTGAAAAACACCCAGGCAGCCATGCGAAATAATCGTTTTTTTATAGATCTACGAGCCATAAATGCCCTACTTGAGCCCCGGCTGGCTGTTCTCAGCCTCACCCGTACTCACCACCTCAGGTCCAATCACACGAAGGCAGTGCTTTCGGCACATCGCGCGCAATGGTGTTTTACCCGCTGCGTCTCCATCGACAGTCACGGTTTTTTCATTGGCGGTGAGAATGTCGCAGCGTCTGCCCTTCAGGTGCACAACCGTACTGGTACGCCTGGGAGATTTGCCACTAAATTGAACCAGAAAAAAGGTGAGCAAAAGCTGAAACAGTGGGCGCGGCTTCACAGCAATAACATCCAAAAGCCCATCATTGGCCGTTGCTTGCGGAATTTCGTTACCGCCCCCGAAAAAAGCACCATTGGATACTGCAATCGATAGCCAGTGACCACGCACAAAAGCCTGATCACACTGTATTTTAGCGTGAAATCCCCGTTTGGCATTCACTCGGCGCAGTAATTCGACGCCATAACTAAACCGGCCAAACAATTTTTTGGCAGAACCTTGCGACTCCCTGGCTGGAAGAGTTCCCAGGCCAACGTGCGCAACATTCAGGAAAATTCCGTCGCCAAATTCTGCCACATCAACCAGCTGAGTGACGCCTTGCTGAACCAGCTCGCACACGGCAGCGGGGTCGTCTGGCAGGGCCAGGTTACGGGCGAAATCGTTTGCGGTTCCCGAAGGTAATACAGCCAGTGTTGCGTTGCGTTCAAGGCATAAACTGGCCCCGGCATTAACCGACCCATCGCCGCCAGCAACCATCACAATATCACCTGCCTTTACTTGCGATTGCCACCCTTGTTCTTGAAAAGAGCCATATTCCAGGCTTGTGATCCCGGCATTCGCCAGCTGTTCAAGCCAAAACTCCCGGCCCTTCTGGCCATCGCCCGCTTCTGGATTCGCAACCAGCCAATAGGTCATATCGTTTCTATCTCTGTCACAGTTTTAGACATTTCCCGGAAAACAGTCGCTTTAAGATACCTCAAACACGTCTCATCTGACGTTACCATAAGGACACCGGAGCCATTTCCAAATGATAGATTGTCAGACTATAGTCAAGACCTGAACTCAACTGGAACTACCCGGAAGCTGGCCATGATTGCTGATCTGATTACCCCTGTACGCGCCAAAGCTCAACTGGCTGCGCTCAAGTTAGTAACAAAGCTTATACCAAGCCCTATACCCAATACGCTGCTGGGCGCACAGTCTCGCTTTCGGCTGGCCGAGCATATGGCACACTTTGGCTTCAAGCGAGTTCTGCTCGTGACAGACGATGTGCTTTTTAAGCTCGGGGTTATCAGCCCGATCGCGGAACACCTGAATGAGCTTGGAGTTGAGACGGTTGTATACAGCGGAGTGACGCCAGACCCAGGATTTGGAGTGGTAGAAAATGGTTTAGAAATACTCCGTCACAATGGCTGCGATGCCGTACTGGCAATTGGCGGCGGCTCCTCTATTGACGCTGCGAAGGTGTTGGCGCTGGCCGCATCCAACCATAAAACACCTAAGCAGTTAGTTGGCATACTCAAAGCCCGAAAGCGATCGCTTCCTTTATTTGTTATTCCAACTACCGCCGGCACTGGCTCAGAGGTAACCATCGGCGCGGTTATATCCGATGAAGTCACACACGTTAAAAACCTCGTGATCGACCCAAAGGTGGTTCCTTTGGCCGCAGCTTTGGATCCCGAAATTACAGCTGGCATGCCAAAGTCGGTAACCGCAGATACTGGCATTGATGCCCTGACCCACTGCCTGGAATCCTGGATCAGTGACTTTTCGACACCCGAAACCGAGTTTTATTCCGGAGCTGGCGTAAAGCTGATCTTCAAGTATTTGGAACAAGCCTGCGAAAACGGTCAGAACTACGAAGCCCGCGACGCAATGGCACTGGCCGCAAACTACGGTGGCTTGGCATTAAACAAAACGGCGCTAGGCTATGTACACGCCATCGCACATCAGCTTGGCACACAGTATGGCGTGCCTCATGGCCGCGCGAATGCCATTGTTCTGCCACACATTCTGGAGCTGAACAGGCACAGCGCACAGGCCCGAATGGCCGCGCTGGCCAGGCTGTGTGACTTAGCCACAGATACAGAGGCAGACTCAGAAGCCGCCGACAAGCTGATTCAGCGGGTCAATGCGCTATTAGCCGCCATGCCGATAGAACGAGCGGTACAGGGCATCGACGAAAAACACTTTTCGGTGATGGCAGATGCCGCCATGAAAGAAGCACACGGCACCTATGCAGTCCCCATGTACATGAATAAAAAAGAAATTATTGGGGTTATGCGCACCATCAGCAAACAAACAGCGCGGTAAGACCGTTGCTGTGGCGCCTGTTAAGCCGGGCGCCTTTGTGACACCACCAAGGCAACACCGGTGATAGACACAATGCCACCGGTGATGGCCAGTGCGCCCAGGCGCTCATCAAACAACCAGAAAGCTTGCAAAGCAGTTACTGGCGGCACCAGATAGAACAAGCTAGCAACCTGAGACGCTGCACCACGACGAATCAGCCACATCAACAACAGTATGGCGCCAACGGAAACCCCCAAGACCAGCCAAGCCATGGAAAGCTGTAGCTGTAACGACCACACCACTTCACGGGTTTCGAGCATTAATGCGGCAACGGCAAACAATGCAGCGGCTGCACCGTACTGAATAATGGTGCCCGCCACCAAATCCGCACCCGTGCCATGACGCTTCTGATAAACCGTACCCAGAGAAATACCCGTCAGAGCAAGCAGGGCCCAAACCAACGTCCAGAACGGAAAGCCTTCCCCAGCGTTACCACTCCCGCCAAACTTCTCCAGTAAAACCAACGTAACACCCAACAGTCCAAGCCCCAGCCCCAGCCATTGCCGCCATGACACGGTTTCTTTCAATATGAGCACAGCAACGCCCGCGGTGACCAGTGGTTGCAAACCAACCACCAGAGACACTATGCCCGAAGGCATACCACCTTGAATCGCGTAATAGACACCACCTAGGTAACAACCGTGAACCAGTAGCCCGGTTACGGCAAGGTGACCGGCTGCACGCCAACCAGGCCAGCGGGTTTTTAACACCCAGGCAAGGCCAGCAAGTAACCCCAGAGTTAGTAGCATTCGAATTAGCAATAGAGTAAACGGCTCGGCATAGGGCAAACCATACTTGGCACCAATAAAACCAGTACTCCACAGCCACACAAACAAGGCGGGAACAAAAAAAGAGTAAAAAAACGATCGCATAAAGAACTGCCGGGATCAGGTATCTGAAACGCTAGTCAGTTTAGAGACCAGCTCGCAACCGGAACAGACACAGACACCCGGCCGGGTAACCATTACAGGTGGCGATCCGGGCTGACCGCGTGGCTGCTAGGTGGTAAGGATAGATTGAAGCTTTTGGGTCAGCTCGACAGCTTCGCTGCCCAGGGGCGTGAGATAACCGCCGTCATCCTGGCTGATCAGTCCCTTTGCATACAGGCGCTCTGCGGCCTGAACGGTTTCAGGTGCCGCGTCACTGCGGTGTACTTTAATACCAGCCTGCCCTGAGGAGGATTCAAACTGGGACAGCAAGTTAAGCTCGTCAATGTGATCGGAAGAAAGTGGCATGGTGTTTCCTTGTCTGGTTTTGGTGGTCAAATACTTTTGGATCTCTTGTCCTGATCGAGGGTCAAATCCCGTTCAGTTTCGTTCCACTGCTCGGAAAATGATTCATACGCATCCGAGAAACCTTTTTTGGCTCGCTCCCATGCCGATGCGGAACTGGCTTTGAGTTCGTTATACCAGGACTGCACTCGTGCTCGCTGCTCACGCAGAGATTCTAGGCTTTCCTGTGAGCGATCCCGAGCGGTGTTGCTCATATCGTCCCAGTTCTCCGTCAGCTCTTGTTCTAACTCTACAATTCGTTTATCGAGAGCTGAGAGCATTCGGTTAATGGAGTCTTCCGCCTGGTCCTTCTGGTCGGCGCCATACTCCTGCAGTGCCTCGCTAAGCTCCTGACTCTCCTGCTTGAGCTGACTGACGGATGAGTCCTCTGGTTCCGCGCACAGAGGTGCAGCAAGCGTATAAGACGCGGCGACAGCCAGTGCGCAGACTGTGTGTTTTATATTCATACATTACTCCAAACCTGCGTCTATCAAGAATAGCAGCAGTGTGAGGATAACAATACACCGACAAACAGCCTATCTTATAAAAGTGTAATTATCCGCCAATAAACCCGATTTATTCTAATAAAAACATAACCTTGAAATAACATCTGAAACTAAAAAGTTATACAGCACAGGTCCCGACAGCACCCATTATTTGTGCATCCTCAAAAGCTGTGCCATTTTTAGATTGAAGCCAAACAACGAGGATTTACTATGCTTTATTGGGCTGTAGTTTGTCTGGTCATCGCAATTATTGCTGGTGTCTTAGGGTTTGGGGGTATTGCAGGTACAGCGGCAGGTATCGCTAAAGTACTATTCTTTATCTTTCTCATCCTGCTGGTCATATCGCTTATTGCCAATGCAGTACGCGG
>NZ_JBQDKB010000152.1:0-5400 GCF_052094685.1 Marinobacter sp.
TTCAACCGGCGATATTCCCGATAAGTGGGTCACTTTTAAACCGGCGTTGACACCTTATGTTCGAACCCCAAAAAGCGAGGCCTCAACAATGATAAAAGTCAGCGTACTCTACCCCAAGACTGCAGATAGCACGTTCGACATTACCTATTACCGTGACACTCATATGGCGCTGGTTCGTGAAAAGCTCGGAGATGCCTGCAAACGAACCGCCATCGAATCAGGCTTGGCAGGAGGCGCGCCGGGAGAACCACCCACCTACATCGCCATGGGGCACCTGTATTTTGACTCGGTTAGTGACTTCGAGGCAGCGTTCGGGCCTCACGCCAAAGAGATTCTGGGAGATATCCCGAATTTCACCAACGTACAACCTGCAGTCCAGATCAGCGAAATCATCGAATAAACGCCTGCTATCGGCGGGGCTAAGGATTTTCCGCCTACCCGATCCTCAGTAGTGACACTGCGTTCCAGAGTGTTAAGAAGCGCCTTTCTGAAACTGTGTTTTCTGTGCTTCCTCGTGCACAGACTCTGCCCAACTGCTACAAGAAGAGCTCCTTTGATGGAACTCTGTAAAGCTACGCCTGTCCATGCCTGCTACTGGAGCGATCGCTCAAAATCCAAAAGGAGAAACGAATGCCCAAACAACTACCTCTTGCCCTGCTGTTGCTCAGACTCGGCGTTTTTATTGTATTTCTGTTCTGGACCCTGGACAAACTGGTTCAGCCTGAACACGCCGCCAAAGTCTTCACAGCGTTCTATGGGCTCGGTGGCCTTGGCGACAGCGTCTTTTACGCGATGGGTATCGCCCAACTTGCACTGATCCTCGCCTTCGTTGCAGGGCTGTTTAAAACCTGGACCTACGGCGCCATTCTGGTGTTCCACGGGGTATCCACCCTCGCGGCAATCAGCAAATACCTCCAGCCGTTCGACAACCTTATATTTTTTGCTGCCTGGCCAATGCTGGCCGCCTGTGCCGCCTTATTCCTGCTGCGAGATTACGATACCCTGACACTTTCACGGCAACCCGCCCCCGTCACTGCCTAGTACGCGACGGTCATTCCTAAAACAAATGCCCCGGTTGTCTGCCAATGTTATCAATATAGACAAATTCACAACCGGGGTACTGCGTGCTTCTGAACTGGCTGTTGAACGTCACATGTGAAGTACAACTGTTACAGTGCGTATACAATTTGCTAATCAAGAAATAACAAAAAGAGGCTCCCCTATGCGCCGCCCAGTCAAAGCGGATCTTATGCCCTGGTTCGCCCGCGCACTTTCCAGTTCGTACCAACATGCTCTGCAACGATCCATGCACAAAGCTCGAGCAAGGCGGCGGGGCGAGAGCGATCTTGTTCGGGTTTTCGTGAATCCTCGAGACCCTTTCGGGCTACCTTTGTTGCAGGCACTTGTCCAACTACAGGAGCGCTTTCGGGTGCGTTTCCGGCTCCATACCGTTTGGCGGCTGGATGACAAAATGTTCCCCGAGCCGGTGCTGTGGGGTTCGTGGGCTCAACAGGACGCCACACGAATTGCCCAACTGTATAACTTCACGCCGCCTGACCGGCCAACGCCACTCTCTGAAACCGAACTCAAGTCCGCCACAGCCCAACTGCTTCATGCCGAACAAGCCAACGACGGGCTCAACACCGCTGCCCGCATATTGGCGGATCTCTGGAGCTCCAATTCCCAAAGCGAGCCAGGTCCGGCACCTACAGATCTTCACGATCAAGCCCTGTTCGAGAATGAAAAAATGCTCCGGCGGCTCGGCCATTATCAGGGCAGCATGATCTGGTACCTTGGCGAGTGGTTCTGGGGCGTGGACCGGCTGGACCATCTTGAGCGAAGCCTCACGGATCAGGGGCTGAATCGGGACGCCTCCGATGCCATCACATATACGCGCACCTGGGCTGATTTAACGAGTACCGCCACCAGACTACCCGATGCCCATCCGGCCGCCGAGACCACTCTGGAAGTGTTCTTCTCCATCCGCAGCCCTTACTCCTACCTCGGCCTGGAACGGGCAATCCAGCTGGCAGACGCATGGAATACTCCTCTGCAACTGAGGCCGGTGCTCCCCATGGTGATGCGCGGGCAATCGGTACCCGATGCCAAGAAGTGGTACATCTTCCACGACACAAAAAGAGAAGCCGATAAGCTGGGTATTCCTTATGGCTTTGTCGCTGACCCCCTCGGGCCTGGCGTAGAAAGGTGTTATGCCCTGTTTGAATACGCCCGCTCCCTGGGCCGCGAAACCGAATACATGCGAACCTACGCCCGAGCCGTCAATGCCGAAGGTATCCGCTCGGAAACCGATGCGGGCCTGAAAGTCATCGTAGAGCGCGCTGGCTTGGAATGGCAGAAGGCAGAGACTCTGTTAAATGACCAGAGTTGGCGTGAATGGGCGGAAGTAAACCGTAAGGCAATGTATGACTGCGGGCTTTGGGGCGTTCCGAGTTTCCGCTATGGAACCCTCAGCTGCTGGGGCCAGGACAGGCTCTGGATAATTGAAGAGGCGATCAAAAAGAAGGTGGAGACCAGCTCCACCCAAGGGGTTTGCGACCCGACCAACAACGCAAAGGTTACACAGGGCCAACGCGGCAATTAAGGTAAGTCGTTCGGTATCTCATGGCCTACTGACAGGCGAACCTGCAAATTGTTACAGAGTCAGGATCCAAGTTTTTTATAGGTAAAGCCGAGCACAAAGCCGAAGATAGCGTGCAGCACCAACGTCGCGACCGCCGCCATCATACCCATGTTCAGCGCGAAGAAGCCGGCGCCCACCATCGGCATCAGCGCCACCATCATCACCAACCAACCGATCACACCCAGCACGATACCCCGGCCAATGTCAGAGCCGCCCGGAATCATACTGCCCAGATTGGCAAATACCAGGCCATAGAGGATCGCGCCAATAGTAAAGTGCGCGGCCCAGCCTATCGCCATGCTGCCACCCAGCTTACTGGCCAACATGGCGATAACATTAAGATCGGGCATCACACCCATCATGCCCTTGACGACCATCAATAAGGAAAGAACGACGGTTGCAATCAGCCCAGCAATGATTCCTCTCAAATTGTTACTCATTTCAATACCTCGCAGTTTTGTGTGGCGTTATCTGAATGGGACTGGCAACCCTCGCGACCACTTTGGCCGAGAGCCCCCAGGTGTTTTCAACATTCACGTCCTAAAGACACTGCTCAGGGAAAAGTGTTACATGTGATAGCGTTCATGAGTTCAGTCAGCCGCAGGGTGATCGTCGGGCCGCACTGCCCGGGGCGGAATGGTCGGGCAAGGAAACAATTCGTCGCTGACCACCGAACACATTGCCCAGGCGGGCCCATTATGATGCGCTGCCCAGCGCAGCAGACGCTCCCGAATCCGCAGTATCCGAATAGTCTGTAATTCTTCGACCACTCGTGTGTCCATAGTGTGAAAGCCACACTTCAGAACGTTGAATGAACTCACAGAAACAGGCGCGTGGCCGCTACACCAAAGACGGAGAACGGCATCATGAAAACTTTAACACTGATAGGCGCCCTTATAGCCTTCACATTGGGAGCAACAGCACATGCAGAAGGAGTAAGTGCGGACGATATCGAGCGCGGAAACAACCCATCCAGCTTCCATATCCAAGAGGGTGAAGGACAAGGGTCAACCGATTAAGCGGTTAGCTTTGCCCCGCAAACCCGTACGAACCTCAGGACTCCTGGGGTTCTGTTCGCGATACAAAACAGGATTCCCCTTATGGTCTTTCGTCAAGCTTTTATAGTCTCCGGTCTGGCGCTGGCCGCCACGCTGGTTATTGCCGGCACTGTCTGGCCGGGCGTTAACTGGGCCTGGTTGATCATAGGGCCGCTTTTTATTCTAGGCATTCATGACCTTACCCAGAATAAACATACTCTCCTCAGGATCTATCCGGTTATCGGTCATTTCCGTTACCTGTTCGAATCGGTTCGGCGAGAGTTGCAGCAGTACTTTGTGGAATCCGATCTGGACGGCGCTCCGGTCAATCGGGAATTTCGCAGTCTGGTTTATCAGCGCGCAAAAAAAGCTAACGATACCCGCGCCTTTGGCACCATCTTTGAGGTCTACCGCGACGGTTATGAATGGGTAAACCATTCCGTTGCACCCAAGGCGTGCCTTCCAATCAATTTGCGGATCACCTTTGGCGGGACGGAATGCACCCGGCCCTATGAAGCCTCCCCGTTGAACATCTCCGCCATGAGTTACGGCGCCCTCAGCCGCAATGCGGTGATGGCACTCAACCGCGGCGCCAAACTCGGAAATTTCGCCCATAACACCGGCGAAGGCGGGGTCAGCGACTGGCACCTTGAATACGGCGGTGACCTGATCTGGCAAATCGGAACCGGTTACTTTGGTTGCCGCACGCCAGAGGGCGCATTCGATCCGGATCTTTTCGCAGAGCAGGCAGGGCTGGATGTGATCAAAATGATCGAGATCAAACTGTCCCAGGGGGCCAAGCCCGGGCATGGCGGTTTGCTGCCCGCCGCCAAGGTCACCGATGAAATTGCCCGTATTCGTATGGTACCCATGGGAGAGGACGTATTGTCACCGGCCGGGCACTCGGCCTTCTCCAGCCCTATTGAAATGCTCCAATTCTTGGCGCAGCTGCGAAAACTCTCGGGCGGCAAGCCGGTGGGCTTCAAGTTATGCCCCGGCAACACACGGGAATTTCTTGGTATTTGTAAAGCCATGCTGGAAACTGGCCTGCGACCGGACTTCATTACCGTAGACGGCGGCGAGGGCGGCACAGGGGCCGCACCAATAGAGCTGACCAACTCTGTGGGTATGCCGCTGCGGGATGGCCTGCACTTTGTGCACAATGCTCTACGCGGCATCGGTGTACGCAACAAGATCAAAATTATTGCCTCGGGCAAGGCCTTCACTGCGTTTCATATGCTGCGGATGGTAGCTCTGGGAGCCGACACCGTGAACTCAGCCCGCGGCATGATGCTGGCGCTCGGCTGCATCCAGTCCCGCAGTTGCAACACCAACAAATGCCCCACCGGCATCACCACCCATAACCCTGCGCGCTACGAACAGCTGGATGTAACCGACAAGGGTGTACGGGTTGCCAACTACCATCATTCCTCCATGGAAACCCTGGCAGAACTGCTTAGCATCCTGGGCAAAGATCGACTGGAAGATTTGGAGCCTGCGGATATTAATCGGCGAGTCAATCAAGGCAGCATTATGACCTATGCCCAGTTATATCCCTGTATTGAAGATGGCTGTCTTTTGCACACCGACTGCGCCCCGGATGCCTGGGCCAGTGACTGGCGTCAGGCCGCAGCGCACAGTTGGCGCTAAAAACGTATTGTTTTAATCTTGAATTCTGACCATGACCAATGAGGATTTCCGATGACCTACACCGTGTCTAGC
>NZ_JBQDKB010000153.1:0-4862 GCF_052094685.1 Marinobacter sp.
TGCCCCGATTATCTCATGTCGATACTGCTTGGTTAAGTCCGACAGGCTGCTAGGAAGACCTCCGCCTTGGGGTTATCCAGATCGTACTGCTGGCGGATAATAGCAGCCACAAAACGCCCGATTTCCTGATGGGGCAGGCCTTCGTGCTTTAGCAGGGCGATGGCATCCAAGGCTAAGCGGCTATCTGCTTTGTTCACGCTGAGGTGTTGAGCGCAGGTGAGCATGCCGCTGTACACGGAATCCCACTCCGCGCCGGTTTCCAGCAGCTTGCGATAGTGCAGGTATGCGACATCAAACTGGCCTTGCAATCGCTTGGCGTGGGCGAAACCGCAAAAAGCGGCTGCGGATTGCCGGTCGCAGTCCAGTGCCTGTAGGAAGTGCTGCTCGGCCAATGCAGGGCGTTCGGTTTTTAATGCCCAGTAACCGAGGTTGGCATATTGCTGCGCTTGGTCAGGTTGAGCTTCCAGGCTTGCGTTGAAAAGGTCGTGGGCGTTTTCAAGTTGCCCGTCGTCCATCTCGACACGCCCCAGCAATCCCAAAGCAATGGCGCTGTTTGGTTCAAGCGCAATCACCTCTTCCAGGTACACACGGCATTCCTGCCGGGCCTGCAGGCGCTGAATATGGCTAAGCCCGCTGCTGTTGGATTCGCCGTAAGCACGGTTTGCCTGCAGAAGTAAGCGGGCAGCCTGTGCCTGTTGAGCGCGGGATTCCTGGATGTGATGCTTGGCTTGCATGGGATACCTCATATACCTGCCGCTATTGTGAAATGTGCGGCAAAGGCCTGCAGTTTTTGGTGGTTTGTGCTGCTTTATAATGAGGTGTAGCGAAAGGTGTGCCAGTTTTTAAGAGGTCGACTTTGGTTCATTGAATAGTAGTTTCCTCGGTTGTCTGTTAGGTTGTATGTACAACTGTAAATACATGGATGTGTGATGTTATTTGAGTGGGATGACTCGAAGAATGCGGCCAATGTTCGTAAGCATGGAATAGATTTTCGAGATGCGATTGATATGTTCAATCATCCAATGCTGACAGGGATTGATGAGCGATTTGCATACGGGGAGGAGCGCTGGCGAGCTATAGGTTTGATGCGGCAATTGGTTGGCGTTGTTGTTTATACGGAGAGGCGCGAAGATGTGGTGCGGATTATTTCTGCTCGAAAAGCGACCAGGCAAGAGGTGAGGTTATATGAACAAAACATCTAAAACAGACTGGAAGCGTTTAGCTGAAATGGACGATGAAGCGATCGATACAAGCGATATTGCCGAGCTGGATGATGATTTCTTTCAGAAGGCCGAGCTTCGTGTGCCTGCAAAGCAACCAGTGACTTTGCGCATTGATGAAGATGTGTTGGTTTGGTTCAAGGCGCAGGGGAAGGGGTATCAGACCAGAATTAATAAACTGCTGAGGCAGTATATGGAGAGTCAGGACGCTAGGCGCTGAGATAGAGGTGCTTGGCCAGTTCAGCCGGCTGTTGAGGCGTTTGTGGTCACGCTGTAAGTTGAGCCCCAATTTCTATTGCCAATGGCTTGCGCTAGACTCAGAGACCACTTGATCCGCAGAGCGAGACCAACATGCCTAACCTAGACATGCTGCAGTTGCTACTTAATAAGCACGACGAAATCCGCCAGCTTTGTGAAAAGCACAAAGTGAGTCAGTTGGCAGTGTTTGGGTCAGTAGTTACAGGTGAATTCAATGCAGCCAGCGATTTAGATTTTCTCGTGGATTTTGAAGAAACGCTTTCAGCGAGAGACATAGCCACTGCTTTTTTTGGTCTTAAAGAAGACTTGGAGATTATGTTCTGTCGCTCGGTAGATTTGGTTACCGAGTCCTCTTTGACCAATCCGTATTTCCGCAGTTCTGTGATGGAAGAGAGGCAGCCTTTGTATGCAGCGTGAGGTTTTGAAGTATGTGTTTGATATAAAAGCTGCTGCAGAAAAGATTCAACGGTTCGTTGCCGCTAAAACGGAAGCTGATTATCTTGCCGATGAACTTTTGCAGTCGGGAGTGGAGCGGCAGTTCGAAATAATCGGCGAAGCAATGAGTAAGTTGCACAAGATTGACCCCAGTGTGGCGGAGGGTATTACCGATTACCGGAAGATGATTGCCTTTCGGAATGTCTTGATTCACGGCTACGCGGTTATTGAGCCACTGATCGTTTGGGGTGTGATCGAGGGTAATCTTGAGCACCTGATTGAACAGGTCACCGCTATTTTTGAGAATGCTTGAAATGTGTTGACGAGACGTTTGTTCAGAGTGAGATGAAACGCAACTTTTGTGTTCATCTCACTCTGAAGCATGCTTAACCCTGCAGCAACTGCAAAACCTGCTGTGGCCTCGCATTGGCCTGGGCCAGTACAGAAAGGCCAGCCTGCTGAAGCACCTGGGTGCGGGCCAATTCGGCAGACTCCGCCGCAAAGTCCGCATCGCGGATTCGGCTATTGGAGGCAGAGAGGTTTTCTGAGGTTGTGGCTAGGTTGGCAATGGTCGACTCGAAGCGGTTCTGCACCGCACCTAGTTCGGCACGGAAGCCGTTAATTTGGTCGATCGCGTAATCGATTGCGATCATGGCCCGGTCGGCACCTTCAGGCGTCGAGATGTCGGTATCATTTAGCGAGACTGTATTAGCAGCTACAGTGTAAGTCTCGTCAAAATCAATATTATTTGTATTGTCGCCGTTCAGATCTGCGGTCATCTTAATAGTGAAGTCGCCACCAAATGCTGATGGGAACATTAGCTCGTTGTTGGACTTGTCCAAGTTGGCTTTGACCCCAGTGTCATTCGAACGGGCATTTATTGCGCCAACCAGATCGTTTAGGGACCCGGTATCTTCCACAGAAAACGCAACACCATTTACCTCCAAATTAAATTCGCCTGTGTTGCCGGCTTTAAAGTACGCGTCGAGCCCACCTCCCGTCGCTGTAAGATTCTGAACAAAAGTTTTTGCGGGTGTCTCTGTATCGGTCAAGTTAATAGCAACAGGCACGTCTTCGCCGCTGGGGTTGGCGAAGGTTAACTTTCCGGTATCGTTGTCACCCTTCACCGTTATGCCTTTTGCTGTAAGCCCTGGGTCAGCATCAATCCTAATTTGTATAGTGTTGGCTAGGCCAACAACATCAGCCGCATCGTTGTTGATGGCGAGGGGTACCCCGTCTACTGTTATGTCGCCTGTCATCGGGCTTGCTGGGGAGGTGAGTTCAAGTTTTTCGGAACTTGTGCGGACTGGTTGTGCTGCGGCAACGAAGTTCTCGGTTTGTCCAACCACCGCACCCAATTGGCTTCCGCGAGAATCCAGCCCGCTAATTCCGATTGTCTCTCCGGTATTCGCCCCAACCTGGAAAGTCTGAACCCCAAACGTCCCATCCAGCACCTTCAAACCGTTAAATGAAGTCTGGCTGGCAATACGATTAATCTCTTCAACCCGCTGTTGTACTTCTTGGTTCAATGCCTGGCGGTCGGAGATGCTGTTGGTCGCGTTGGCCGACTGAACCGCCAGTTCGCGAATACGCTGTAAGTTGTTGGTAATCTCATCCATAGCGCCTTCGGCTGTCTGCGCCAAGGAAATGCCGTCGTTGGCGTTACGCTGAGCCTGGTTCAAACCGGAAATTTGCGACTGGAATCGCTCAGAAATCGCAAGGCCTGCGGCATCGTCTTTGGCTGAATTGATTCGCAGCCCGGATGATAGTCTTTCCAGAGCCGTGTTGGCCTGCCCCTGAGAGGCGTTAAGGTTTCGTTGGGCGTTCAGTGACGCAATGTTGGTATTAATGACCTGGGGCATATCTAATCTCCCTACTCAGAGGTGCCGGGCCACGCTGCTCATATAGGTTTTGGCAGAATACCGGCAAAGAATCGTTAATTGACAGTTTGGGAGAGAGTAAAGCGAAGTGTGTGCCAGTTTTTCGAAAATACTTATAAGTAGCTGTTTTTAATAAATTATTCTGATTTAAGTCAGTGAGTTAAAAGTCTGGTGTCAGTTTTTGGTCGCGCCAAACAGGAAAATGGTTGCCGCTTTATGTAGTTTTCGCAGGGATGCACTAAAGGGGTTTTTTGCGGCGGTTGGATAGGTGAAGCGGAGGAGGAAATATTTTCACCCTCTCCGCGTCCGCACGGAACAATTACAGCAGGGCCTCCAGACCTTTCCGTTCAATCAGGTTGAGAAGTTTTAACGACGGCCCGCTGGGTTTCTTTGCACCTGCCTCCCATTTTTGCACGGTCGATAGGCTGGTATTCAGTACGGCAGCGAATACAGCCTGACTAACATGCGTTTTTTCGCGGAGTGCTTTGATTTTTTCCGGTGGAAGTGCCTGAATATCAAGACAGCAGAGTACTTCAATTTCGATCAGGCGCTGCTTGCTGATCACCCCGGCAGTGTGGAGCCCCGAAGCCGTTTCTTGCATCTCACTCAGAATGCGACTGCTTTGATTGGCCGTGGTCATCTATGCACCTCTTCAAGTTCCCCACGTAAGGTGGCTTTGCGTAGTTGCTTGTCATTAAGGTTTAGCAGGTCGCTTGCGATTTCCTGTAGCGCTCTCAACTCCGCGTTAGTAATGTTTGATCGTTCATTCTTCTGGAACCCAAAAAGAAAAAACCAATGGCTGTCCAGTTGAGTTGCGACCAGTGTTCTGATGCCGCCTCGCTTTCCTTTGCCTTGCACTGCAACACGTTTTTTAAAAAGGTTGCCTCCAAGATCGGCATCTATCAACCCATCATCTATTTCTTTCACGGCGTTAATCAGAGCCTCATCAGTAAGCCCGGATTTTTTCATCGCCCGTGTAAACGTTTTTGTTCTGAAAATACGTTCCATCGAAACTGTATGTCAATGGCCATTTATTTTGACCCACCTTTGGCCAATAAAATTGACCCAC
>NZ_JBQDKB010000154.1:0-4799 GCF_052094685.1 Marinobacter sp.
ACAAGATCACTTTAAACGCTGTCTGTCAGGTGCAAGTCCGACAGGCTGCTAGCGGCACATCAATGCTCTGCTGCCTGAGCTGCATGGCCAGATCACTGCTCGACAACCCATGCTGCGCAAGCACGGCCCGGGAAACTTCTACCTGCCATTGGCGCTGGGAAAGCCCCTGCAGGGTTACCTGGGCCACGCCCGGCAGCGCCATGATGCGCTCTTCAAGTTGCAGCGCGTAATCTTCAAGCTGATTTGGTGCTAGGTCACCATAAACCGCAACCGCCGCCACCAGATCGCTGCGGTGCAGTTCACGCACCACTGGCCTTTCTGCTCGGGCAGGCAGATCGGTGAGCGCATTAACCTCAGTGTCTATATCACTCAAAAAACGGATAGAATCTCCATTCGCCTGCATGGAAACCGCGGCACGGGCCAGGTTGTCCTGTGCCACACACTTCATTTCGTCTAGATAATCAACGCCCTTAACGGCATCGTATAAGCGCCGACAAATCGCATCTTCCACATCGGCCGCACTGGCGCCGCGATAAACAACGTCGATACTGACCTCAACAGGACGAAAATCAGGAAAGGTTTCGCGCTTAAGGTTCGGGGCAGAAAACAAACCAACGGCCAACAACAATATAAGCAGTAAATTGGCTGCGGTGGGGTGATCTGCAAACCAGCGGGTCACTGCCCGTCTCCCTGCGCTTGCTGTTGCAAGCGCGCTTCAAGATCCTTGTTACGATGGGGAATAACCTTCGTGCCTGTAACAGCAGGCACTGGGTCATCGGTAATCAAATGCTCACCTCCTTCCAGCCCCTCATCAATGACCGCAAGGCCGTTTTGCTCGAAGGCCACTGTTACAGCTCGTCGCTGTAGGAGGTCTCCTTCCCCTAGCAGATACACCTCGCCTTGGTGCACCGCCGAAGATGGCACAGCCAGCAAAGGCTTGAGGCTGTCGACTGAGAACCGAACTTGCACGTGCATATCTCGCTGCAACGCTGGTTGCTCGGGCACGCCTGCCAAACTGTATGGATTGTCTACGGTCACCACCACCCGAACACTACGTGTGGCGGGGTCTAAGCCACTGGCCACTCTGCTGACATTTGCGGGCCAACGCACGGTAGGAAAACCGGTGAGACCCACTTCGCTTCGGATGGCCGAAAAATCGAACCGGTCGGAAATATCCAGCGCGGGTTGCTGCGAATCAACAGGTATCAACACTGCCGCCATGAGCCTTCGCAACATTGACAGCGGAACCTGCGCTTCAATCTCAGCCTGCCCTATGTTGTCGGCAAGAAATAACGGTTGCCCTAGGCTTGCGTACTGATGCTCTTCCACTTCTACCGAGCGTATGCGTAGATCGTATGGGGCGATAAAACGTGTGTCTTCAAGATCCTGATGCCCCTGTTCTAAGCGCGTGGTGGCGCGTTTAACCTGCGCATCAAGGTGCTGCTGTTTTGAGGGGAGTAGTGAGAGTTGGTTTTCCAGTGATTGCACAAGCTGGCGCTGGGCAAGAGTGGCTCGGCGTTGCTCATCAAGCTGTGAACGCGACACGGCTCCGGTTTCAAGCAAGCGTTCAATACGCGCTTGCTCACTTTCGGACAACTTCAGCCGTTCACTTTCCAGCTTTAATAAATGATTGGTATTACGCATCTCTGCGTCAAGCTGTGCCTGCTCTGCCGCCAAAGAAGCCAACTCAGCCTCTACTTCGGCTATGGCTAGCTGATAACGCCCTGGGTCCAGTGCCAACAGCAGCGTACCTGCGGGTAGCAGTGTGCCGCTATTGAGTTGCGGGTGACGCTGCACCACTCGGCCGGCGACGTTAGCCAAGGCTTGCCACGTGTGTGCCGGGCGGGCAATACCAAAACCCCTAGCGGTAAGCACGAAAGGCATTGGCTGTACTTCAATCACCGTTAGGTTCAGCGGTTGAGGACCCACCTCCTTGTACACAGGCGTTTCACGGAAGAATACAAGAAGCGCAACAAGGAGAACACCGCCCACCAGACCAGCCAAAGCCAACACCTTTCTATCGCCGAAGCGCGCCAGAGCCATTTGATTTTCTCTTATGAAATTGCCATATAACAAGATAGTAATTAATTACTATCTTTTCTGCAAAGGCTGCTGGGAAGACAAGCCACAACCTGCGATCGAGAAACCTACGGATGCGGTGGTTCGCATCACCCACACAACCGTCTGCGGCACCGATTTACACATTCTCAAAGGCGACGTGCCTGCGGTAACAGCGGGACGCATTCTTGGCCACGAAGGCCTGGGGGTGGTAGAAGAAGTTGGCAGCGGCGTAAGCAATATCAAAGTTGGTGACGAGGTGCTGATTTCCTGCGTCACTTCCTGCGGCCGCTGCGACTATTGCAAACGCGGCGTTTATGCCCATTGCCGGGACGGCGGCTGGATTCTCGGCCATCTGATCGACGGAACCCAGGCCGAGTATGTGCGCACCCCCCATGCGGATAACAGCCTGTATGTGTTACCCAAAGAGATGGACCGCGCTGCGGCCGTCATGCTCAGCGACATCCTGCCCACCGGACACGAAATTGGCGCCCTGAACGGCGAGGTTAAACTCGGTGATACGGTAGCTATTGTTGGCGCCGGGCCGATAGGTCTTGCAGCACTGATGACCTCGCGCTTCTACTCGCCTGCGCGGCTTATCATGATTGATCCGGACGAAAATCGCCTGGCCATGGCCAAGATGCTTGGTGCCACCGACACCATAGCCAGGGACCCGATTGAGGCCATCAAAGAACTGACCGATGGCGAAGGCGTGGACGTAGCCATGGAAGCCGTAGGCATCCCTGAAACCTTCGATATCTGCCAGGATATTATTCGCGCTGGCGGTCATATTGCCAACATCGGCGTGCATGGCAAGAGCGTCGAATTCAAGCTGCAGGACCTGTGGATCAAGAATATCACCCTGCGCACCGGCTTGGTGAACACCAACACCATCCCTGTATTGATGCGGTTCGTTGAAAGCGGCGGCGTCACGCCCGCAGATCTGGTAACCCACCGCTTCAAGCTCAACGATATCGAAAAGGCTTATGACATCTTCAGCGACGCGGCGAAAGAACAGGCCATCAAGATGCTGTTGACTGCCGAGTGACTGGATAGTCAGCAACAAACAGCTATTCGAAGCTACAGATACTTCTCCATGGGCAACAAGCTGAACAGGCCGGATTTGAAACGCCGCCAGAATCCCGTGGCCGGTTCGTGCGTCCAGGATTGCTCCTCATCCGCCGACCAGAGCAACTGCCCATCCGCGTCCCGGGTAACCCTCCAACTGTTTTCCGGTGCCATTGCCGCTTCGATGTCCTGCGCAAGCTGCTCGGCCAGTTGGGGGCTGTGGATTACCAGAACGGTTTCAGAATTTAGGTAGATCGAACGCAGGTTGATGTTGAACGAGCCGATGTACAAGGTTTTGCGATCGAACACCGCCGACTTTGCATGCAGGCCCACCGCACCCTGACCGCAGAAACCCGGCATCTCAATCCAATTCGCACAGCCTGCTGCGTCGGGCCGCAGCTCATACAGTTCCAGCCCGTTGGCGAGCATCGTACCGCGACGACGTGCGTAGCCGGCATGATTTGTGGTGAGGTCGTTGGAGGCCAGTGAATTAGTCAAGGCCAGCACACGGACGCCTCGTGCCCTGATCTGTTCCAGTATATCGAGCTGATCGTCTCCAAGAATGAGATACGCCGATTCCACGAGAATTTCCTTGTCAGCCTGCTCAACAAGCTGGTATAGCGCCTGGGCACTGCGTTGGGGGCGATCAGTCTCCGCTTGACTATTCACCACCGGTGAATCGAACACCAGCCTCCCCTCGGCCCAGGTCAGCAACGCCAGCACCTGCGCCATGTACTCAAACGCTGACGTCGCATTTTGCGGCGGTACCCGAGTGAGCCCGGTGGTATCAGATGCGGCCACACGGAGCTGATCCAACTGTACGTTCAAGCCTTGCCCCTGCGCGGCATCAGGCTCCAATTGGCTAATGGGGTAGCTTGACGCGCTGTTCCAGAACGCATCGAAATTGGCGGACAGATCAGCAACGATCGGACCTGCGATCAGGACATCGCGGTCGCGAAAATTCACCTGTGGGTGTAAATCGAAGTACTCATCCCCGATATTGCGGCCACCCATGATGCCTAGCGCGCCATCGGCCACGAAGGTCTTGTTGTGCATACGCTGATTGAGACGCTGAAAGTCGGTGAGAAAGCCCAGCCATTTACCGATACCCCGGCGAACCGCGAAGGGATTGTAGATGGCGATCTCGATATTGGGATGCTGATCCAGCGCGACGAGCATCGTATCGCCGCCATCTACGTTGATATCATCGAGCAACAACCTCACACGCACACCGCGGTCGGCGGCCACCAGCAGACGTCGCGCCAGATACGTTCCCGACACATCGCCGTTCCAGATGTAGTACTGCGCGTCAATACTTTGTTCGGCAGCCTCAATCAGCGCGGCGCGCTGAAGAAAAGCCTGCAGGCCGGTGTCCTGAATGTAAAACCCGGAATCACCCGGTTGGCCCTGCAGATGAGGCTGAATCTCGCGGCCCAGGCGCGTTTCCTCCGGGCGATCAAACGCGTACGACAGCGACGATGCATTTTGAGGGGGCAGCTGGGCGCAACCCTGTATAAACAGGATGACGAACAGAATACATAGACGTCTGGCACGCACTGCGTGCCTTGAAACTGTCGCTATCCTGTCAGGCAATGCCATTAGTAGTACCACGCTTAGGACTTTTTCGGATTTTTCAATGCTCGTCGACGCACGGCAAGGCCTCCACCCCCTAG
>NZ_JBQDKB010000155.1:0-4656 GCF_052094685.1 Marinobacter sp.
GAGGTATAGCTTGCCCCCCAGCTAAACCAATCTGTTGGCTCCCACATAACACCCAGTGTGTAGGTGGGCGACAGCGTTTCTTGAACGTTGATGCTTAAAGCACCGATATCGTCCCAGGGGCCCACGTTGCCGCCACACAATGCTAGCCAAGGCTGCAATGGCTCGTCGCCACTTTCACAGTTGAACGCATCCTGGAGAATTTCTGCCACGCCCAGCAAAAGGTTCGGCGCCCGCATGTACTGATCTGCCGCAATACCCATGTGGGACAGGTGAATCCCTGCGCCTACAGACCATTCATTATTAATCTTGTAGCCCACGGTTGGTGCCAAATAGGTGGTGCGCTGCAATGCGGTCGCCTGAGGCTGGTAACGACCCGGATCATTTTTATCACGGTAAAAACCTGCGGCCAGAGGCAGATAGAAGGCGTTACCAAAGGTCAGTTTGGAGCCCGGCGGATTAATACTGAAACCCGCAGAAGGCGCAATTGCCGGCCCGGGCGGGGTTCGGAGAATGCCAAAACCAGGCACATAAAGCGCAACGTTGTTGGTGTGGCTATGACTATTGGCAACTGGGTCCCTTTGCTTGCCTGTGTTCGGGTCTATTTCCAAACCATCTATTCCGAAAATCTCATATCCATCTGGGGCCGTGAAGTCGGCGTCGATATCCAGATAGATACTCATCAGGTTCACTTCCAGCTGGCGCCCTTCCAGTTTTGTCAGGCCCGCTGGGTTGTAGTGAATGGCCATGATCCCGGGAGGATCGGCCGTGACAGCGTTACCCAAAGCCAATGCCTTTGGATGAATGGTCAGGTTCTGTGCGAGCTGAGCCTGGGTTCCACACGAGAGTGTCGTGGCGACCATTGCCGCGAGAAGCTGCCGTTTATGGCTGTTATGTCCCATGAAATCCTTCCCTTCCCGTCAAATCGTCAGCGGCGCCAATCACTCTTTGAGGCCGGAGAAGTTAATGGGCAGGGACACTCCGAGAGAAAAATCCGGGGCGTCCTCAGTCAGGCCAATACCAAGGCTGGTATTCACAATCGTGGTGTCGCTGACCCGGGTCCCCAACGACACACTCAGGAAACCGCTCATCTGATCTTGAGCCATTGCCTGGTCGCCATTGGAGAATGTGAGGTTGGTTTCGTCGCTGTAACTCAACTGCGCTGAAATGCTCAGGGAAATATCGTAAGAAAGTGAATAGGCAAACCCTGCAGAGCCGGAAATGCCAAAACCGGGCTCAACCTCGTTCAACAGTCGAGCACCGCGAACCTGCTGAAGATCCTCTGCAGGCAGGTTATAGGTTGCACTTACTGAGCCAAAGACCACAACCGGATCGAGTACCTTTGACAGACTTAGGCCACCACCGAGGGAGTAATAGCCACTGCCGGTGGAAAGCTGCTCGTTTATATCAATCTCGTAGGGACTGACGCCTGTCTTGCTGGTGAATGTACCGAACAGAGTTGTTGACATTTTCCCTGGCACATAAGCAAAAGGCTGCCACCGACCAGTCACAGAGATGTCACCAAAATCGTAGACGTTCAGTTCATCTTCAGTGTCGTACTTAACAACCAGAGGAACCCGTGCACCTACGGTAAGGTTATCCAACAAGCCAAAATCATAGGAAAACGCATTGGTGAAGTTATGGGTTGCGGAGGGCACGACATCCAAATTGCGTACCGAGCCGTTGGTAATGGCAAGGTCCAGACGTTGATCGGCCGTGTAAGAGTAATCAAACGAATAATTAAGGGAGTGAGACCCTTTTTTCTGCAGAGAGTAATTCTTTTCAGCCGCCTGGAATACTTCCTCAAGCTGGCGTGAAGAGTCTTTATCGCCCTCCTGTTTTGCGAGCGCATCCCTCGCTTGATCTACATTGCCTTCCTGCGCCAGGGCCGTGCCCGAAAGCAAACCCGCAGCGGAAACAAGGATAAGACCTCGCACAAGCCAACGATTCATCCTAACTCCCTAATTTTTATTGGTAGCATTCCTGTGCCTGGCACTCTGCCCGGCAAATGTTAATTGCGACGGTAATGCAATTGCTTTCGGGTATTCTCAACACTGCCATCCGGGTTATTTTTCTGACGTTCAAGCAAATTCTGAATGCGTCTAGCAGTAGACTCATGGAAGGCTGGCATCCGCTGTAGTGCCAGCAAGGTCATCGTTTGGTCGTCTACAAAGCGCAAATCTTCTTCTTTGAGTTCAAGGTTATCTAAAGGCTTGTCACTGCCCGGGAAAACAATGAACAACACGTTGTCGTGCCATTTTTCTTCGAACTGGGCGAGGGTAAAAGACAAATTACCTACCGCGGGATCGGCCACATATACACGGCCATCTCGGATGGTTCTGAGCACTACAAAGTGTTTGAAGCCAGCATGTTGGATAGGAACAATAGCCGGGTGATCGAGATCTATGAGATCGTCGATCGTCGCGCGAAAACCACCCGACGGATAACCCAGTGCTGTTACAAGGCGCTTCATATCAAGCATGGAAAAAGCACGACGCGAAACGATGCGATCACTTTCGCCGTAATGCAGCAGGCCTTCCATTACTTGGCGCTCTGAGAGCGTGCGCCCCAAATAAAAATTCAATATGGTGGTGAGTGCTGCGCTGCCGCAGCTGTAGTCATATGCCTGACGGACAATATTGCGGAATTTCTGCTCCACCAGCGGCTCAACACGAAAATCAGTACTGAGCTTCACCGGACTGGCATCTACCTTTTGCTCAATAACGACAGTGCCCCGTTCATAGGGCTCTACGACGGTAGCTTCCTGCACCATGGCAAATGTGAGAATGGATCCTGCGAGCACCAGCAGCATGTCAGATTAACTTCCTGTTTTTATTATCCGTGACACTTATCGGATTACATATTGTTACCGTAAGATACCGAAAGAGCCGATGGCTTAAAGATAACTGTGCCTCAAATCTGATGCTGCAGATGATCCTTCGCTTTTTCACGCTGGTTAACAGCCAGAGAGATACTGGCGTATCCCGCGTCCACACAGGTCGACATGATCTTTTTCAGCAGATCATAGGGCAGTTCTCGGTCTGCCAAAATGGTAATCGCCCGCCCTGCCTCAGGTACCGGCTGGGCAGACCGACTGGCTTGGTAATCCAGCTCCTTTTTAAGGCCCGGCTCTATTTGTCCATCCAGCGCCTTCAGTGCGTCGCGAGTGATAACAACACGCCCGTTTACGAGGATATCCAGATCAGTCACCGTCAGTGCCAGCACATCACCCGGTGGTTGCACAGCAGTGGACTCTGGCAGTTTGATCGTGCTGCTCTGGTTGAGCACCTGCACATCAGATGAGGAATTAACCATCAGAAAGAACACAAGAATCGTGAAGATATCCATTAGCGACACTAGGTTCATCTTGCTCTGGTTTTTATTACGCCTATGGTGGCGTTTTAGCCGACGGGCTTTAGCAGACTCTTTCATAATGCACCCCCAGCTTTTTGCGCCACTTCAGCCTCCACCACCGGAGCATCGCCCAAGGAGATTTCTGGAAACAGCTCCGCTTCCACAAGGTTACCCGCAACCACGGCGTTGTATGATCGAACCGTATCCATGACGGCAACTAAAGCCTGATAGGAGGTTTCCTGTGACGGCATGATGATCACGTCCTTTTTATCGGGCACGCGACTTTTGAGTTCTTTCAGGACTTCTTTAAGCCGGGCAAAGTCGTATTCACCAGCGTTCTGGTCAACGGTTTTGATCACTCCGCCTTGGTTGTCTGCAACCACCAGGCGATCAGAGTGGATAACCACCTGTATCTGCAACTCTTCAACCTGCTCCGTCGTCATGCTTTCGTCAGTGGGAAAGTTAAGTTCCAGAACACTGGTGTGTGCAAACACCATATTTAAAAGCAGCACCGGCACCAGCACGATCATAAGGTTCATGAACGGCGTAATGTCGAGATCTGGCTCACTCTGCAATCGACGATGTTTCCGTCTCATAGCCTGAAGTCCTCCAGCTGATTATCAGGCCGGCGCCGCCGCCGAGGCAGAAGGTGACGCAGCTTGCGGCTGAGCACCAGGGCGAGAACCAGAACCATCACTGAGCAGGTTGAGCACCTTGATGCCAGCCATTTCAAAGCTGTCGACAATCTCATTGGTTTTAGTCTGCAAAATAGAATGGATCAGCAGCATGGGGATGGCCGACATAAGGCCAAAAGCCGTGGTGTTCATAGCGACGGAAATACTCTGGGAAAGCAGGCTGGCTTTTTGTGCAGGATCGGCCGCAGCAACCGCTGTAAAGGCAGCGATCAAGCCGATGATGGTTCCCAACAGGCCCAGCAATGTTGCGATATTGGCAAGTGTTGCGAGGTACTGAGTACGCTTTTCAAGGCGAGGCATCACATCCAGCAGCCCTTCTTCCATGGCGTATTCGATGTCTTCACGGCCCTGGCGACGAGCCAAGCGCTGAAGACCGAAACCGATCATGATAGCCATTGCTGTACCGGATTCCTGAGCGAAATTGAGCGCACCTTTGAAATCACGTTTCGCAATCATCTGGTGCAGGCGGTTGAAGTCCCTGCGATTAGTGATCTTCTGAGCAGACAGATATACATATCTCTCAATGGCTACAATGAGTCCGATAATCAGCACAACGGCTATCGGAAACATAAAAAAGCCACCTTCCTGAAAGAAGCGAACGGCGGTATCG
>NZ_JBQDKB010000156.1:0-4593 GCF_052094685.1 Marinobacter sp.
CAAAAAAAGTGGCTCAATACGGTTAGGGCAAGTGGGTCGGTTTAACGGCGCTTACTTTGAAGCCAGCTAATATTTTTTTGAAAAACGTCAAAAGCGATTTTTGTGATTTACCAGATCTCGATATTTATAGCTTGGCTCTAATAGCTGATTTCGGTCTGGCAAATGCTTCTTTAGACTCTTCCGTCTTCGGTGGTTCTCGGCCTTATATGGCTCCAGAGCAGTGGGATGAATTCGAGCTATCACCTAAAACGGATGTATTTGCACTGGGGGTTATTCTCTATGAGCTTATGAGTGGAGGGTTTCATCCGGTTGGCATAAAACTCAGTGATTATTGGCCTATGCCGTTGAAAAACAATAGTAAGAAGTGGACTAAAGCGGATGCTTGGAGGAAATGGGCAAAGAGCGCGAGTATAAATTTTGAAAGTGACCCACCGATAGAACCTGAGATTCAATCTCTTGTGCATGAAATGCTCTCAGTGGACGCCGCCGATAGGCCAACTATTGACGACGTTAAGACTTCGTTGCTTGATATTATTAAGAGTGAATCGCCAGAAAGCAGTGCTCAGCTAGAGTGCCTTGTCAATTACTTTGAACGTAACGCATCGACAGAAACTTTAAAAGACAGATGGCCGTATTTGTGGAAAAGGTGGCAGCAGTTTCAGTTAAAGTTCGAGAAGAGCATTTAACAAGGCCAGCCACAGCAACAGCTTTTCTGTTGCCACTACAAAGCTGCGCATGCCGGCGGCGTTAAAGCGCTATATCAATGGCTCCTAGAAGACCGCTCTTGGCCGATTTTAGACCTTCGATCAATCTGGTGAAGTTCATGATGTGCGTTAAGCTGAACACGTTACGTTTCTAAGCTAGGTGGGCATGACGTTTTATCATCTTCTGAGGCTGACCAGTCGGCTCTCGTTTTCAAGCTGTTTAGATTGCCAGGGGACAAGTGGGGTCGAATCATTACGCGAGTTGCTAACTGAGTTAGAGCAATTTGGCCAGCAAAACGATGCTGCCATTGCTGATCGTCCGCGTCGTATGTTGAATATCACTCGTGGTACGGGGGAGTTTCTTTCAGTACGGATTCAATTCATTGGGGCTTCGGCGAATTGAAACAGAGATCGTCTCTGACTCGGCAATGTATGGGCGACTGGTAAGTGACCATCCAGCATCTCATAACCAGGCAATGCACGCGACAAGCGAGTGATTGCGGCGCTATAAGGCATCACCTGACGTATGATTAGAACGGAAAGATTGATACTTCGGCAATGGGATGACGAAGACCTCTATCCCTTTTCACAGATGTGTAGGGATAAGGACGTGATGGAGTTCTTCCCGAAGCCTCTGACGGAGGAAGAAAGCTACAGTATGGGGAGAAGAATCAAGTCCATCATTGCTGAGCGTGGGTGGGGGCTCTGGGCTGTAGAGGTCCCGGTCAAAGTAAGTTTCGCTCAGGATATTCTGAAATCCAATATTGAAAAGTACCGGAGTGTCGCTGTTGGCGAGCAGGCTACGTTCTTTGATCGTTGGGTGCTGGATGCGCTGTACATGCTTGATGCGGAGAACGCGTTGTCACGGGCGGACATCGCCAACTATGTTCAATTGTTCCCCTATAATCCCGTTGTTTTTCTTCTGCCGCCATGGGAGGACATTTACGGTACAGATTCAGAGCGTGATCAAACATTCGAGGAGTCCCTCAAGGTATTCGAGAGGATGAAAAGCTGGTATTCGCAATGGGATTACAAAACGCTGGATGCCACCTCCATCCACCAAGCGAGCGTTGCCTAAAAACGCACAACCGAAGGCTGGGGGAATCAGGTCAAGGAAGTGAATATGCCCACGACTGCTGAGTAAGGTCATGAAATATCCAGAGATCGGCCTGCACATACGTACCTATGATGATGAAGTGAAAAGTCACTCCCACGACCATCATCAACTGGTATTGCCCCTGGTCGGCACGCTGTTTCTGTCAGTAGATTCCATGGCGGGGGAGGTGGCACAGCACCGTGCGGCCATCATCCCTTCAGGAAGCGGCCATGGGTTTGCTGCAACAGAAGATAATCGGTTTTTGGTGGCTGATTTGCCTGTAGGGCTGGCTCCTGCGCTAGATAAGCTGCCTTGTTTCGTGGGGCTTGATTCGGCACTGCACCATTACGTCCAGTTCCTTCATGCTCAGGCTATGAGCGGGGCTGGGTCAAGCGTTACCCAGCATCACATGCTGCTGTTACTGATACAGCTGCTGCAGGAGCGCCATGGAAGTCAATTGAAACTGGATCGCAGGGTTCACGCAGCGCAACAGTTTCTGGATGACCACTTCCACCAACCGATTTCCATGGCAGAGGTTGCTAACGTGGCCCATCTGAGTATTCGGCAGTTGAACGATCTTTTTCGCCATCAGGTGGGCGTGACGCCTCATCAATACCTCACAGAAGTGCGAATGAAAGAGGCGTTTCGGCTTCTGGAGCAGTCAGGCCTCAGCGTTCAGCGGGTGGCTGATGCGGTAGGCTATTCGTCGTTATCGGCCTTCAGCGACCGCTTCAGACGTCACTTTGGCAAACCGCCTAGCCACTTCCGCCGTCTCTCGACATAATTCCGCCAGGATTCAAAAGACCCCTATCGATTCCATGGATACGCTCTCCCGCAACCGCTAATGCATGACAATTTCGGGGGAGAGTGACATGGCAACCGTGAATGCCGCTACCTGGATCGGATCCATTTCCGTTCTGCTTTGGGGGACTTTGGCTTTGCTGACCAAGCTATCCGGCGGAGATATTCCAGAGTTCCAACTGATGGCCATGACTTTCGGCATTGCGTTTCTGTTGATGGGTGGGCGTTGGGTCTTGGCTGGCCATACGGGCGTTCGGTATATACGCCAGTCGCCGTTTGCCTGGTGTATCGGTATCGTCGGGTTATTCGGTTATCACTTTGCATATTTCAAGGCGATGACGCTAGCACCGGCGGTGGAAGTCAGCCTGTTGGCTTACCTATGGCCGCTGCTGATCGTTCTGCTGTCTGCCCTGTTACCGGACGAGAGGATGCGAGCTCAGTCTATCGTTGGCGCCTTGGTGGCGCTGGTGGGTTGTTGGTTGTTGATCAGCCGAAATGCAGGCGGATTTGCTTGGGAGAACCTGCCCGGTTATCTGGTAGCGCTGGCGTGTGCATTGATTTGGTCTTCTTACTCCGTGCTCAGCAGATTGGTACGTTCAGTGCCAACCGATGCCGTCGGTTGGTTCTGCGGCGTGACGGCGCTGCTGGCTTTAGGGTGCCATATGCTGTGGGAAGAGACGGTGTGGCCGGACGGCTTGATGCAATGGGTAGGCGTGGTTGGGCTGGGCCTCGGGCCGGTTGGAATCGCATTTTTTACCTGGGACTATGGCGTCAAACACGGGAATATCCAGCTACTTGGCACCCTAGCCTACAGCGCGCCACTCATTTCGGTGGTGCTACTGATCTTGGCGGGATACGGCAAGGCCACGGTGGCCGTATTGAGTGCTAGCGTGCTCATCGTCATTGGTTCTTTGATCGCAAGTCGCGCGACGCACCAACGAGCGCAGTGCTAGAATTGATGGCAGCTGATAACGCTCGTTGAGCAAATAGGCGCAGCCATGGAACCTTCATCCGCAGTCACGCTGGCGTTGGCAGACGCATCGGCATTTGATGCGTTCAAGCAAGAGCTAAAAGCCTCGTTTAGCGTGAAAAACGGCTTTCGGGAAAAAAGTATCATCGAACTGGAGCAAATCGGCATTCACCCGGAAGCAGCAGGTAGGGGGCTGGGTAAGCAGCTCATTGTGGAGTCGCTAGCACCGTTCAAGGCTCACGTGCGCCGCCAGGGCTGCGATGTGGGGGCGGTGATGGTGACCACCTCGGAAGGCAACTCCGCAGAGAAGCTGTATCAATCCACGCTAGGAGTCTCCCGCGCGGCCGTGATTAGCGGCTATGGGGCTGGAGATGAGGTGATCTTATATAACGCCAGCGTAGGCCCAGAGCGGGGCGGGTAGCAGGCAGCCTTCGTAAGAACCCTAGCTACGTTGTTGCGTCCGATACTCAGTAGGACTGACACCTGTCTCTGTGCGAAAACGGTTGCTGAAATGGCTGCTGGAGCCAAAACCGCAGCGTAGTGCGATCTCAGTCATATTTAGCGATGTTTCCGCCAACAAGTATTGCGCCCGGATAAGACGACGGTGTAGCACATAGCGATGTGGTGGGTAACCAGTGGCTTGTTTGAACATGCGGGCGAAATGGTAGTCACTTAAGCCAGTGATACCCGCCATGCATGCCAGCGTAAGGGGTTGGTTCAGGTGATGCTCAATGAACTCCACCACTCGTTTTAATTGCCACGCAGGTAGTCCACCGGTTGGGCGCAGAGTTGGCAGTCGGCGCTGGCTATAGTGGCGTAGGGTATGTATCAATGCCGTTTGGGTGGCGGAATCCAGCGCTAATTGATCCAGCGGGTCTTGCCAGTTGCTCTGGCCAAGGGTGGTGCAAAACAGCTGAGTGAGCAGCGCATCCTGGGCGAAGTCGATTTCGTCCAGTTGCACGCTTCGGCCGTAAGCGTCCATTCCGCGACGTTCTGCCACCCCGCTAAAATTCGCCCTAAAG
>NZ_JBQDKB010000157.1:0-4554 GCF_052094685.1 Marinobacter sp.
GCCCCGATTATCTCATGTCGATACTGCTTGGTTAAGTCCGACAGGCTGCTAGAGGGGCTAACCTATGCAGAAACCGCCGAGTATGTTGATTACCGGCTTTTGGTTTCTGGCCACGGTGGCAACAAGCTTTTTGATGGCGATACGGTTCGGGAAATACACAAGCTGAGCAAAGGCATTCCGCGGCTGATAAACAAACTGTGCGACGGCATGATGATGTGCGCCTATGCCGAAGACCGGCCTTTTATCGATCCCCACGATTTGAAATCCATTCGGAAAGACATTCTGGGAGACGATCTGCTTGAAGGTTCGCCGAAGCCACCGGAATTGAAGAAACAGGAGCACCCCACCCCAGAGCAGAGTGGGCAAAGTACGAATATCGGTGCAGATGAGCTCGCTGGCGTGACTAACGCACTGTTGCGTATGGCCGAAGCTCTTGAGCGGATTGATAAGCGCTTGACGACAGTCTTCCCGGATGAAGAATCTCCCCTCCGGGCAAGTAGAAGCGCACCCGACAACGTAAAACCCTTGTCACCGGGCCGCAAATAAAAGTGTATAAACTGGTTCAGATAACGAACATGCCCACAAACTCATGAACTGAGGTGTGTTCCAGCTCCTTCTGATCCTTACACAGCTCAACAATCTGCTGACACTGTTGCCCAGGGAACCGTGTTGCAAGATTTGCCCTGAACTTGTCTTCAAGTAGTGGAATACCCTCTTCTCTACGCCGGCGATGGCCAATGGGATACTCCACTGCAACCTGCTCAGTGCTTGAGCCATCTTTGAAAAACACCTGAATGGCGTTGGCGATGGAGCGCTTGTCTTCCTCCAGGTATTCCTGGGTGTAACGCGCGTCTTCAACCACCTCCATTTTTTCCCGCAGCGTATCGATCTCGGGATGAGCCGCATGAAAGTCGTCTTCGTAATGCTCGGCGTTGAGTTGTCCGAAAATCAGCGGTACGGCTGTCATGTATTGCAAACAATGGTCGCGGTCGGCTGCGTTAGCCAGTTTACCCACTTTTGAGATGATTCGGATGGCGGATTCATGGGTGGTGATTACGATTTTGTCGATCTCATCAATCCGGTCTTTCACTTGTGGATGAAGGGTAACTGCGGCTTCTGCTGCGGTTTGGGCATGAAACTCCGCGGGGAAGGAAATCTTAAACAGTATGTTTTCCATCACATAGGAGCCGAAGGCTTGAGGTAGCGAGAACTGACGCTCACCTTCGGGCTTCACACACTGGTCTTTATTCGTTTTGCTGAACAGTACGTCGTAAAAACCCCACTGAGGTGCGGTCAGAGCGCTGGGAATGCCCATCTCGCCGCGCATGGCAATGTCTGCAAGGCGAACGGCCCGGGAGGTGGCATCGCCGGCAGCCCAGGATTTACGGGAACCCGCGTTAGGGGCATGACGGTAGGTTCGCAGTGCCTGGCCGTCTACCCAGGCATGGGAGAGTGCCGAGAGCAGTTGTTCGCGAGTGGCGCCCATGAGTTTTGCGGTGACGGCTGTAGAAGCAACCTTCACCAACAAGACGTGATCCAGCCCCACCCGATTGAACGAGTTTTCCAGCGCCAACACGCCTTGAATTTCGTGGGCCATGATCATGGCTTCCAGAACCGTACGCATGGTAATCGGCTCTTTGCCCTCTGCGACGCGCTTCTGGGAGAGGTGGTCGGCCACGGCAAGAATGCCACCCAGACTATCCGAAGGATGTCCCCATTCAGCCGCCAGCCAGGTGTCGTTGTAATCCAGCCAACGCACGATGCAGCCGATATCCCAAGCTGCCTTAACGGGATCAAGCCGGAACTGGGTTCCCGGAACACGGGCGCCGTGGGGAACCACGGTGCCTTCAACAATCGGCCCAAGGTGCTTGCTACACTCCGGAAAGCGCAACGCCAGCAGGCCGCAACCAAGCGTGTCCATCAGGCAGTTGCGGGCCGTGTTCCACGCCTCTTCATTCTCCACCCGATAAGTTAGAACGTAATCGGCAATCCGCTGTAGAACGTCATCGTAATCGGGTCGTTCGTTAAGGTCGAATGTTGCAGTCATAGTGGTTCCTCCTTTCGGGGTTCACGATTTAAGGTTTAAGCCTCGTCTGGTATGCGTACCCACCCTTCCATCAAAATGCGGGCACTGCGGCTCATAATGGCCTTGGTGGCTGTCCACTGGCCATCCACTTCTTTTGCCTCGGCACCTACCTGCAGGGTGCCCGATGGGTGACCAAAGGTGACTGAGGTACGATCACCGCCGCCTGCAGCCAGATTTACCAGCGTTCCGGGAATGGCAGCGGCAATTGAAATAGCAACGGCTGCGGTACCCATCATGGCGTGGTGTAGCTTGCCCATAGACAGCGCACGCACCAACACATCGATATCACCTGCGGCTATTTGCTTGCCACTGGATGCAGTGTAGCCCGCCGGTGGTGCTACGAAGGCAACTTTTGGCGTGTGCTGACGGGATGCGGCTTCTTCAATGTTGTGGATCAACCCCATTTTCACCGCGCCGTGGGCACGAATGGTTTCAAACATTGCGAGAACTTTGGGATCGCTGTTGATGTCGTCCTGCAGCTCTGTGCCGTTATAACCGATTGCCTCTGCATTGATGAACACGGTGGGAATGCCAGCGTTGATCATGGTGGCTTGCAAAGTGCCCACCCCGGGTACTTCCAACTCATCCACCAGATTGCCCGTTGGGAACATGGAACCTTCGCCATCGGCGGGGTCCATGAATTCCACCTGCACTTCTGCAGCGGGAAATGTGACGCCATCCAATTCAAAATCGCCAGTTTCCTGCACTTCGCCGTTGGTAATGGGCACATTGGCAATGATGGTTTTGCGGATATTGGCCTGCCAGATGCGTACAACCGCCGTGCCATTCTCAGGGATACGGTCGCTTGGAACATAGCCACTGTTGATGGCAAACGCACCCACGGCGGCTGTTAGGTTGCCGCAGTTTCCGCTCCAGTCTACGAAAGGCTTATCGATGCTTACCTGCCCGAACAGGTAATCTACATCGTGATCTGGCTGGGTGCTTTGGCTCAGAATAACGGTTTTGCTAGTACTAGATGTTGCGCCGCCCATACCGTCGGTTTGCTTTTGGTAGGGGTCTGGGCTGCCGATAACTCGCAGCAGTATATTATCTCGCGCCAAGCCCGGTATTTGGGCTTTTTCGGGGAGATCGCTCAGGCGGAAGAACACGCCTTTGCTGGTGCCGCCACGCATATAGGTAGCGGGGATTTTGATTTGGGGAGCGCTGGGCATAGGGTACCTTTTTGAGTTTGGTGTGGCTTTTATCCCCTCTCCCCTTGCGGGAGAGGGTTAGGGAGAGGGGCAATCCCTCCCCTTACGCGGCGCCTTCAGATTCTAAAAAATCTTGAGCAAACCGCTGCAACACACCACCAGCCGAATAGATAGACAGCTCTTCTGCGGTATCTAACCGGCAAGTCACCGGCACCTGTTCAGAGCCACCATCCTTACGCTGGATGATCAGCGTTAGCTTCGCACCAGGCGCCGCCGTACCTTCCACATCGTAGGTTTCGGTACCATCAATGTTCAAAGTCTTACGAGTGGCACCTTCCTCAAACTGCAAAGGCATAACGCCCATGCCAACCAGGTTGGTACGGTGAATCCGCTCGAACCCTTCCGCTGCAATAGCTTCTACACCTGCCAATGCAACACCTTTGGCGGCCCAGTCACGGGATGAGCCCTGGCCGTAATCGGCACCGGCGATGATGATCAGCGGCTGCTTGCGCTCCATGTAGGTTTCGATAGCTTCCCACATGCGGGTAACCTTACCTTCCGGTTCGATACGCGCATAAGAGCCCTGCTTCACCTTGCCGTTTTCATCCAGAACCATTTCGTTGAATAGCTTGGGGTTGGCGAAGGTGGCGCGTTGGGCTGTCAGGTGATCGCCACGGTGGGTTGCGTAGGAGTTGAAGTCTACTTCCGGCACACCCATTTTGTGCAGGTATTCACCCGCAGCACTGTCCATCATGATGGCGTTGGACGGCGACAGGTGGTCCGTGGTGATGTTATCCGGCAGTACCGCCAACGGGCGCATGCCTTTGAGTGACTTCTCGCCAACCATGCCGCCTTCCCAGTATGGCGGTCTGCGAATGTAGGTGCTCATTTCGCGCCAGTCGTACAGTGGGTTGGTCTTGGCTTGAGCGTCACGGGTAACATCAAACATCGGAATGTAGGTGCTGCGGAACTGCTCCGGCTTCACCGACTGCTTCACGATGGCGTCGATTTCCGCATCGTCTGGCCAGATGTCTTTCAGGGTGACGGGGTTGCCGTCTTGGTCGTAACCCAATGCATCTTTTTCGATGTCGAAACGGATGGTTCCCGCAATCGCGTATGCCACAACCAAAGGCGGTGACGCAAGGAATGCTTGCTTGGCATAGGGGTGAATACGTCCGTCAAAGTTACGGTTACCAGAAAGCACAGCGGTGGAGTACAAATCGCGCTCAACCACTTCTTTCTGGATTTCTGGATCCAACGCGCCACTCATGCCGTTACAGGTGGTGCATGCAAACGCCACCACACCAAAGCCAAGAT
>NZ_JBQDKB010000158.1:0-4445 GCF_052094685.1 Marinobacter sp.
AACAAGATCACTTTAAACGCTGTCTGTCAGGTGCAAGTCCGACAGGCTGCTAGTGAGGGCGTCTACCCACTTAGCCCGCCAAAGCGCGCTTTTACGGTGGATCAGTTCAGTGTGCAGGGCGATGCTATTGCCGGTGGTCGCGGCTTGGGGCTAATGCCGCACTGGTTGGTGGAGCGCCGGCTCAGTGCTCATCCCGGCACATTGGAGCCAAGTTTGCCCGACTGGCAGGGACCGGTTCTGCCGGTGTCACTGCTCTGCCCACATGGTGTTCTGCCAAGACGGATTCGGGCGTTTATCAATCACGTTACAAGCGCCGTGCCTACGAACTGGCAAGAACCAAGAAGAATGCGCGTTCCTGCAGCCGTTCCAGAATATGGCACGCATCATTCCAACATTTGAAGACTAAACTTGTGGTAATGTCCGTCGCCAATGAGTTTCATTGGCATCTAAGATTGATTCCGAATAACGCGGAACGATTTATGGATGCGGGATTTTTTAGCGTGACAAAACAAACAAGGAGTCTTCTATGCGCCGCATTTCCCTGCTGGCATCTTCCATCGCCCTGGCGGGTACCGGTAGTTTTGCCACTGCTCAGCAGCAGCCGGTTGAGCTGGGTGAGATAGTCGTTACCGCTGCTGGGTTTGAGCAGAACATCTCTGATGCGCCAGCAAGCATCTCAGCTATCTCCGGGGAAGAGTTGAATCGGCGCTCATACGACGACATCACTGATGCGGTAAAGAATATACCGGGGGTTTATGTCAGTGGTGGTGGCAAGTCCAAGGACATTACGATTCGCGGGATGAGCGGTGATTACACGCTCTACCTGATTGACGGCCGCCCGGTTTCCTCTGGTCGTAACGTTAATACGAATGGCACCGGCGGCGGGAAGCAGATTGCGTTGCCACCCGCATCGATGATTGAGCGGGTGGAGGTTATTCGTGGCCCCATGTCGTCGTTGTATGGCTCCGAAGCCATGGGCGGTGTTATCAATATCATCACCAAAAAAACGTCGGGCACTTGGTCTGGCACCGTCGGTACGGAATACACCAAGTCGTTCACTGATGTTAACGAGGATGAACAGCAGGTTAGTCTTTTTGCAGGTGGTCCGCTTATACCTGGGCTGCTTTCTGCACAGGTCAACGGCTCGTGGCAGGGATCGGAAGAATCTACTTTTATTGCAGGAACTAAAAGCGCTGAAAGTACCCCCGATAGAACCGATAAGCAGGGTGGTGCCAAGCTTATTCTGACGCCGGATGATGTTAATGAATTTGGCTTGAGCTACAGCGCGTCCGAGCTCGACTTCCGCCATACCCCTGGCGTCAGTATCGCCGCTGATGCTGATCCCAGTGGCACTCACTACAAAAAGGATGTTTATGCGCTGACTCACCAGGGAAACTACGGCAATCTGATGCTGAATTCCTATCTGCAGCATGATGCTTCCGAGGTGGTTCAACTCGACAAGAAGAAAGAGGAAGTCTCTACCTTTAACACCCAGGGCACTCTGTTTATGGGCAACCACATGCTGACTTTTGGTGGTCAGTATAAGTATGAGGACTTGGTGGATGAGTCTAATGGTTTGCTGGGAACCGTGGATTCAGCCTCCTCGAAGGTGGATCGCTGGATTGCGGCCGTGTTCGCCGAGGTGGAGTGGTCGGTAACCAACGATCTGAACGTGACCACTGGCGTGCGTTACAACGACGATGAACTGTTTGGTGGCCACCTGAGCCCGCGCCTCTATGCTAACTACCATCTGACACCTGAATGGACGTTTAAAGGCGGGGTTTCCACAGGCTACAGGCAACCCAGTCTGCCGGACGCCACCGAAGGCTTTGGCCGTCGGACCGGTGGGCCGAACTCACCGGCGCCGCACTCCCGGGCACTGATTATTGGTAATGAAGATCTGGACCCGGAAACCAGCACCAGTTACGAGCTTGGTTTTGTGTTTGACGACCGCCTGGTGGATATGAATGCTAGTGTTATGCTGTTCCATACTGACTTCAAGGATAAAATCGCTGAAGATCGTTTTTGTGATTCGGGCGGTGATTCGGATGATCCCTCAACCTGGAATTGCACTTACGAGGGCAACGATTACCTGTTCCTGAGCAAGCGCGAAAATATTGATAAAGCCATGATGCGAGGCGTGGAACTCACCTTTGATTACGGCATCACTGAAACGGTGGGCTTCAGTTCCAGTTATACTTTTACCCACTCCGAGCAGAAATCCGGTGACTACAAGGGCGAGCCGTTAAACAAGATCCCCAAGCATATGCTGAATGCGGGACTGGATTGGCAAACGACAGCCCTGCTTAACCTTTGGCTGGATGGCAATGTTCGTGGTGAGACCAGTGATTCTCTCGGTCGCAAGAGCATGGACGAAGGCACACCAGGCTACGGTTTTGTGGATGCAGGCCTGACATATCAACTGAATGAGAGCGCACGGGTAAAGGCTGGCGTGTACAATATTGGCGACAAGAAAGTGACTAACGACACCTACGGCGTGGTCCTCGATGGACGCCGCCTCAATCTTGGGTTAACCGTTGATTTCTAACTTCTGAAATCTGCACCATGGTGACCTAGTGCCCGGTGATGTATTAAAAAACCAACGCTGAAATGCGCCCTGAAACGTCCGGCTGATGAAGCCGGACAGAATTTTGTTGCAGTGTGTGTATCGCTCACATTCTGCTTCATTGTTTACTCGATGCTACTGGTGACTGTACCGGTTTACGGTCTTGAGCTCGGGGCGTCTCCCCTTATGCTGGGTGTTATTCTAAGCTCTCAGTATTTGTTCCCTTTTTTGCTGGCCATTCCTTTGGGTGGCGTTGTCGCTCGCCGTGGTGGCCGGATTACGCTAGTGGCGGGCGCGCTTGTAATGACTGCGGGCCTGCTGATTATGCAGGTTTTGTCCGGCTACTACGGGCTTATCGGTGGGCAACTATTGATTGGCCTGGCCCATCTTCAAATGGTGCTGTCGGCGCAGACCATCATCTCGTCGCTGGCAACCGGCCCTAAACTGGAAGGTTATTTCGGTTGGTATTCCACCTGGTTGTCTGGCGGGCAGGTGATTGGCCCTTTGCTGGCAGGTGCCTGGATTCATTGGGCGGGCGGCGTTAACAACCTGTTTTTGGTTATGGCCGGCATCTCTTTGCTGGGTGGTTTGGCGGGCCTTGCGCTGGCCGGTGATGCGACCCAGGGCATGGCGGTTACCGGCAAACAAACCGGGTTTCGTGTTCAAGCCTCGCTGATCCGCCGCAACACCGGCGTTCAGGTGTCTATTGCGATTACGGTTGCCGGCATGTTCGCTTTGGGCGTTTATGGAAGCTATTTACCGGTTTACCTCGATAGCTTAGAAATGAGCGCGGTGATGATCGGGGTGCTGGTCAGCCTGAGGTCGGCTACTTCCATGGTGATACGCCCGTTTATTCCCCGGATTATTGGAGCCGCTGGCGGACGCAAGCAAGCGACCATATTGGCACTGTGCTTCATCTCTGTGGGGCTGGCGTGTATGGGGTTCGCTGGCAATGTGGCTGCTATTGCACTGTTATCCATTCTTGTGGGGCTGGGCGGAGGCCTTACGCAGCCCTTGTCGATGGTGGTTCTTGCCGAGAGTGTTGAGCGGGAACAAAGATCCGGTGCGCTGGGGATGCGCCTAATGGCCAATCGAGCGGTTCACTTCATGGCGCCGCTGCTGTTTGGTGCCATTCTGGGTTTGGGCGGTTTTGGTCTTTCGTTTGCGCTTTCAGGTATCTTTGTGGTGCTGGTGGCGGTTCTACTGCTTCGCCTTCAAAGTCAGCAGGCAGCTTCTCTTTAGTTAGCTGGCCGCCGAGTCACTCAGCATCCCCTACGGGTATCGTTTGGGTGTTCTTTATTTCCCGTAGTGCAAAATTGGAATGAACCTGCGCGATACCCTGCAACGTGAATATTTTTTCGTTCAGAAAGCGGTCGTAGCTGACCATATCTGGCACTACTACCCGCAATACAAAATCGGCGTTGCCGGTTACCGCGAAGCATTGAAGAACTTCGGGATAACTACTCACCTTCTGCTCAATCTCTGCGGTGCTGTCTATGGTGTGTCTCTGAAGTGACAGATTGACCAATACGCATAACCCTTGACCCACCATTTCTGGGGCCAGGTGTGCACTGTAACCCTTGATAATACCGGTTTCCTCTAGAGTTCTTACCCGTCGCCAACAGGCCGCTGGAGATAACCCAACCTGTTCCGCCAATTGCTGGTTACTGATTCGCCCCTCCTGTTGCAGTATTGCCAGGATGCGCTGGTCGAGTTTATCCAGTTCTATCTGTTTCATTTGGTAACACCTGATTTTTATCAAAGGGTCTTCGGTTCTATTGTTAATTATCAAATAATCTTTCGCAAATAAGACTAATCCTCTCCCCTTGGACTCATAGAATAAGTGCAGCACTTTGGACCAGCAGGTAGAGGTAGGAGG
>NZ_JBQDKB010000159.1:0-4441 GCF_052094685.1 Marinobacter sp.
TGCTGGAACAGCTTCGCCTTGAAAGCGTTACTGCGCTGAAGCTGGACACTAACCTGACTCTGGCAGAAGTTTATCCACAGGCCCTGAGCACTTTTATCAGTGCCGGTATTCGCTACGAACTGCTTGATGAAGCCATGGCCGGTTTTGATATGGAACGCCTGGGCGCAGAACTGAAGCCTGAGCGAGATCAGCAATTTGGCTTCCTTGGCCTGCAAACCCTGTACGACCGCTACTTCCTGCACTGGAAAGAAGACCGCCTGGAACTGCCACAGGTGTTTTTCATGCGCGTTGCCATGGGCTTAGCCCTGCGTGAGGACGACCCCAATGGCCGCGCCATTGAGTTTTATAACCTGCTGTCGTCCTTCGACTACATGGCCTCCACACCCACACTGTTTAACAGCGGCACCCGCCACTCCCAGTTGTCTTCCTGCTACCTGACCACCGTGGGCGATGATTTGGAAGACATCTACGGCGCTATCCGTGACAACGCCATGCTGTCTAAATGGGCTGGCGGCTTGGGTAACGACTGGACACCGGTGCGCGCGCTGGGCTCCCGCATCAAAGGCACCAACGGCCAAAGCCAGGGCGTAGTGCCCTTCCTGAAGGTAGTGAACGACACAGCTGTAGCCGTTAACCAAGGCGGCAAGCGCAAAGGCGCCGTGTGTGCCTACCTGGAAAGCTGGCACCTTGATATCGAAGAATTCCTGGAGCTACGCAAAAACACCGGTGACGAACGCCGCCGCACCCACGACATGAACACCGCCAATTGGGTGCCGGACTTGCTAATCGAGCGCATGCGCCAGGATCGCGACTGGACCCTATTCACCCCCAGCGACGCACCAGACCTGCACGACCTGTACGGCAATGCATTCCGCGAGCGCTACGAACACTACGAAGCCCTGGCCGCAGAAGGCAAAATCGAGCTGTTCAAAACGATCCCGGCCAAACAACTGTGGCGCAAAATGCTAACCGTACTGTTTGAAACCGGCCATCCGTGGATCACCTTCAAAGACCCCTGCAACCTGCGCTCGCCCCAGCAGCACAAAGGCGTGGTACACAGCTCTAACCTGTGCACCGAAATCACCCTGAACACCAGCGCCGATGAAATCGCCGTGTGTAACCTGGGCTCGGTAAACATCGCGGCCCACATTGCCGACGGTGAACTGGATGTGCAGCGCCTGGAGCGCACCGTAAACACCGCCGTGCGCATGCTCGATAACGTTATCGACATCAACTTCTACGCCGTGCCCCAAGCGCGCAACTCCAACCTGAAGCACCGCCCGGTTGGCATGGGCCTGATGGGCTTCCAAGACGCGCTCTACGCATTGCGCCTGCCGTACACCAGCCCACAAGCGGTTGAATTTGCCGACGTAGCTATGGAACAGCTGAGCTACTTCGCCATCCGTGCCTCGGCAGAGCTGGCGGCAGAGCGGGGCGCTTATGAAAGCTACGAAGGCTCACTGTGGAGCCAGGGCATATTGCCCATCGACTCCATCGAGCTGCTGAAAGAAGCCCGCCTTGAAGGCGACCTGAGCGTAAACACCGAAAGCCGTCTGGATTGGGCGCCGGTGCGTGAGCTCATCGCCAAACACGGCATGCGCAACAGCAACGTAATGGCCATTGCGCCTACGGCCACCATTTCCAACATAGTGGGTGTGTCGCAATCCATCGAACCGGCGTATCAAAACCTGTTTGTGAAATCGAACCTGTCTGGCGAATTCACCGTGGTGAACCCCTCGCTGGTGCGTGACCTCAAGGCCGAGGGCCTGTGGGACAACGTGATGGTGAACGACCTGAAATACTACGATGGCAGCGTGCAGCAAATCGAACGCATACCCACCGAACTGAAATCCCGCTACGCCACCGCGTTTGAAATAGACGCCCGCTGGTTAGTGGAAGCCGCCTCCCGCCGCCAGAAGTGGCTGGACCAGGCCCAGAGTTTGAACCTGTATATGGCTGAGCCCAGCGGTAAAAAACTGGACGAGCTTTACCAACTGGCCTGGGAGCGTGGTCTGAAAACCACCTACTACCTGCGTTCGCTGGGTGCCACCGGCGTAAACGAAAGCGCCGCCCCGGTAGCCGCACCCCAGCCACAGGTGTGCAGCATCGACGAACCTGATTGTGAAGCTTGTCAGTAACCACTTACTTATACTCTAAGAGGCACAACCATGCTTAATTGGGACGACGACACCAAACCTCAGAGCAAGCCCGCCGCAGACAGCGGCGTGGCCCCGGTAAACGTTGAAGACAAACGCGTGATCAACGGCGAAACCGACGTAAACCAGTTGGCCCCGTTCAAGTACCCCTGGGCTTGGGAATACTTCATGAACGCCAACAAAAACCACTGGACGCCGCTGGATGTGAACATGTCGCAAGACGTTCACGACTACCACCACCGCCTGAACCCGGCGGAAAAACATGTCTTTGAAAACGTATTGGCCTATCTCACCACCTCCGACATTATGGCCATGCGCAACATCGGCCTGGCGGTGATGGAAAAAATGACCGCGCCCGAACTGCAGATTTACCAAGCGCGCCAGGTGTACGAAGAAGCCATGCACACCTGGGCCTACCAGCACTGTATTGAAACCCTTAACCTGGACCAGGGCGAGATCTACAACCGCTACCGCGTAGTGCCACAAATTAACGCCAAAATCCAAATGGCCAACCGCCGCCTGGATGCGGCCATGCGCTCCGACATGAACCTGCGCAACAAAGACGACCTGCAGGAATTCATCATGTCTTACCTGTTCTTCGCTGGCGTGTTTGAAGGCTGCTGGTTCTACAACGGCTTCAGCCCCATCTTCGCCTTGCAGCGTCGAGGCCTGATGCGCGGCACCGGCGAACAGTTTCAATACATCCTGCGTGATGAGTCCATGCACTTCTCCTTTGGCCTGAAAGTGGTTAACCAGATCCTGGAAGAAGAAAACATCAGCTTCGACCCCAAGGCCGTGCGCGACATGTGGGACGAATCCGAAGCCGCCGAGAGCGACTACGCCAACTATATCCTGCGCGACCCAATCCTGGGCTACTCAGCCGAATACCACATTGAACAGTTCCGCTTCGTAGCCAACCGCCGCGCCCGCGCCGTGGGCCTGGAAGAACCGTTCCCTGGGGCCAAAAACGTGTCGCCCTGGTTGGAAGAACAGGCCACTATGCGCAAGGAGAAGAACTTTTTTGAGACGCGGGTGATTGAGTACCAGACCGGGGCGCAGTTGGAGTGGTAAGCACTTACTAACTCCCCGCCCGACTCAGCCCAGCGGGCTGCGAACTCCCGCAAAACCTTGCCCTAGAACATGGGTGTAGATTTGGGTGGTTCGTAAGTCTGCATGGCCGAGTAAATCCTGCACTGTGCGGATGTCGTTGCCGCGCTTTAGTAGTTCGGTGGCAAAGGTATGGCGGAAAGTGTGACAGCCTGCGGGCTTGCCGATGCCGGTTGCCGAAACCGCGGTTTTCACCGCTTTCTGAACCGAACTGGTGTGGATATGGTGACGAACCACATTTCCGAAATCGTTTTTAGTCAGGCTGTGTGAGGTAAACAACCATTGCCAATCCAAGGACATGTCAGCCCCAGGGTATTTGCGAGAAAGTGCGAATGGAAGGCTTACCGGTGTTTGGAGGGAAACATCTTTTTCCTTCCAGGCTTTTTGAATAGAGGTAATCTGCATTTCCAGTTCTGAAATCAACGTACTTGGCATGAGGGTTGTTCTGTCCTTTGCGCCTTTACCGTCTCGAACAATGATGACCTGGCTACTGAAATCAATATCCTTCACCCGCAAACGGCATGCTTCGGTTACCCGTAAGCCGGAACCGTACATGAGTGAAGCCAAAAGCCGATAGGGTCCGCTGAGTTTTTCGATAATACTCATAGCCTCGCCATGAGTGAGCACAACCGGCAAACGCTTTGGCTTTTTGGAGCGAATAACGGAACCGATCTCCCCGAGAGGTATATCGAGAACCTTGGTGTAAAGAAACACCAAAGCGTTTAAAGCCTGGGCTTGGGTAGCGGCTGCCACGTTACGTTTAACCGCCAACCACGTAAGGAATTCATTTACCTCCCTTGGCCCCATATCCCTGGGATGCTTCATTTGGTGAAAACGGATGAAAAAGCGAATCCAGTACCAATAGGATTTCTCCGTACGGATGCTGTAGCGATTAACCCGAATGACCGCGCGAACCTGATCGCGAAGGCGCGGTTGAGGCTGAGTGCCTTCCATATTGGCGTACCCCTTTGGTTTAGTAATCTTTGATACTGGTTTTTTATACAGTATTATCGTTTTCACGAAAACAAGAAGTCAAGCGATTACGTGGAGGTTCAGATAGAATTGGGCTAACCTGTTGTTAAAATTGACACTTAGGCCGTGGAGCGAATATGAAAAAGTGGCATTATCGAGAACGCACTTTTTGCCAATATCGCGGAATGCGGTGTAGTTGCTGTTAG
>NZ_JBQDKB010000160.1:0-4358 GCF_052094685.1 Marinobacter sp.
ACGCGCTCATCCATGCTCTGGGCCAGCGACCCACCCAAATCGTACTGAGGATCATCATCCACCAACGTACAAGCATAAACCCGCACCGAATCGCCCTTCTTCACCAGCATCCGCGTATAAGTACACATAAAGTGCGACTGACTCTGAGTGGTTGGATACTTCTCCATACAGCCCTCAGTAATCTCCGGACTGCCATCCTCCGAACCCGGCGTACCCAAATCAGGGAATGCCGTAAACGCCAGAGTTTCAGGAATCTGCCACTCCCGGAATATCCCCCGAAACGCAGCCTCCACATCAGCCGAAACCTCATCCAGATCAGTCTGGCGAGCAATAGAAACCTTGAAGCCCTGATCGACCAACCAGTGAATTCCCTCCAGTGCCTGGTCAAAACTCCCGGCACCGCGATCCTTGTCATGGCGAGCACGGTCGGGGAAATCCAGGCTCACGCGGAAATGAATCGGGAAAGGATTATCCAGCAACGGCAACACCTGATGCCGGCGCTTCAGCAGCGGCTCGGTGGCGTTGGTAAGCACAAAGCAGGGGCGATGATGGCTGGCATAATCCAGAATGTTCACAAAATCACGAATCACAAACGGCTCGCCACCGGTGAAAGAAAACTGCTCCACGCCCATATCCATGGCTTCGTGGATAAACGGCTTCACATCGCTCAGCTTCATGCCGGGAATACGGCCATCGCCGGGATGACTGCCTTCCAGACAGAACGGACAGGCCAGGTTGCAGGCCGTGCCTGTGTGAATCCACAGCTCTTTCAGCTTGACGGCATCGATGTAACCCCGGGGATCGCCATTACGGGTATGGGTCCAGCTGTCGAATGCTCTGGACTCCAGCACTTCCACAGCCGGAATACGTTTGTTGCGGACCGGTCGGGTTTCGGTCAGGGGCATACATGCTCCTCGGTGTTAATGGTAGTAAAACACGGACACAGGCGATGCTGCCTTGTTACAGCCATCGCCTACTGTTTCAGTCCGTCGTCACTTCTTTACGTTTCACCTGGTTGTTTTGGCCCTTTCCGCGACGCCAGCCATGCAACTTTTCTAGCAGCTTGAGAATACCCTGAGGCGCATTAGCGCGCTTCCATTCTCCTGCGGCAGCCTTGGCGGACTCGTTCCAGGTCGGATACGGATGAATGGTACCCAGAATTTTGTTCAAGCCGAGACCATGCTTCATTGCCAGGGTGAACTCGGCCAGGATCTCCCCGGCATGAGAACCAACCACCACAGCACCGAGAATTTTGTCCTTACCCGGCGGTGTCAGCACCTTAATGAAACCAGAGTCTTCGCTTTCGGTAATGGCCCGATCCAGATCGTCCAGGCCGTACCTGGTCACTTCAAAGGCAATACCTTTCTCCCTGGCTTCGGCTTCACTCAGCCCCACGCGAGCCACTTCCGGAGAGGTAAAGGTGACCCAGGGCATAACCCGGTAATCCACCTTGAAACGTTTAAACTGACCAAACAGGCCATTCACCGCGGCATACCATGCCTGATGAGATGCGGCATGAGTAAACTGATAGGGCCCGGCAACATCGCCACAGGCAAACACATTCGGATAGCGCAGGCTCATGTCTTCTTCCACCGGCACGGTTCCATTGGGCAGGGTCTCGATACCGATTTTTTCGAGCCCCAGGCCTTCGGTGTTTGCGGCTCGGCCAACCGCGACCAGCACCTGATCAAAGGCAATACGAACTTGCTCTCCCTTGTGCTCGCAATACACCACTTTCTGGCCCTCTTCGGTGGTGAATTCTTTTGCTGCATGGCCCAGGCGAAGGTCAACACCATCGTTTTCAAACTGAGCTTTCACCAGTTCTGACACGTCTATGTCTTCTTTAGCCAACAACCGGTCACCCATTTCTACCTGAATCACCTGGCTACCCAGACGGGCAAAAGCATGAGCCAATTCGGAACCGATTGGGCCGCCACCCAGAACCAGCAAACGCTCCGGCTGCTCCTGCAACTCCCAAAGGTTGTCAGAGTTCAAAGGCGCCATATCATTAAGCCCTGGAATCGGTGGCATGGCCGGCTTGCCGCCAGTAGCAACGATTATGCTGCGAGCGGTCAAGCGCTCGGTGCGGCCATCGCTGTGCCTGACTTCCAGCTCCCAAGGAGATACGAAGCTCGCCTCTCCCGAGATGCAATCCACGCCCAGTTTTCTGTAACGCTCCGGTGAATCGTGGGGCTCTACTTTGGCAATCACCTCTTGAACTCGGTTCATGATGTTCTTGAAAGAACCTTTCACCGGCACCGACTCCAGCCCGTAACGATTGGCATGGCGCAAGGTATCCGCCGCCTTCGCGCTTCGAATCAGTGCTTTAGAAGGTATACAACCTGTATTCAGGCAGTCTCCACCCATCTTGTGTTTTTCAATCAGCGCCACTTTCGCTTTCACGGCTGCAGCGATATAGGCAGATACCAGACCCGCCGAGCCACCACCAATCACCAGCAGGTTGTAGTCAAAGCTCTCGGGCTTCTGCCAGCCGGCATACACCTTGCGGCGGCGGATGAAACCTACCACGAACTTGGCAATCAAGGGGAAGAGCCCTAGCAACGCAAAAGAAAGCAGCAGATCTGCGGAGACGATATCACCTGTAGACTGGATCTGACCCAGTTGGGTACCAGCATTAACGAAGACAAAAGTCCCCGGAAGCATCGCAATCCAACTCACCAGAGCGTAGGTACGCAGCTTCATGGCCGTCAGGCCCATGGCCAGGTTAATCAGGAAGAAGGGGAATACCGGCACCAACCGTAGCGTTGCGAGATAAAACGCGCCGTCTTTCGAAACTCCACGGTCCATCTTTGCTACGGTTTCCGCGTAGCGCTTGCGCAACGTGTCCCGCATGAGGAATCGCGCCACCAGAAACGCCAGAGATGCGCCCAGAGTTGAAGCAATCGAAACCGCAACCAGGCCATAAAAGTTGCCTAAAAAAGCACCGCCTGCCAAGGTCATTATGGTAGCCCCCGGTAAAGACAGAGCGGTTACTACCACATAAATAGCAGCATAGCCGACAACGGCTACCAGAAGATGCTGGTCAATCCATTGTGCCAGGGCACTTTGGTTCGCCTGCAGGTTCTCCAGGGTCAGCAGCTTGTGCCCGTCGAAGCCGAGAAAAACGGCAACGATCACAACGATGACCAAAATAAGTAAGAGCTTGCTACGAGTCATATCCATGCCTTTTAAAATATAGGAACCAGTACGTCGATTTTATTCAGACACGACCACCGACTAAATGTTACACACTACTTAATTAAAGTTTTTGAACGATCACTCTAAAATACAGGAACTTTTCTGAAATCAGAAACACATAAAAACACAAGACCTCCCAAAGACTGATAAGGAATAGAGTTCCATGGACACTGCCGCGCATCCGGACCCGCAAGGTTCACTGATCGAAGGCCTGAAAAGAGGCGATTCACCTGCCTACAAAGTAGCCGTTCGGGAATACTCCCCGGGTATGCTGGCCGTCGCCCGCTTTTACCTGGATCACTCCAGTGCTGAAGAAATTGTCCAGGATTGCTGGGTTACGGTGATTGATGCCATTCAAAAATTTGAAGGCCGTTCCGGCCTGAAAACCTGGTTGCACCGAATTGTCGCCAACCGCTGCAAGAACAAGCTCCGGTCCAGCAATAGGGAAGTAGCTACTGATTTTTCAGAGAGCCTCGACCCGGAGCTTGCCGACCGTTTCAATGCCAAGGGCCGCTGGGACCTGCCGCCCAAACTTAAGTTCCACGAATCCGCAGACACATTGATGGAAAACGATGCGCTCAGTGATTGTCTGGATAAACATCTGTCGACACTGCCAGAAACCCAGCGCTCAGCCCTGATGCTGTACGAAGCCCACCAGCACAAATCTGAAGATGTCTGTAACATTCTGGATGTCAGTGCATCTAACCTCCGTGTACTTTTACACCGTGCAAGACAGAAGATCTTTCTGATGGTTGAAACGTTTCAGGAGACGGGCGAATGTTAATGTGCAAGGACCTGGCCGGAATAGCCAGTGACTACATCGATGGTGAACTCACCGGCCAACAAAACCTGTCCGTGAAGATGCACTTGATGATGTGCAAACATTGCCGCACGTTTATCGGCAACCTTCGAGCGAGCACAGAACTGATGAAAGCGCACTCATCAGGCAAGCCGAACGAGGAATTCATGCGTCGGATTGATGAGCGGGTAAAGGAAGCACTCAAAACATGGAAACCCCATGACGGGGATAATGATTGATTATTGAAATTTCGTTCTAAAGTGCCATTGGCCATATGGTCCAGGCGGGGTTCAATGAAAGCCTTATTCCTGAATCCGTGACTTCACACGGTCTAATTTAATCCCCAGACCTGCAACCGCAA
>NZ_JBQDKB010000161.1:0-4311 GCF_052094685.1 Marinobacter sp.
CAGCTTTCTCTTTCTTAGAACAGATAAAATCGTAATCAGGCATCAAAGTTGCTTTGGTGAGGCACAAACTTATCACCAGAAACTGAGTACCTATGACCAAGAGCACTGGCTTTACCCTCATAGAGCTAATGATTGTGGTGGCGATCATCGGCATCCTCGCGGTAATAGCAATCCCTTCATACCAGAGTTACATCGTTAAAACCCAGGTGGGCCGTGCGGTTGGAGAGCTCGCTGCATATAAAGCACCTTTTGAAAACCAGGCGGGTTCAAATGGTAGCGTGTCCAATGGTGAGATTGGCTATGCGCCATCTAATCTCACCACGGGTAGCATTGGAGCTAATATAGCAATGCTCAATTCTGACGGTTCTGGTCAGTTGCAGGTGACCATGGGCGGCAAGGCCCATCGAAATGTGGCAGGTCTTATTTTGCGCTTTGATCGAAGCCCCGGCGGGAGTTGGGAGTGTAATATTGATAAGACGGCCGTGTCCGCATGGAAGCCTGCTTATTTGCCGCCCGGATGTAAACTGTAATGGATAGGTTGTGCAAAGGCGCTTTGTGGGCGCTCACTGTAATGGTGTTCGTGAGCGTTCTGTTTGCTGACTTTTTTCCGCTGCCGCTGGGAGCCTACGCGTCTCAACGATTTCTTCTGGCCGGGCTTCTGGCATTGGCTGTTATTATATCAGGCGCGCTCTGGATGTACCGGAATGGCTGGATAGCCGTTCAGCGTGTATGGCCTGCGATACTTGTTGCAGCAAGCTTTCTACTGTTGACGCTACCCTTCAGAAACATGCCCTATGCCTGGGTAGAGCCCGGCATGTACGCGGCTTTCTTGTTCGGATTTGTACTTGCAGGCAGTGTGTTAGCGGCGTGGGCTAAAAAGTATGACGGTTTGGTGGGTGTGGTGTATGTGGGCTCAATTGCTGCGGCCTTTTATGGTGGCGCAACAATAACCGTTTATCTGTTTGCCCTCTCTGACCAGGTGTCTAATCTTTCCAATTTTATTCCCTGGGGTTTCGTTAACATTCGCTACTGGAGCCACATCGCCACGTGGCTGATTCCACTGCTACCCCTGGCGGTTCTTGTTGGCCCGCTCAAGACCCAGCGGCTATGGCGGTTTTTTGTGGCCTTGGGAGCTGCGCTTTGGTGGTGGATTATCTTCCTCTCTTCTTCGCGGGGCTCTATGCTCGGCCTGGCATTCGGTGTGCTTTTTGTGGCGGTTGCTATTGGTCGCCCGGCGCAACCCTGGCTTAAGATTTTTTTGCGGTATCTGGCCTACGGTGTATTAGTTTGGTTGCTCCTTTCCGTGTTTGTTCCTTCCCTGTTGCTTGATGAAGTTACCCTGCGCACGCTCAAAACCGACTCGTCAGGCCGGATGCCTTTGTTCATAGAAGCCTGGCAAATGAGCCAGGTGAATTTCCCGTTTGGTTTGGGGCCGCAATCCTGGTTGACCCATGAAATCCTGTCAGAGCAATACCAGCGCTCCTCCAAGTTTGGCCACCCGCATAATATGTATCTGATGTGGGCTGCTGAATACGGCTGGCTGTTGATCGCCGCTTTACTAACGCTGGTTGGTCAGGCTATTCGGTTGTTTTTGCTGCGCAGGGCAGAGATCCGTTCCGGCGAGAATACAGAGTTGGGGCTTCCTCTAGCAGCGTTCACCGCCTCGGTGGCCGCAGCTTCACTGCATGCCGGCGTTTCGGCCGTGTTTATGGCGCCAGGCTCTATGTTGGTTGGTTTTCTGGTGCTCAGTGTGTTTTGGTCATTGATCACGCCTGCGGCACTACCCACGGCTTCCGGGTCCCCGAGAAAGCGTCTGTTGGCTTCGGTTCTATTCGCGTTTTTGGTATGCCTGCCGTGCGCTTACTGGTTAAAATCTATCGCGGAGTATCACGCTGACATGGTTCAGGATGAGGTGTTTTATTATGAAAACGTGCCTGCCGGAACACTGCCGCGATTTTGGTTTCATGGCAATTATCCTCGCCATTCAGATCAGATGCCATAGAACGGTCATCATGAACGGTCATGGACAGGCACAGCTTAGCCTGACCTGATTCCCAAAGGCCCGACGGTTTCGACCCTCGGGCCTTTGTCGTTCCTACGGCGTCTATTCGAGGTTATGGCCAATCTGCTACTGGTACGAACTTGACATACTGTATAGTGTCTATATCTTATATGGTATGTGGGGAATACTTGAGCATAAGCGAGTAACAAAAAATTTGTCGGCGGCACCTGTTGAGGTGCAAAAGCGCTATGAGAAATGGAAGGACATCGTTTCGATTTCGGGCCCGCAGGGGCTAAAACAGATTCGGGGCTTTAATGATGAGGCCTTATCAGGGAAGTGGAAGGGTTTTCGATCCTCGCGGCTCAATATTCAGTATCGCGTTATTTATAAAGTGCAGAATAAGCAGGTGCTTGTGGAAGTTGAAAAAGTTACTCCCCATGATTATGGGAGGAGATAAAATGAGCGAATATCATAAGGCTAAAAGAAGGGTTGAAGTTTCTGCTGGGGAATCTGTTCGGATTCTGCGTGAGCTTCAGGATATGAGTCAGAATGATCTGGCAGCGGCCACTGGCATACCGCAGTCTACTATTTCAGCGATTGAAAATGATCGGGTGCGTCTGGGTGTCGAGCGTGCAAAGATCTTTGCTCGGGCTTTACGGTGTCATCCTGCCGTGCTCGTGTTCCCAGGTTGGGATATTGAGCACGAGTCTGCCGCATGACAGCGTAAAGTGATCATGCAGTGATCATGGACAGGCACTCTTAGCCTAAATGTAGCGGCGGACGCCAAAGATATGGACTTGCCAGGCCTTCGGTTGCACGAATTGTCCGGCAATCGCGCCGGAGTCTGGTCGGTTGAAGATTACCACTGAGGTACAGCAATGATGATGCATAGTCCTCCCCACCCTGGCGAAGTGTTACGAGAGCTTTGTCTGGAGCCTCTTGGCCTCTCTGTCACGGCGGCTGCAGAGGCATTGGGTGTTAGCCGAAAAACGCTGAGCGCTGTATTGAACGGCAAGGCCGGCATTAGCCCCGAAATGGCTATTCGGCTTTCTATTGCTTTCGACACTTCGGCAGAGAGTTGGTTAAATCAGCAGTCCCAATATGAGCTTTGGCATGCTGAACAACATCGTAAAGAGCTCAACGTGAAGAGGCTTGTTGCGGCCTGAAACATAGGAAAACCGATTATGGACAGGCACAGTTTAGCTTTAAAGATCATGGACAGGCACTAGCTTGACCTTCCTAAGAAATTTCTAAGGGGGTAGCATGACGAAAACCAAATTGGATCCCGAAGAGCAAGAGCTGCTGGAGGCATACGAATCCGGAGAGTTCGAGTCAGATCTGGATGCCGATCGTCGGGAGTATCTGATGAAGGCCGCGGAAGAAACGTTCAAGAAAGACAAGCGGATCAATATACGTATCTCCAGTCGCGACCTGGAGGCACTTCAACGCCGGGCGCTGGAAGAAGGGCTTCCTTACCAGTCCTTGGTTTCCAGTGTTCTGCACAAGTATGTCTCCGGTGGCCTAAAAGACATCTCTGCTAACAAGTCAGGCCAGCGGACGCGCTAAAGCGAATGATCTGATGAAGCTCATGGACAGGCACAGCTCAGCCTGAACTGATTTTGGAAAGCCTGGTGGATGCGCCCCCCGGGCTTTTTTGTATTTCTGCTGCGTTGATTTTAGGGGTTATCAGCCTGTTTGCCTGTCCCTCTGCTGATCCGATGGTGCTAGGAGATATTCTAAACAGCTGGTGTCAGGGGTATTCCCTGCGGGAGTGGAGCACGTCCAGGATGGCGATATGATCAGATGTGATGCGATACTCGATAGCGTTCACGAGGGCTTCGGCGGCGTAAGGATTATGTTCGCTCAGGTAAGTGGCAATTTCCTCAAGCGCATCTAGCGCGTGAGCTCGCCACTCAACCGGTAGCATGTCGGCGCTTTTTAGACACTATTGTGGCCCGGACACGAGCTATCGCTTCGTCATGGGGGATGTTGGGACGTGAATCGTCAAGACTCTGCTGGATGCGCTCGCGGAACCAGCGGTCGTAGCTGTCGGATTGCTCCTGTGTTTCAAACTCCGAAACGATAGGGTCTAATGGCGTACTCATTATCATCTCTCCTCTAATACCCGCAGTCTACTCTGGTAGGGAAGAACGGGCAATCATCGCGAAATCATCATGTACATCCATCAATCATGTGGGCGCAATCATGTGGACAGGCGCGCGTAACAAGAAGACAAGATCATGGACGAAGACAAGATCATGGACAGGCACAGCTTAGCCTGACCTGATGTCGAAAAGCCCGGTGGATGC
>NZ_JBQDKB010000162.1:0-4131 GCF_052094685.1 Marinobacter sp.
GGTAAAGGGCTCGAAAGAACCCGGACGACGAGGACAACTGACACTGAGTTATTAGTCGGCCCTGCAAAAGTAAAAACCTGAATCAAGGCAATAAGTTGGCCTGATTTCAGGGTATAATTTCCACCATAAATCTCTCCGTTTCGCCCAAAAACCGGAAGAAAACGCCATGATTCCACGGGATAAGCGCCAGGCACCACAGCGAGATCTGTTGGAAACCTACCTCGAAGACATCCTCAATACCCGACACGAGTTGGTGCAGCTGGGAAAGCGTATCGACTGGTCTGCCTGCGAACAGCACTTCGGCCAGTTGTATGCGGTGCAAGCCGGGCGTCCAGGGCTGCCCATCCGGTTACACGTGGGCTTACAGTTGCTCAAGCACATGTACGCGCTGTCCGATCGTGATGTGCTGGATCGCTGGGTAGAGAACCCCTACTGGCAACACTTCTGCGGCGAGGTGATCTTCCAGCACCGCCTGCCCATGGACGAAACCACCATGATGCGGTTCCGGCATCGCATCGGCGAAAACGGTGCTTGTGAGCTTCTGAAAATGAGCATTGCCCTGGGCCAGGATACTGGCATCATCGGCCCGGAAAGCCTCAAGGTTGCCGTCATCGACACCACCGTCATGCCCAAGGCGATTGCCTATCCCAGCGACGCCCGCTTGGCGGGTCGTTGCCATCGCCAACTGGTGGCCCTGGCCAAGGGTGAAGGCATCAAGTTCCGCCAGACCTTCTGCAAGGGATTACCCGGCATGGTCTGGCAGGTGGGCCGCTACGCTCATGCCCGGCAGTTCAAGCGGATGCACAAGGTACTGCGCCAGATGCACCGGAATCTGGGTAAGGTCTGTGAGGCCATTATTGATCAGCGCACGATAGAACAACGTTCCGAGCGTCTGAACCACAAGCTCCACCAGGCACTGCGATTGCTGAATCAGTACGGCGACCGCACCGTCAAACCCCGGTTATACAGCCTGCACGAACCGGAGGTGGTGTGTATCGCCAAAGGCAAGGCTCGCACCCGCTATGAGTTCGGTTCCAAGGTCAGCGTGGTGACCACCGCCAAAGAGGGCTTCGTGTTGGATTGCCAGGCACTGGCTGGCAACCCCTACGATGGGCATACCGTCGATACGGCGCTCAAACGAGTGCTTCTGCATACCAGCAAGATGCCGGAGCATCTGCTGGCTGACCGTGGCTACCGTGGTAGCGAGGGCACATTCCTCTCCAAAATTCATATCACCGGCAAACGGAGAGGACGCGGCAAGGCCCACCCCGATCAGCAACACCGGCGAAACAGTATCGAACCGATCATCGGACACCTGAAAAGTGACGGCCTGATGTTCCGGAACTTCCTCAGAGGGTTTACGGGCGACAAGATACACGCGGTATTGTGCGGCGTGGGCCTGAACCTGAGGAAAGTTCTGAGGAAGCTCGCCGAGCTTCTTTGGTCTTATAAAAATGAGCGGTATTTACGACTGATGCTGGCTATTTTATGGTCAATTTTGGCGTTGCCGGATGAATCAACGAAGACCGGTGAATTGCTGGCGATCTGAAAACGGCGTTTTGCAGGGTCGACTTATTAGCTGAGCGTGAAGCGGTTTATAAACGAACAAAGAGCTTGAATCCCGCGCGCGGCGCTGATGACATCCGAATCCGGATAGCAACCGGGGCCGTATCGCTCACACCTGGAGAATTGCAAGAAAGCGTTAAATGCCTCATCATTAAAAACCAAACAAAAAAGAAAATTAAACCTCGAAAACACAAAAAATAAAAAAATAAATACGAAGCCGTTTAAAAAAAACAGCACACTTAAAACAATTTTTTTAGAAAATAATATTTAGACACAACGTTAACGCCACAACAGTAAAACTATCTTTACCAAAAAACATACATTACTACTGAAAGCTTGTACCCTCAGGAAAAGAAGAATGAAAGAAAAGCGAAAACTGGAAACACAAGTTGGGCGCCCAGCCAGGATTTCACGAGATGAAATTGCCGAAAGTGCACTTTCCCTTGGCCTTGATTCAATGACGCTAAAAAAGATAGCCGCTCATCTTGGCGTGGATCACTCTTCTTTATACCGACATATAAAAAATCGTGATGACATAATTTCTATGGCATTGGACAAGGCAATAATTCAGTTAGATCTGGAAGCCAAGACTGATGACTGGAAGCTATATCTTTCTCATATCGCAAAGTCACTTTGGGATATGTATAGCCGTTACAAAGGGCTTGCTGCTACAGTTCGATCATCTGAACAGACACCAACGACATTTATTGAGGCGTTTGCAAAAGCCTGCAGTAACCTGGAAAGCTTTGGATTTTCCATTGAAGACGCAGCTTTAATTGTCGATAGTATTGCAGATATGACGGCCGACAGCGCTTCACTCTGGCAACGACTGGAAACAGCGGATGCTAGTGGAAATAAAGGGGTAGAGCAACTAAGTCACTCATGGAAAAAAGCTAAAAAGCCGGACACAGCCAAACATGTAGATCACGTGCTTAAAATTATTTCAGAAGACCCTCAATTATGGTGGTCAAAAAAACTTGATCTAATCATCGCTGGAGCAGAAAAATATTATTATCGATAAGTGGATCATGCACACCAAAACAATTAAAACTGCGACACACAATAACATTCAGCTTCACAATAAAACCTTATACCAAAAGTCAACAGAAGATATTTAAAAATAAAGCCAATTCAAATCATCAAAAAGCCAACACATCAATACCCATAAGTATCGCAATGTACTTATAAGCAAGGACCTATTTTAGTTCAACTCACCATCATAGATCAGGCATCCAGATAAATGACTCCTGGCGCTGCAACTGACACGCCAATAGATAGCAAAAGCGAAGGGCCGTCGCCTGATCGTTTTTCGCGTAACATTACCCCCCTACCGGAGTATGAAGGCGCTTTCATGCTCAGTCAGCCATCATTGAGTTCGGGCGTATGATCAAAGCATTTGCAGTATCCAACTACCGCAGCCTGAAGAGCATTGTCTCGCCCCTGGCGGGGCTCAATGTAGTTACCGGGCCCAACGGTTGTGGCAAATCCAACCTGTACAAGTCGCTTCGGTTACTCGCAGAAACCACGAAAGGAAACCTTGTCTCGTCGATTGCACAGGAAGGCGGCCTGGATTACACATTCTGGGCCGGGCCGGATAACTTCACCAAGGACATGAGGGAAGGTTCCGCACCCGTTCAGGGCGCAGCCAGGAAACAAAACACCCGCCTGCGGCTGGGCTTTGTGGGCGAAGACTTCGGGTACGCCATATCACTGGGGGTGCCCGCGCCGCAGGGGTTTGCGGGCTACCGGGACCCCTCCATGTTTCAGTTCGACCCGGAGATAAAACGCGAGTGCATTTGGGTTGGCGATGTATGCCGGCCCAGCAGCTGTCTGATCGACCGCGTTGGCCCCGTGGTAAAAGTACGCACCGGCCGGAAGTGGGAGGTGTATAACGCCCACCTCAATTCCTACGAGAGTATCCTGAACGAAATCAGTGACCCGGTAGCGGTACCTGAGGTGCATGCCGTTCGGCAAACCATCCGCAACTGGCGCTTCTACGATCAGTTCCGGACCGACCCGCAGTCCATCATCCGCACACCGCAGATAGGCACACGCACTCCGGTGCTTGATCATGACGGCCACAGCCTGGTCGCAGCACTGCGGACTATCCATGAAATTGGCGACCGGCAGGCGTTATACGACGCGATTGAAGATGCGTTTCCGGGAGCAACAATTAACTTTACCGCAGACGCCGGAAACCGCTTCGTATTGCAGTTACTGCAGGACGGTCTTTTGCGCCCCCTGAACCAGGCTGAGCTTTCGGATGGTACGCTTCGCTACCTGCTGCTGGTGGCCGCCTTGCTCACGCCCCGGCCCCCTTCCCTGCTGGTGTTAAACGAGCCCGAAACCAGCCTGCACCCGGATCTGCTGCCTGCCCTCGGTCGCCTGATTATCCGCGCATCGCGAGAGACTCAGGTTTGGGTGGTATCCCATGCCCCAAGACTGGTTGCCACGCTGGAAGAGGACAGCGAGTGTAATTCTATTGCGCTGAACAAGGAGCTTGGTGAAACCATCATCCAGGGGCAAGGATTGTTGGATGCGCCGCCGTGGCAGTGGGCTGATTAG
>NZ_JBQDKB010000163.1:0-4107 GCF_052094685.1 Marinobacter sp.
AAAATGTGGAGCGCCAAGGATGGCGCGACCAAGCCCTACATGGACGTATTTACGGGCGTTTTTTGGGAGGCGGTTCCAACTCAGGGCCGTTACCCCCATACAAGATATGCATGCTCCCAGGGAATACACGGGAGTATAACGGAGAAAACTTGGACACCAACGATTCCAGACAATTCGATTTACATCCAGTCGATCAGCGCAGACTGGCCACCCTATGCGGCCAGTTTGACGAAAACCTGAAACACATCGAACGGCGCCTGCAAGTACGCGTTGGTCGCCGCGGCCATCATTTTCGGGTGGAAGGTGAAACCGAGCACGTAGCTGCCGCGGTAGAAGTCATCCGCCACCTGTATCGGGAAACCGAAGCCACCGAAGACATCTCACCGGATACGGTTCACCTATACATCCGGGAAACCGGATTTGAGCGACTACCCGACGACATACCGTTTGATGGCTCCATCACCACCATCAAGACCCCAAAACTCACCGCCAAACCTCGCGGTGCGAATCAACAGAAGTACGTGCACAGCATTCGCTCCCACGATATCAACTTCGGCATTGGCCCTGCTGGTACAGGTAAAACCTGGCTGGCCGTGGCCTGTGCGGTGGAGGCTCTGAAAGACGAACAGGTAAAACGGATTCTGTTAGTACGCCCAGCGGTTGAGGCCGGTGAGAAACTTGGCTTTCTGCCCGGCGACTTGGCGCAAAAAGTAGACCCGTATCTCCGGCCGCTGTACGACGCGCTCTATGAAATGCTCGGGTTCGACAATGTCACGCGGTTGATTGAAAAAAGCGTGATCGAGATTGCCCCTCTGGCCTTCATGCGTGGCCGCACACTGAACAACTCGTTTATTATTCTGGATGAAAGCCAAAATACCACCCGTGAGCAAATGAAAATGTTCCTCACGCGGATCGGTTTCGGCTCCACTGCCGTAATCACTGGCGACACCACCCAGATAGACCTACCTCGCGGCCAGAATTCCGGGCTAATCCATGCGGCTGGGGTTCTTAATAACGTCACAGGCATTGGCTTTACCCGATTCGAAGCCAAAGACGTTGTTCGGCACCCGCTGGTTCAGCGTATTGTAGAAGCCTACGACTCGTTTGATGAAGGAAGCGGAAAAGGGAGCGACCGTAAACAGTGAGTGAACTGACGGTTGATCTTCAAAGCGTGTTTAAAGGGCCAGGCGTGCCCGAAGAATCCCTATTTCGGGCTTGGGCTCAAGCAGCCTGGCTAGGGCAGGAACCATCCGAGGTAACGATCCGCATTGTCGACATTGAAGAAGGCCAAGCGCTGAATCACCAGTACCGTGGAAAGGACAAACCCACCAATGTATTGTCCTTTCCATTTGAAGCCCCAGCCGGTATAACGGTGCCATTAGCCGGAGATCTGGTTATTTGTGCTCCGGTGGTCGAAGGTGAAGCCCTCGAACAGCTCAAAGAGCCAGTCACTCACTGGGCACACATGGTTGTGCACGGTATGTTGCATCTTCAAGGCTACGATCATATTAACGATGAAGACGCTGAGGCCATGGAGGCCTTGGAAATCCGGTTGCTGGCACAGTTTGGGTTCGGCAATCCCTACGCAGAGGAAACGGTAAAAGACTCATGAGCGACGATCAGTCGAGTCGCAGTCAAGGCACCAACAAGTCTTGGCTGGAGCGTATATCACATGCCTTCTCCAGTGGGCCTGAATGTATCGAAGACGTACTGGAAATCCTGCGGGATGCCGAATCCCAGGCCATTATCGACGTGGATGCCATGAGCATCATCGAAGGTGCCATGCAGGTGGTGGACATGCGCGTGGATGAAATCATGATTCCACGCTCCCAAATGGTCACCGTTCGGGCCTCTCAGGATCCGAAAGAGTATCTGGATGAAATCATCGCGTCTGCCCACAGCCGGTTCCCGGTTATTGGCGACAGCCAAGATGATGTCGTCGGTGTTCTTCTCGCAAAAGATCTTCTACCGCTGGCCCTTGATGACGATATGGACTGGTCTCATGTGCGCGAGCTTCTTCGCCCACCCACATTTGTTCCCGAGAGTAAACGCCTGAACCAGCTTCTCAAGCAGTTCAAGGAAAACCGTAATCACATGGCAATCGTTGTAGACGAGTACGGCGGAACGGCTGGCCTGGTGACCATCGAAGATGTACTGGAACAGATTGTTGGGGAAATCGAAGATGAACACGATTTCGACGAAGAAACCCACATTAAGACTCGGGGCGATGGCTCGTACGCCGTAAAGGCAGTCACGCCGGTTGATGACTTCAACGAATTTTTCAATACGGGGTTAGATGAGGAGGAGTTCGATACCATTGGCGGCGTCGTGCTCAAGGAATTCGGGCACCTGCCCAGACGGGGAGAAACGGTTGAATTCGGTGGTTTGTGCTTTACCATTGCCAACGCCGACAATCGTGTCATCCGTCTGTTACAGGTAACCCGCAGTGAGCAATGACAATTCAGAATCCCTTGTTACCCCAGTTCACCCGCTTCTCTCCAACCGTTGGTTAAGTGCCGCAACCCTTGTGGTTGCCGGCGCTTTGCAAACCCTAACCTTCTCGCCGTTCCATTTTTGGTGGCTTGGCCCGGTTTCCATGCTGCTCATGCTGCTGGTTACCATCCCTCTGACGGCAAAAAAGCTCTTCTCTGCAGGCTGGCTGGCAGGAATGGGGCTGTTTGGTTCAGGTGCAAGCTGGGTTTACATCAGCATCAGTGAATTCGGCAATACGTCGATCCCCATTTCGGTTTTGCTTACCGTTGCCTTTGTGGCTGGGCTGGCTTTATTCCCTGCCCTCGCATTCTGGTTTTGGGGCAAGCTGGCAAAAAGCAACGCGGTGCGAAGACTTATCCTCTTCCCCGCTATTTGGATTCTTGGGGACTGGCTTCGTGGCTGGCTGCTAACCGGTTTCCCATGGCTGTATCTGGGCACCGCCCATACCGATGGCCCGCTAGCAGGGCTGGCGCCAGTGGTTGGCGTTCACGGCCTCACCTTCTTGATCGCTGCGAGCGGCGCTGCCATTTTTGCGGCGGGCTGGCTTATCATTAAACAGCGCCACGCCAGTGCCGGCATTGTAGCTGTTACGGTACTGATTCCTTGGCTGGTAGCTCCGATATTGAACCGCGTTGACTGGACGGACATCAGTGACGAGCCCACGTCGGTAGCAGCCATGCAAGGCAATATTCCACAACAGATCAAGTGGGACCCAGAGTTTTTGAAAGATCAGATTGTGGCCTACTTAGGCATGACGGAGCCTTACTGGGATACCGATCTCATTCTCTGGCCGGAGACGGCCATTCCCATTCCTCAGGATCAGGCTGGGAAGATCATTGACCACATCACGGAAAACCTTGGGGAAGAGAGCACTCTGATTACGGGTATTCCCTGGTACGGTTATAGCGAGCGAGCCGGTGGCTTTACGTATCACAACAGCATTATGGCCATCGGCACCGGCGAAGGTATTTATCACAAGCAAAAGTTGGTGCCTTTTGGAGAGTATGTTCCGCTTGAGGGCATTCTGCGTGGGCTGATCGGTTTTTTTGATTTGCCCATGTCGAGCTTTACTCGGGGCCCGGAAAATCAGGAGCCTTTAGATGCAAATGGCACTCGGGTGATGCCATTTATTTGTTATGAGGTGGCCTACCCGGATTTTCTTGCACGCAATGCGGTGAACACGGATTTGTTGCTGACGATCAGCAACGATGGTTGGTTCGGGGATTCTGTGGGGCCGCTGCAACACTTGCAGATTGCCCGTATGCGAGCGCTGGAGACTGGGCGTTATATGATTCGTGGCACCAATAATGGGGTGACAGCGATCATTGATAATAAGGGTCAGATTACGGCACGCATTCCGCAGTTTGAGCGAGCAGTGCTAACTGGCGAGGTGTTTAAGGCGAGCGGCAGTACGCCTTACATGTCGACAGCTTCTTGGCCGGTTCTGACGCTGGCGTTGATTTTGATTGTGTTCGTTCGCGAGCGGGTTATTCCTAAAAACTGAACTGACTGCAAGTCTCTTGAACTTGGTGCATGCAGCTGAGGGTGGAGGGGCTAGGCAAAACACGCCGCAAGTACATCCTTGTAGGCTCGGCTCCGCCATCCATGGCTCCG
>NZ_JBQDKB010000164.1:0-3757 GCF_052094685.1 Marinobacter sp.
GGACTTTCACCCCATTAGTTCATGCCCATGCTGGGCGTACACAAATTGTTGTAGTTCGTTCCGGCCTTCGGCCTCCACCGGACGCCCTTGTCAGGGCGCCGCTAAACCAAGGCGTTATGTGGTGCCAACCATGCTACACTTGCGGGCTTTTGATAATGTTTCATCATGGGTAGCCAGGAAGCTACTTTTCACTGAAAGGAGCTCTCATCATGAGCAATCTGATTGCCGCCTGCGTCGGCGATATGCATGTCTGCCCGATCAAAGGGCACGGCTCCTCCCCCATCATGCCAAACGGCTCCAGCATCCTTGTTGAAGGTAAACCCATTGCCCGGGTTGGCGATGTTACCGGCTGCGGTGCGGTTATTACTCAAGGCTACCCATTGGCGTTGGCTGATAGTATGCCTGTCGCATACCTTGGCAGCCCCACCAGTCATGGCGGTTCCATTGTCAGCGGTAGTCCAAGAGTGATTTTGGGTGTCGCCACCAACGCCGCACCGGTTGTGGACTTCGCCATGGCTGGTGCGCTGGATGACAAAGGCCAGCTTACCCCTGCCGCTAAAGAGTTACTGGATAAAGATCCGCAGGAATTTGTGCGCAAAGCCGCCCAGAAAGGCGCATTGATTGACGAAGGCGTTTCTGACGAGTCACCAGAGGAATCGCCGGAAGAAGAGAACCGTCCGAAGGTCCGGGTAGAGGCTGGCATCTTTTTCGATGGTACTGGCAATAATCGCGATAATACCCAAGTCTATCAGCGGCAGATGGATGAATGCCTCACAGCTAATGCAGCCGGGGCCATCTCCGAAGAAGAGTGCGGTAGCGAGCTGTCTCAGATCATGGAAGGCAGTTATCTGAATGCCGAAACCAATGTCTCCAAGTTAGAGCGAATGTATCAGCAGGGGCAAGTCCAGAGTGGCGACCGCGACCAAGTTCACCGCATTTCATCGTACATATCCGGTGTGGGTACAAAGTCCGGAGAAACTGACGATGGCCCCAGCATGGGACTCGGCCTGGGCGAGCAAGGGATACTCAAGAAAATCGATCAAGGCTGCGCCAATCTAGCGATTGACGTTCTTGATTATGTCAGCGAACCCATCGATGAACTGATTCTTGACGTTTTCGGTTTTAGCCGTGGCGCGGCAACTGCGCGGCATTTTGTCAGCCGAGAGGTGTCTGACACCACAGGCTCCTTGTACGGTGAATACAAGGGGGCTTTAGTCAGAGCATTCGAGCAGCAAGGCATACCTTGGCCCAAAAAAGTGACTGTTCGCTTTGTCGGCCTGTTCGATACCGTGGCCGGCGTTGCTGATCTGGGCAACCTGGACTTCTCTGCCCACGATACCGATACTGGACGCATCAACGTCAACCTTCGGCCAGAGGATGCCGAAAGGGTTGTTCAGTTTGCCGCGCGTGATGAGCGCCGGCACAACTTCTCCCTCAACAGCCTCCGGGGTGAGTCCGGCAACTTGCCGGACCACTTCAGCGAATGGGTGCTTCCGGGTGTTCACTCCGATATTGGCGGCGGTTACCCGGATAGCTTTCGAGAACGGGTTGAAGTTCGTCCGCCTCTGGTCGTCAGAGGGAAAGATCGCCGCAATCCCGAAGCCAGTTTTGAATTCTCCCGTATGTTGCAGGAACGTGCACTGATCAAAAATGAGGGTTGGATCGGGCCACTGAATCCACTTGCCACGCTGGAAATTGAACAGGAGCGTCTGCCCGGAGTACCGGGAGGTGACATCACGCTCCGCCTTTGGCTGGACCGTGAGGTTCGCGGTGAATATTCCCGTATTCCGCTGTATCTGATGCACAAGTTGGCGGTGGATGCTGGTGTTCCTTTCGATGTTATTGATCCTGAAGACTCATCACTTTCCCTTCCGCAAGAATTAATGACGGTTGCCAGAAATCTCGCGGCTCACGTCTGGCATGGCAGCCAGTTATTGATGACTCCGGAATCCAAAGCGTTACTGAAACAGCGATATATTCACCATTCCGACCATTACTTGAAGCTTGGCCCGTTGTACCCCTTCAAACCCGGCAATTATGGCCGCCGAACCGTCCATCCGAATAAGGGGCAATGGTCAGAGGGGGAATACCATGAGTATTAAGACGCTCGCTATTAGCTTCTGTGTCCTGGTGCTGCTGGGGTGTTCGGATCACAGTCAACAAGAAGAACCAACGTATGGCCCAGATCCCTCCTATCGAAGTATCTCCGTTGTGGTGCCGCAACACTACGATGCATGGGTCGAGACTTTTATCCTCGAATCTGTGTCGGGTGAAATCGGTTGGCGGGCACCCATCGGCATAATCACCTGCTGCTGGAAACATCCGTCTGGAAAAAACGCAGAATGGCAGGCAATGCCGGGGCTGGTGCTCATCAAGTGGTTTTCGTTTGCCGAACAGCAGTCTTATCGGGCGTTGATCCAGCTTGAAAATGCACGTGAGATTGAAGAAAAAATGAAACAAATCACCAAACTTGAGCGGTATGGTAATGTTCTTGATGTGCCTCGTTACAACCTCGTATTTGGTCTGGCACCAGGAGGAACAGTGGTTCTCTGGATCATGAACGGAGCGGAAAATGCGATTGAGGTGGGGCGCTATGAAGCTAAGCCTTACGATCACAAAAAAGAAGGCGAGGACTACACTAGGCGTACGGAGAGTTATCTCGAAAGACAGGGAGATTTTCTTCAAGAAAACGGGATACGATACGACGATTGGTGAACGTTTGTCTTTGACCTTTGAGTCAGGCCCACATAACCATGCCATGCACCGGATGCCAAACCCTCCGCTTCGCTACGGTTTTGTCACCGGTGATGGCGGGCGTTAGGCAGAAATCATGACGAAACAAGAGCTGGTAGGTTTCTTTCAAACCAAGATGAATCTCATTCAGTTGAGTTATGCATCTTTGATATTGTGGTCTTACGAAGATACGCCGGCCTTCTTTGAGGAACTTCATGGTGCATTGGACACGGAGGTAAAGGTGTTTCCTGATGCAGTGAGCTTGGTTCGAGATACAGCAAGTATGCGCATCGCCTCGGAAGAGCTTTATCAATCATCATACCGCTCGGCAGTGAAAGAACTTTTCCCATTAACAAAGCTGTATTGTCATCAAACAGGGCAATTGAAAGACCTGAAATCACAGCCTTGGTTCCAGTTTTGGCGCATACTCCGGAACTGCTGGTCTCACGACATGGTGTTCAATCTAAACCCCGACGAAAAATCACAATTACCACTTACCTGGTCTGGGGTAACTTTGAATGAGACTATAAACGGCAAACCTCTGACCCACGGCGTGTGCTCATACCAAAAATTGTACGAACTTCTTCAAACCGTTCAAAAGTATGTGCAGCGAGAACTTGCCTAACAAGGCCAGGCACGGCGACGTCTGCTACATTGCGGCTTCGCCTCCATTCCGTAGCCGCGCATGCTGGCTAGCGTTAGAAGTTTAGTCGTGCAAATCTGCCAGAGGTACATGGCTGTATGCTGCTGGAATTGCTACTCGGTATAGGTGTTGTAGTTGGCCTCAGCTATGCGGGTGGACATCTGCTCAATAACCGCCCCCGAAAGCCCTGCCCTAGATGCGGGGGAACTGGGTATTTGCCGCATTTTAGACATGTTCAGAATGGAATATGTTTCTTGTGTGGAGGTGGCGATGGGCATTATGTCAATCCAGTGTTTGAGCGAGAAATGCGGGAGGCGCGATTACAAGGTAATCCCCCCGAAAATCCAAGGTGTTCAAAAGTAGAATTTTCCGTAAGCTAAA
>NZ_JBQDKB010000165.1:0-3662 GCF_052094685.1 Marinobacter sp.
CCACTCGAAGGAGTTATTCTTGAAGCCTGCGTTCAGCTAGGCGAGCGGTATCTTGTGTTCCTTACCGACGATATTCCCCATGAGGACTGTTTGCATATCCACTTATTGGACAGCAACCTATCCAGACAAGACAGCGTAACACTGGGTGCAGCCTACACCACTGGCAACTTTCGACGCCTAAATCTTGAAGAAAGGGGAGGTCTCACCTTCGAGTTTTTTGGAGACAATGCGTGGAGAGTGTCTGTTCTGTCAGAACAGCGACTGCGAATACCGTATCTTTCCGGTTCTCGTGGCGTATCTTGGGGGAAAGGGCTTTTTCATTGGTTGGATTTAAGAAGTGTTCGCAACTCAATTTCTGAAGAATGACGTGGTCATGCCTAGAACGGCGTAGGAACGTTGAAACCAAAGAGGCAAGGAGGCTTCACAATGATCATCAAAACTATCCTCAATTTTTCCGGCTTATACGCAGCTCTCCAGTTCTGCGTAATCATCACCGGTCATGTGTTCAATTTCGAGATTCCTGCTGGCGCCCAGATTGGCCTGATGATAGGTGCTGCCTATGGCGCCATGATGACGTCGGTATCCGCGTTAGGGCGAGCGCCGAGTCGGTCGGAAAACTGGGTTTTGTCAGTCTCCGTTAACCTGTGTGCTGTGATCATATCTTTAATATTTCTGGCGGCAACGCTTTATTTTGCCGGTGGTAGCTATGCGCTTCAGGAATTCATGATGGTGTTTTCTGGTCTTCCCGTAGCGGTGTTTTTTGTGGGTGTGGGTGGCGCATTTCTGTTGCAGGTTGTTTTCTGCTTGTTGGTGTTTGGTAAGGCGGCTCGCCGTCACTTGCTGAAAGCACAAGCTGAGCAGGCCAAAACCGGGGCCTGATCCAATGACAAAGCCCCCGAATCAGGGGCTTTGTCAGACCGTCAGTGCGCCAGCACCCTAGAGAGAAACGCCTGAGTGCGTTCATTCTGCGGGTTATCAAACACGTCGTCCGGTTTACCTTCTTCCACAATCTGGCCTTCGTGGATGTAGATCACACGATCTGCCACTTCCCGGGCGAAGCCCATTTCGTGGGTGACCACCATCATGGTCATGCCTTCTTTGGCCAGCTCGCGCATTACGTCTAGCACTTCACCGATCATTTCCGGGTCCAGCGCCGAGGTGGGCTCATCGAACAGCATCAGGCGCGGTTCCATAGCCAGGGCTCGGGCAATGGCAACGCGTTGCTGCTGACCGCCGGAGAGATGGGTGGGGAATTTGTCGGCCTGGCTGCCGATACCCACGCGTTCCAACAAGCGTTCTGCGGTGGCGTTAGCAACGGTTTTGGGTGTGTCCTTAACCTTTTGAGGTGCCAACATAATGTTCTTCTTCACCGTAAGGTGAGGGAACAGATTGAACTGCTGGAACACCATGCCGACTTCCTTGCGGATGGTCGAAAGAGCTTGCTGGTTGCCGCCTTTTGGCGCCAGCTCCTGGCCGTCTACGGACAGGTGGCCAGATTCGAACTCTTCCAAGCCGTTCACGCAACGAATCAGTGTGGATTTGCCGGAGCCACTGGCACCGATAATCACCACCACTTCGCCTTGTTCTACGGATAAATCGATATCTTTAAGGACATGCAGTTTGCCGAAGTACTTGTTCATGCCCTTCATTTGTACAATCTGAGTCATGGGTCAGGTTCCTTCAGACAGAGGCCAGTCCGCGCCGTTCAACCAGGCGAAGAATCAGGGACAGTGAGAGGGTAATGGCCAGATACATAATCGCGACCACAAAATACACCTCAAACGCAGTGAAGGTGCTGGCAATGTAAACCTGGCCCTGACGAACAAGTTCGCCCACGCCAATAACCGAGAACAGGGAGGTGTCCTTGATGCTTACAATGGCCTGGTTGCCAAGCGGCGGAATCATACGCCGGAAAGCTTGCGGCCAGGTGATAGACCAGAATGTCTGAGTGCGGGACAGGCCCAGAGAAAGCCCGGCTTCGCCTTGGCCCTTGTCGATGGACTGTACGCCACCACGTACCACTTCAGAAATATAAGCGCCTGAGTTCAATGCAATCGCGGCAACACCCGCGGTAATAGGATCGATAGGCCCACCGATCAGATCAGGCAGGCCGTAGAAGATAAACAGAACCTGAACAAGAATTGGGGTGCCACGAAAGATTTCGATGTAAGCCGTTGCGGGCCACTTCAGAAACCATTTTTTGTTGATGCTCAGCAGGCCAAAAAAGATACCCAAGGCAAAACCGATAAGCAGGCCGCCAAACGAAATCATCAGGGTGTAAGGGATACCCTTAACGAGAAAGGGAACAGAGTTTATGGCTGCTTGCCAGTCAAATTGGAACTGGGATTCCACAGTGTGCGTCTCCGCAGGGGTTGGAGTCAGAAGTCGCCGGGGCAAGTAGCCCCGGCGCTAAAAAGGAACGAGCCTTGCAGCCCTTCAGCCTTTACATGCCTTCTGGCATGGGGCCGAACCACTTCTCGTAGATGGTTTTGTAGGTTCCGTCTTCTTTCATTGAGGCAATAGCGTCGTTAACTTCGTCAACCCACTCACTGCCTTTCTTTATTGCGATGCCGTACTGCTGACCTTCGTACAGTTTGCCAACGGTTTTAACCTTGCCTTCGCCCTTGGTGCTGGCAAAGTAGCCAACGTTTGGAGCATCGTAGAACACAGCGTCTACGGCACGGGACATCAGTGCCATGTACATGTCTGAACTGCCCGGGTACGGCGTTACACCGTCGTTCTTATCCAGATTTTTCTTCAGGAAGTCGTAACTGGTGCTGCCAATTTTGGAGCCGATTTTCAGGCCTTCAAGGTCGGATATTTCGGTAACGTTGTCGTTGTCCTGACGAACCAGAATACGCAGGCCGGAATCGTAGTAGGGGTCGGAGAAATCAACGATTTTTTCACGTTCTTCGGTAATGGTAATGCCAGCAATGGCGATATCCACGTTGCCGGTTTGAAGCGCAGGGATAATGCCGTTGAAGTCCATGGTGTTGATGTTGTAGTCGAAGCCGGCACGCTCGGCGACTTCAGCGATGATTTCCATGTCGAAGCCGATCATCTCACCGGTTTCTTGATCCAGCATTTCGAACGGGACGAAGCTAGGGTCGGTAGCTATTCGCAGGGTTTCGGCGCTCACTGCGCTGGCGGCGACTGTAAGTGCCAAACCAGTACCCATTGTTTTCAGCCATTTCGTGCTCATGCTTTCTCCTTTTCTTTCTTATGAAGCTCCGTTTGCCCGGTAAGGCAGGCCGCTAGAGTATCAGGTTGTGACTATGCAAAGCGGGGAGCGTGTACGGCGATGTACCTACTGCATTATAGACTATCAACCAACGACTTTCAGGAAACCCGAGTGGCGTGGTGTGCCGTAGCTAAGATTCAAGAGGTAATAAAAGCTACGCCAAACAAAGATGATATTGAGAATCAATGTTATTTAGAGCATTATGTCTGCTTTCTTCGAGTCTGCAGGGGTTCTTGGTAGTGGCGGGTCGCACACTTTTTGATGCTGGGTTTTCGGGGCTTTACCAGGAACACCATGCTTGGTTAGTAAGGTGGATTGCCAGGCGCACGGTAAGTTCAGACAGTGCCCAAGATCTTGCGCATGACACATTCATGCGATTGCTGGATCGACCCTCAGTGCCAGGCAGTATTCTCAAGCCTAG
>NZ_JBQDKB010000166.1:0-3494 GCF_052094685.1 Marinobacter sp.
CAGGGCTTCACCTACGACATTCGAACCGCCATTTTGCCATTCATGTTCATCTTCAACACTCAGTTGTTGTTGATCGGATTGACTGGCTGGTTTGATTTGTTGGTTACGGTGTTCAGCGCGGTGACCGCCATGCTGGTGTTCTCAGCCGCTACCCAAGGGTTTTGGTTTACCAAAACCCGCTGGTGGGAGACTATTGGCCTGCTGCTAATTACGTTCACCCTGTTCCGCCCCGGCTTCTGGTGGGACGAAATCTACCCGCCCACCAACGACCGGCCAGGCTCCGAGCTGCTGCAGCACGTAGATGAAGTGGCAGCCGATCAGCCTGTTATCCTTCAGGCTTCTGGTATGTCGTTGTCGGGTGATGATGTCTCCAAGTACCTGAAGCTACCGCTGCCGGCAGGCGACACGCCCGAAAACCGGCTGGCTGCTGCTGGATTGGAGGTGTCCGAGGCGGGTGATGTTATGAATGTAGAGTTCGTTAACTTTGGCAGCGATGCGGAAAAAGCCGGGCTGAGCTTTGGTTGGACCATCGACATCGTACAGGTGGCAAATTCACGTCCGCCAAAAGAGCTGATGTTCATTCCTGCGCTACTTTTGCTCGGCCTTTTGGCATTTTTACAGTTGCGGCGAAGGGCCGGCGAGGGAGAGCGGCCGGCTTTTGTGCCGTCGCCCTAGTTCAGCGGATACATGGCGCACGCCATAAGCAAACCCCAGCATTAACCTGCTGGGGTTTTTTCTGTTAAACTCCGCCCCGAATCGGCCCGCGGTTTGTATCGCGGAACGCCGTCACCATGTGATCTCTGGTATAGATCACCGCTGAGCAATCAACAGGAGCTTTTCATGCCCGTCATAACTCTGCCTGATGGCAGCCATCGTAGCTTTGCAGAATCCGTAACCGTACACGACGTTGCCGCCGATATCGGCGCTGGCCTTGCCAAAGCCGCACTTGCCGGAAAAGTAGATGGCAGGCTTGTAGATACGAGCCATCGGATTGAACAAGATGCAGAGCTGGCCATCATCACAGAGCGTGATGAAGACGGTGTTGACGTTATCCGCCATTCCACTGCCCACTTGCTTGCCATGGCCGTTAAAGAACTGTTTCCTGCCGCTCAGGTGACCATTGGGCCGGTGATCGATAATGGCTTCTACTACGACTTCAAGTTTGACCGTCCTTTTACCAATGACGACCTGGCTCGAATCGAGAAGCGCATGGAAGAGCTCGCCAAACAGGATATTCCGGTATCTCGCTCTGTGCTTTCCCGTACTGAGGCAGTCAAACTCTTTAATGACATGGGCGAGGAATACAAGGTTCGGATCATTGAGGACATCCCGGGCAGCGAAGATCTCTCGTTTTACCGTCAGGCTGACTTCATCGACCTGTGCCGCGGCCCCCATGTGCCCAGCACCGGCAAACTGAAAGCGTTCAAACTGACCAAGGTGTCTGGCGCTTTCTGGCGTGGCGATACCAGTAACGAACAGCTGCAGCGTGTGTATGGCACAGCTTGGGGCAACAAGAAAGAGCTCAAAGCTTATCTGCATCGCTTAGAAGAAGCCGAGAAGCGTGATCACCGAAAGATCGGTAAGAAACTAGACCTTTTCCATATGCAGGAAGAGTCGCCGGGCATGGTGTTCTGGCATCCAGATGGCTGGTCGCTGTACCAGGAAATCGAACAGTACATGCGCGGTATTTTGCGTCGCCACGATTATAAAGAAATCAAAACCCCTCAAGTGGTTTCTCGTACATTGTGGGAGAAATCTGGCCACTGGGATAAATTCCGTGACGACATGTTTACCACGGAATCAGAAAAGCACGACTTTGCCATCAAGCCAATGAACTGCCCGTGTCATATTCAGGTGTTCAATCAAGGCTTGAAAAGTTACAAGGATCTTCCTTTGCGGCTTGCGGAGTTTGGCTCATGCCATCGCAATGAGGCGTCTGGAGCGTTGCACGGCTTGATGAGGGTGCGTGGGTTTACCCAAGATGATGCGCATATTTTCTGCGAAGAAGACGCCGTTCAGCCAGAAGTTTCAAAGTTTATCGAGCTTCTTCACGAAGTGTATGAAGATTTCGGGTTTGACCAGATTTTGTACAAGCTCTCTACTCGTCCAGAAAAGCGAGTGGGTTCAGATGAGGTTTGGGATAAAGCCGAAGCGGCCCTGGAAGAGGCTCTGAACCGTGAAGGTGTCGATTGGGAGCTGTTGCCTGGTGAAGGCGCGTTTTATGGCCCGAAAATTGAGTTTTCTCTCAAAGACTGTATTGGGCGGGTGTGGCAGTGTGGCACTATTCAGGTAGACTTCTCTATGCCTGGCCGCCTCGGCGCGCAATACGTTGCAGACAACTCTGAGCGTAAAACGCCGGTGATGTTGCACCGTGCGGTGCTTGGTTCTTTCGAGCGATTTATTGGTATCCTGATTGAAGAGTACGAGGGTGCGTTCCCGACTTGGCTAGCTCCAACTCAGGTCGCTATTCTCAATATTACCGATAATCAGCGTGATTATTGTCAGGATTTGGCGAAAAAGTTCGATTCTTTGGGCTTTAGGGTTAATGCTGACTTGAGAAACGAGAAGATCGGCTTTAAAATCCGCGAGCATACTCTTAACAAAGTTCCCTTTCTTGTCGTTGTCGGCGATAAAGAAGTCGAGAACAACACCGTTGCGGTGAGAACCCGTAAAGGTGAAGACTTGGGAACTCTATCGCTCGAAGCGTTTGAGCAACTTCTGAAAGAAGATGTTGAGCGCAAGGGCAGAATCAAGACGGAGATTTGACTATTAAACAGCGAACGAATCGGGGTGGGCGTACTCCTAAGGCGCCGATCAATGAGAATATTGATGCAACTGAAGTCCGCCTGATCGATGCCGAAGGCACTCAGGTAGGTGTAGTTCCGATCGAAGACGCCCTCAAGATGGCAGAGGAGGCGACCCTGGATCTGGTACAGGTTACAGATTCCGATCCGATCGTCTGTAAAATAATGGACTATGGTAAAAAGGTCTTCGACGAGAAGAAAGCGAAGGCTGCTGCCAAGAAGAAGCAGAAGCAGACACAAGTCAAAGAGCTTAAGTTCCGACCAGGAACTGAAGAAGGGGATTATCAGGTAAAACTACGCAACCTGGTACGTTTCCTTGAAGGCGGGGACCGCGGCAAAATCACTATCCGCTTCCGTGGCCGTGAGATGGCACACCAAGAAATTGGTATGAAACTCATGGAGCGCATTGAAGCAGATATTGACGCGCTGGCTCAGGTTGAAATGCGGCCGAAAATGGAAGGCCGTCAAATGACCATGATCGTGGCTCCCCGCAAAAAGAAGTGAATTTGATTCAGTGATGAATCCCCTGCCACAGGCGGGGGTTTTGTCGTTCAGGTTCACATTGATGTCATTAAAAACGAATGCGGAGTTTTAGAAATGCCTAAAATGAAAACGAAAAGTGGAGCGGCCAAGCGGTTCAAAAAAACGGCTACCGGCTTCAAGCACAAGTCAGCCTTCACCAGTCACATC
>NZ_JBQDKB010000167.1:0-3423 GCF_052094685.1 Marinobacter sp.
TCTATGAGGCCATTCGGGAAAGCGTCGAATTCTAAGCGGATATCCGGACAGGAGAGCAATAATGAGTGATTTTATACTGCCCGATATCGGCGAAGGTATCGTGGAATGTGAACTGGTTAAATGGCTGGTAAGCGAAGGTGATTTGATTGAGGAAGATCAGCCAGTTGCAGAAGTAATGACAGACAAGGCGCTGGTAGAGATTCCCGCCCCCTACAAGGGCCGGGTAACCCGCCTGTATTGGAAAGAAGGCGACATAGCCAAGGTGCATGCGCCGCTGTTTGAACTGATTGATGAGAGCGGTGAAGGCGCTGATAAAAGCTCTGGTGAACAGGCCAAGACCGACGGTGAAAACAAAAGCCCTGAGCCAGAGGCAAAGCAGGCTGAAGCGCCTAAGCAGTCGGAGTCTGCCCCGGAGGCCGCCTCCAAACACACCGCAAAATCCGCAGACTCCTCAGATGGCCAACGAACACCAGCCAGCCCTGCTGTGCGCCGGCTTGTTCGCGAGAACGAACTAACGCTTGGGGATATCGAGGGTTCAGGTAAGGATGGCCGTGTGCTCAAAGCAGACGTGCTGTCGCATATGGAACAGCCAGTCTCGGAGAACACTCAAGGAAAACGTGAAGCACAAAGCCAGGAAGTTCGCATAGAGCCCATCAAAGGCATGCAGGCCGTTATGGCCAAGCGCATGGTAGCGTCTGCTTCGACTATTCCGCACTTCAACTTCAGTGAAGACATTGATGTCACGGAACTGCTAAGTCTGCGCCAGCAGCTCAAGCCCGAAGCCGAAGCCCGGGGCTCTCGCCTCACGCTAATGCCGTTCATCATGAAGGCAATCGCGCTCGCAGTTCGGGAATACCCGGTGCTCAACAGCCAGATCAACGAGGACGTTACCGAAGTTCACTACCAGCCTCAGTGCAACGTCGGCATGGCTGTAGACAGCAAAATCGGTCTGCTTGTGCCGAACGTCAAAAACGTGGATCAGCTGACTTTGCTGGAGATTGCCGACGAGGTAACGCGGCTGACCGAAACGGCCCGGGAAGGTCGGGTAAGCCAAGCAGATCTCAAAGGCGGCACTATTACCATCTCCAACATTGGCGCTCTGGGCGGCACTTACGCCTCGCCCATCATCAATGCGCCGGAAGTGGCGATTGTGGCTCTTGGGCGCACCCAAAAACTGCCGCGCTTTGATGCCAACGGGCAAGTGGTGGAACGTTCAATCATGACGATCAGTTGGGCAGGCGACCACCGCATTATCGATGGCGGCACTATCGCCCGATTCAACAACTTGTGGAAAGGCTACCTGGAGTCACCGCAATCCATGCTGCTCCATTTGGGCTGATTGCATGGTGCCACCGAACCAATCGTCGTCAATGCCGCAACCGGCCCAGCTGCAGCAATTTTACATTCCGGAAGAGCAGTCGGTTTACCTGCTCAGCCACGGCGATGCGCGAAAGCTGAAAGACTGGGTTGAGTTGTGCACAACTCAACTCAGGCAGATGGGCTATGCCGACATCTCGATGATTGGTAAGGGCGCCTACGGTTTTGTGTTTTCTGGCCGTCGGCCACTGGAGGGCGCGCGTGATCTTGAGCATGTGTTCAAGTTCACCCGCATCACCCTGCCCCAGCACCTGCACGATCGACTGGAAGACGAAGCCTATATTCTGGAGCAAGTGGAGCATCCACGGGTGCCCCGCCTGATTGCCTTCCACCGCGCTGGTCGTCAACCTATTCTGGTTATGGAGCGTGCACCTGGCTTTAACCTGGAGGAAGTATCCTTACGGGAAGGTCGCCTGAGCCCGCGCCTGATTATCCGTATTGCCGACCAGTTAGCCGATATTCTGCGCAATCTGCGGCGCGAATCGGATAATGGGCAACGCCCCATCGTGCACGGGGACATCAAACCGTCCAATTTGGTGTTTGATGGAGAAAACGAGAATATTGCCCTGATCGATTGGGGCTCTTCGGTATTTGCTCAGCTAGACGCCAACCAGCAGTTCCTCAGCCCCAGCGTGATGGAACTGATGTCTGACAACCTGCAGCAGACCAACGCCCGCCTGGGCGACGTCTACTTTATTGGCGAAGAGCAACTCTATGGCGGCTTATCGTCTCCCAGATTTGACGAGCAAGGCGCAGCGGCTACGCTCTACGCGCTTGCTTCTGGGCAATCCTGCCGTTTTGGCCACCTAGCGATACCGGCCACATCCCTCGGCCTACCTATGGAATTTGCACGCATGCTAGAAGGCATGCTGGACCCAGACCCCGCGCTGCGCATGCGAGCCGGTGACCACTACCTGAATGAGATGCCGCGCATGGGCCGAATGGTAATGATCGATCTGCCCGAACCCGCGCCCACCCACTTAGTGCCAATATGGACGCGACTCTCCGACCGGGAAATCGACACGGTGGTCTACAGTTCCCGCAAAACCTTTCTGCGACAAGAAGGTGCGCCGGAAACCCTGAACGACGTCAACGACGTGCAGTTAGATCGCTACTACAAAAACTTCATGCAAGGCATGGGGGAAACCGAAAAAGCCTTTCTGGCAGCCGTAAGCCGTCTTGGCCGGTACCCGGTGGAAGGCGGGCTCGCAGTGCGCTGGGAGCCCGACGGCGTGTATGTGGATACCTCCCTGAACCTGCACGACCCAGAACTCAAAACCGCCTTCACCACGGCGGTGAACAACATGGTTCATCTGGCCCAAGCAATCTACCGCCAGGGCATCTTCAAAAGCTGTCTATTCAACGCCCGAGATACCTTGCACATAGAACGCGATGAGCCAGATCAGCCATTCATAGCACCGCCTGAGATGCGGCTGCCCTATCAGGTAAGCTCTGCGCCGGAAGTGGAAGACCGTTCGCGGGTTCACTCCTACTTTGAGGACGGGCCAGACCCAGAGGAATTTCTGGTGCTGCCACAAACCATCATCAAATCCCTCGAAGGGCTCAACGCTATCCGTCACACGGGCATGATTATTTTCGAGGCCTTGCCCCGCCACCTCAAAATCCACAGCCAGTACCGACTGCTGGACCCAGAGAAAGAAGACGAGTTCCGCCAGCGTCTGGATGAAATTCTGGCCGCTGTGGACCAGATAACCGGGCTGGGTGTTTCCGGCTTTATGAAAATGCCCTACAAAGACGCCCGCTTTTTCCCCTATATAGAACGACTGCCTGAGCGCTATTACCCCAGAAACCCCAGACAGGAAGCGACAGAAGCAAGCTAGTATTTTATCTGATTCGCAAACCCGTGGGGTTGGTTTACGATGCCGAGCCATACCCTATTCCTGCAACACCATCAGGCTGCCATGTCTTCAAATTATCTGTACACCGACTTGTCTGGCTATTACGACTTAATGTGCGCAGATATTAACTATCACGCCCAAAGCTACGGCGTTCATAGGTTGCACCAACTATTCGGCAATGATGGCA
>NZ_JBQDKB010000168.1:0-3422 GCF_052094685.1 Marinobacter sp.
AACGATGCTTCAATCCGATGGTTTTCCAAACGCACCTGAGCTGCCTGGCGCTGAGCGTCTCCAACATCAACGGCTGTGCGCAGTTCATCCACCTGAGACTGGGAAACACTATTGCTGGATCGGAGGCTCTGGGCGCGCTCCAACTTTCGGCGGGCATCGGCTAACTGGGCCTCAATCACTCTGAGATCGGCCTTCGCTTGGCGATCATCAAGTCGTAGAAGGACATCGCCCTGCTCAATGCGACGGCCCGTTTTAAGATTAAGTGCCACCGCGCGCCCGCTAATTTCAGTGGTCAGCTCCACCGCGTTCACAGCCTTCAGATTACCAACTGCTGTAACCACATCGCGCACGGTATCCAGCTCGGGAGTCTGCGTATTGACGACACTGGCAGGCCGTTCGCGATCGCTTTGTGCCGCATTGTCACTATCTATTGAACGGTACGTGAACGCAGCCCCTGCGGCGACAACAACCAGTACCAGCCCAATTAGCCATTGCTTCCACATAGATCTTCCACTGCCCATCAGATTTGATTAGATACTTGTTAACGTTTCTGGATAACCAGAACGATCTCACCGACATCAATGCCCCACTTACTCATGGTGGTTTGATTGATCAAGGTGTCGGGTCTGGACTTCACCAGACATGTCCTTGACCACACCGCGGGCGGTAAGTTCACCGCTGAAAAACTGCTCAGGAACCAGCTTGGGGCCACGCTCTGCGTAGTCGACCAGCGCGGGTCCGGAGCAGCCACTCAACAGCATTAACGCCAATTCCAGCAAGAGTATAGAGTGCCGGCCGGCTTTGGGAATCACAAGACACAGGTTTTGCATTTTTTTTACACTATCTTGCGGCCATGACTGAAGGCCGCTTGGCCGGCACCATAAAGACGGCAGCTTAGGTGAAGCCCACAGAGTTAGCTGTGGCAGCCTGGAAAAGAAAATGGGTATCAAGGCCTCCGCAACCTGTGTAATGAACTTCGATGACTCAACCGGTTATCTGATCGGCCCAGAGAATAAGGGCCTAGAGTGCATGTTCACCTTTATGAATACCGCACGAATCGGCACCGGCATTCAGGCGCTGGACTTGCTTGGTCGCAAAGTACTGTTAAACACCAAGGGGGGCGCCGTTCGTGAATTTACGGCCCGGGTCGCCAACTTTGCCCGTAAGCAGCTGACCGACAGCCGGTTACGTCCATTTGCACTTGAGCTACTGAAGTTAACGGGCCAGTGGAATCTGCTTACCGTGCGGATCATGCTTGCCGCGCGCAAGGATCGCGACGTTGTTAGCTCCGCTTCTTACGATTTCCTGATGTATAGCGGTTACGTGACCATGGCTTATATGTGGGCGCGGCAAGCCGCGGTGGCTGCGGATCGTTTGGATAACGGGGGCGATGAATCAGAGGCATTCTATAAAGCCAAGCTGGCCACAGCGGAATTTTACTATGAGCGGCTGTTGCCTAGAGCCCACGCCCACGCCCACGCCCACGCCAGCACTATGCTCAGCCCCAGCAAGAACCTAATGCAACTGCATGCGGATGACATGGCCTTCACCGGATAAAATATCCGGTGCTTTATGTCCCGGGTAGCTTCTACCCAGGATTTTTTATCACGTGCTCAACAATTAAAGGCCGTACTTGGTCCCAATTGCATCATAGGTTCCATTATCTTTGACGGCTGCGAGCGCCTTGTTGAGGTCTTCAATAACCTCATCAGGGGTATCCGGGCTCATGGCCAAATACAAATCAACGTCGTTGAACGAAAACACCGGAACCAATCCTTCGATATCCTGCTGAGAGGCCAGATATGGCCCTCCAAGACGTTCTGCAATCCATAGATCAATCTGGCCCAGCGCCAAGCGCTTCGGATTGAGATCGTCACTTTCGATTACAGACATCTCATAACCGCGCTTTAGAAGGTACTCGCTCCTGACATCGTTGCGATACCCCCCGATGGTTTTGCCTTTGGCATCCTCAAGCTTGTCCATGGTAAAGGTGCTTCCCGGGGCTGCAAAAACAGTCCACAGGTTCTGTGCCAATGGCCCCACCCACTTAAACATGGGCGCCCGCTCCTCCGTATAGGTGGTGCAAAAGATACCGTGATTGGCTTTATTCAAGGCACGGTTATAGCCGTAATTCCAATTGCGCAGTTTGATCCGGTAATCGAGACCAGACTTATTCAGAACCGCTTTCGCCCTTTCCGTGCAAATGCCATCAATATTGTCCGCGCTATGCTCGAACGCGCGGCCTTGGGTGCTCATATTGTAGGGTGGGAAATTCTCGGTATAGATATACAGCCTTTCCGCTGCAAGCACTTGCTCGGAGCTAAAAAACGAGAGCATTGCCAAGACAATTAAAGAAATGAAATGCATGGAAAAGTCTCCTTTAAAACCACGTTCCGACGCACAGACAAACATTCAATTTAAGATAATGTTAAATCGGAGTGTAGTTGAAGGCGCTTAGAGTTTGTATTTAATGGTGTATCGTTATGTAAAGCAGCATTCGGAGAGTGGATATGGCCGGGTTACGAATGGCTCTGTTACCCCGAATAAGCAGGGTTCGGAATAACAGAGCCAGACAGGCTTTAAGTCACTGCTAAGATCACTGCGGCACGACCATGGATTCTGGTTTCGGGGTATCGTCGGTGCTTGGTGGCAGCTCGGGATACCGTACTTCCGGAATTTTTCCGGTCAGGGTTTTCAGGAAAGCAGTGATAGACTTAACTTCCCCATCATTCAGTTCTGCACCCAACTGAGCAGTACCCATAACAGCAACAGCTTCTTCCAGACTCCAAACTGCACCAGAGTGGAAATAAGGCGCTGTCAGCTCGATGTTCCGCAGAGGTGATGCCCTAAATACATACTCATCAGAAGCGGTGGAAGTCACCGCAAAACGGCCTTTGTCGCCGGTAGGCAGAATGTCGGCACCAGGTTTGGTCACCAGACCAAACGGATAGTAAGCCTGACCGCCTAGGTTAACGCCAGCGTGGCAGGCCACACAGCCCTTATCCATAAACAGCGCCAAACCTCCCTGTTCCTGCTCATTCAAGGCTGTTTTATCACCGCGCAGGAATTTGTCAAAATTGGCATCCGGCGTAATCAGCGTTGCTTCATAGGCCTCAATCGCTACAGCCATATTATTGAAAGTTACCGGGTCATCCTCACCGGGAAAGGCTTGGCCAAACTTCTCAACATAAGCTGGCATACTGGACAGTGTTTTTACAACACGCTCCGGCGTGCTGCTCATCTCTACGCCCGCCTGAACTGGCCCTTTCGCCTGCTCCGCAAGGTCCGCCGCCCTGCCATCCCAGAACTGGGCGGCATTAAAAACAGCGTTGAACACTGTAGGCGAGTTTCGTGGCCCCTTCTGCCAACCGTGGCCAATAGAAACGGGAAGGTAGTCGTGCCCACCCATGCCTACGTTATGG
>NZ_JBQDKB010000169.1:0-3401 GCF_052094685.1 Marinobacter sp.
TGCCCCGATTATCTCATGTCGATACTGCTTGGTTAAGTCCGACAGGCTGCTAGAATTGATATAAGTCAATATTGATCCAAATACGACATTTATTATTAGCAAGCTCACCAAAACTTCAAAGACGAGACACTATGCGCTTTTCAGATATCCACGAACGCGCCATCGCCCGCAAAGGCGGTGTGGCAGAACTAAACGCGTTGCTACCGCAGTTGCCACCTGCTGCCGAGTTGAAGGCGCGAACGGATGATCGCTATCTTGCAGAAATCACCCGCTGTGTGTTCAAAGCCGGTTTCGTGTGGCGGGTAATCGACAACAAATGGCCGGGCTTTGAGGCGGCCTTTCAGGGGTTTGTGCCTGCGTACTGGCAGCAAGTACCGCCAGACGTTTTGGAGGACCTGGCCCGGGATGAGCGCATTGTGCGCAATCTGCAAAAAATTCGCACGGTGCCAGAAAACGCCCGCATGATTATGGATGCGGTGCATGAACACGGCAGTTTCGGGGCCTTTTTGAGCCAGTGGCCGTCGGAAGACGAGGCCGGTTTGTTGTTATGGCTGAAACGCCACGGCTCCCGCTTGGGCGGCAACAGCGCGCAGTATTTTCTGCGCATTGTAGGCTGGGATGGCTTTATTTTGTCCCACGATGTGGTTGCGGGCCTGCGCCTCGCCGGTCTTCTGGACGCCTCGCCAACGAGTAAAAAAGGGCTGCAACAAGCGCAGGCGGCTTTTACTGGCTGGCACCAGAAAACAGGTCTGCCATACAGCCAGTTATCGCGCATTTTGTCGTGCTCGGTGGAGGGTTGAACGCTAGTCAGCGTCGGATTCCGAAACTGGAAAACTCACCGGTCACGTCCTGTTTTTCGACCTCTACTGAGCTTACAGAAGCCGCTGGAGGGCCTTCTCGGCACCAGGATTCGAGCTTTTTGAGCTGGTTTTCGCTGCCTTCAGCAACAATCTCTACATTGCCATCAGGAAGGTTTCGGCTGTACCCCACAATGTCGAGTTCGTTTGCCTGAGCCTGCGCAGAGGCGCGGTAGCATACGCCCTGAACACGCCCCGAAATAATCAGTTTCCAGCGTTTAAAGCTCATGTTTTGCCTCACTTGTGTCGGGCTTATATCCCCAATAACAGCACTAACTCACAGAACACCACACTGGCCCCGAGCGCGTCGCCAGTGTAGCCGCCTAGCTGCCGCTGCAGATACCCGCCCCACAGCAACACGATGGTAATGATTGCAGTAAATGCGGCCAACCATAGACCTGGCAACCACAGGCTGAAAATGAGAGCGACCAACGCGGTAAACAGGCAGCTAACCAGCAAACGCTTGCGTGAAAAATCTTCCGCTACCGGTTTGCTTTTGCTTTTATCCGGGTCGGTTACATAGGGCAGAAGGATCATCAGCAACAAGGGCGCCAATCTGCTTATCGCAGGCGTTACCAACAGCGCCAGCCAGATGCTTTGGGCATCCACCAGAAGCGCAGCCTTCAGACCAAGAGCCATCACCAGAGCCACGGTGCCGTAGGTACCTATGCGGCTGTCTTTCATGATCTCCAAGCGTTTCTCAACAGTATAGCCGCCGCCCAGTGCATCCACGCTGTCTGCAAGGCCGTCTTCATGGAAGGAGCCGGTAATAAACAAGTGAAAGCACAGCACCAGCAACACACAGGAAAGCGGACTCCATGCCAGGCTGAGAAGCGCGAATAACCCGGCATACAGCGCACCTAGAAACAAACCCACCAGCGGGAAATAGATGCTGCACTGGTTCATCAGTTTCTGGGAGTAATCAATACGCACCAGCATGGGAATGCGGGTGAGAAAGCCAATGGCCAGCCAGAATGCCTGCCATTCACGGGAAAGCAGTGAGCTGTGTGGTGGTTCGGATGCTGAGGGATCAGAATCGGATTGCGAGGTGCGGTCCATCATGGCCGGCTCCGTTTGCCAGAGAAGAGCGCATGATACCGAATACGAAGTATCCGGCATCTACTAAAATGTAGATTGCTGAGAGACTTGGTACGATGATTAAGGCTGTCCTGCCTATGTATTTCATATTCGATTCCATTCGCAGTATTTCAACTCATATTCTGCCAGGTTACTCAGTTTTTTAGGGATTGTAACTCGGTTAGAATTGTCGATTTTCAACTTTGTGCTCCTCGCCAGCCTGTTAATGCATCCAGCCTAGCAACCAGAAGCACAACGATACCGATAGCTATGGCTTTAGCTGGGCTTGAACTCGGCTTATTTTCGGTGGCTTCGCTCACTGAGTGATCTCCTGGAAGTAGTCGGGCGTTTGAGTGGAGTATAGGGCGCAGTGAAAAGTATGGTATCACTTGGTCAAAACCGGGGCGACAAGCCATACGGCAAATGTTGGCCGGAGGGCCGAATGGCCCCGTGAGGCGCTGTGGGCTACACTTTTATGGTGGTGTGGGTTCAAGGACAGGGAGTGGTTCATGAGAAAGCAGTCCGGCGAAATGGAGCCACTTGTAGATCCTGATTACTTTTTCAGAAAGCTGGCTTCGGGCATTCCCGGTATCCTCAGTACCTATTGGCTCAGTGCCGATGGTGAGTTCCACCGGTACCTGTTTGTTAGCGATCAGGTGCAAGACATTCTGGGTATTAACGCCAACGAGTTGCGGGAAAATGCAGATGCGATATTTTCCGCGATTCATCCGGACGACCTAGAAGGTGTATCTGCAAGCATTGCGGATTCTGCTATGGCGCTCACACCTTGGCGGTATCAGGCTCGCTTAAGGGTGAACGCAGGGCATTTTGAATGGTTTGAGGCGCATTCCAAGCCTGAGCGACAGGCCGACGGAAGCACCATCTGGTATGGTCAGATTCACAACATTCAGCACTACAAAAATCTCGAACGTACGTTCAGGGAGAGCGAGGCGGAGTCTGCTTTTCAGGCGACTTTTCAAAAGCTTATCGCAAGGCTGTCGACTGAATTCATTACCTTGGGTTTCGGTGCCATTGACGAGAGCATTCGCGAATTGTTGAAGGCAATCGGAGGATTTTTCGATGTAGACCGGGCTTACTTGTATGAGTTCTCATCCGACTATCAAATCATGGATAACACCCACGAATGGTGTTCGCCCGGCGTACTGCCTCTTATTGATGAGCAGCGCAATGTATTGATAGATGGCTTTGAATGGTGGCACGAAAAAATTTCCGAGATGGTGAGTGATAACCGGATCATTTTTGTTGAAGATCTTACACAAATGCCCCTCGGGCCTGAACGAGACATGTTGGAGCAGCAGGGTGTTTGCTCCATGTTTTGCGTGCCGGTTCGGGTAAATGGTGCGGTTACCGGATTTTTTGGTGTGGACTCGCTTCGCAAGCGTGCCTGGCGTGAAGATCAGGCAGACCTCCTGATTATCGTGTCGGGCCTGCTTTCCGGTGCACTAG
>NZ_JBQDKB010000170.1:0-3339 GCF_052094685.1 Marinobacter sp.
GCGTAGGCACGTATGCTGCTGGGCACCTCGCCCTGGGATTGATAGGTCAGGCGCAGCTCTGGGTAACGGAAGGCACTTTGGGCATCCTGCGGCAGCTGGCGATCCTTAATATACTGCTTCAAAGCCGCGCGCAGTGCGCTGGTTGCTTGCTCATACAAGGCAGCAAGGCAATCAACCGCCGCTTCAGGGGTGGTCACTTCAATAAAATCATCAGTATAAGAACGTGTCACAGCAAGCCTCAGAGTTGTTTAACTGCCTTCATATTGCCTGCTGTAGCGGCTGCCGCCAAGCACCAGCGGTGCCTTTTGGCGTCCGGGTGTATTAGTTTTGTATTTCTTGCACTTTCCTTTTTTAATAGAACTTAGAAAATCGAATTATCCCTTATTGATCTGATTTTGAGAGCTCGTATTGTAGCCTTACCAAAGGCTGTGCCTGCCTATCACCCAGCCTTACAGGAGCTGATATTGGGTTATAAAAACGACTCCACGCACTGGGGCTCCAGAATCACCTTGGCGGGCCTGACTTTGGCGTTGTTCCCTTTATTTTTCATCGGGGGCCCGGATTGGGCTAACGGCCTGTTTTATGAAGCCGTGTGGAACCTGGGGCATATCCTGTTCTTCTTTCTGATAACACTGTTACTTCAGCCGCAACGCAAACTTGGTGGCTGGCGATTAGCCACTGTCACCACTGTAGTGGTACTTGTTTCGGGCGGGCTGATTGAACTGGTACAGAGTGAGATAGGCCGCCAGATTGATTGGCACGATATGCTGCGCAATTTAGTAGGTGCGTGGCTGGCACTAACGTGTCTCTCATGGCCACAAAAAAAATCACCCGCCGTGTGGCTGACCCGTATTGGTGTGGTCACATTGTTGCTATGGGAGCTTTGGTTCGTGGTCGCCATCGGTCACCAACAGGGGCAGATAACCCGACAGATGCCGCAACTCTATAATTTCGCGGCTACCAATGCTCAGTTATTTTGGAATGGTAACGTACAGCGCTCCACACGCTTTGCCGATTCGGTCGGCAATCAGTTCAGCCTGCAAGTGAACCTCGCAACCAAAAAGTACTCAGGGGCATCGCTGAACAATTTAGCGAGCGACTGGAGTATCTACCAGAACTTGGTGCTAACATTGTTTAATCCCGAGCAAACACCACTAAGCGTGGTCTTACGCATCAACGACCGCTCCCACGAGCGGGGTGGCAATGCGCATGAAGACCGTTTCAACACCCGACTTGTCATCGACCCGGGAGTGAATCGCTTTACTGTGAGTTTGGCCGATGTTCAGCAAGCCCCCGCAACACGCCTGATGGACATGACCGATATTCGCCGGCTCATTATCTTTACGTCAAATCAGGCAACAGCCACCACAGTCTATCTGCTTGAATTGAGCCTTTATTAACGGCGCAGGGTATGCGCTTACACCTCAATAACCCTATCTGCAGCAAACAGTGGCGGCTCATATTCGTTCGGGTAGGCGCCTGGGTTAGCGAATACGCGAGTGCCTTCAACCTGCAGATCAACGGGTTCGTGAACGTGGCCGTGAACCCACAGGTTCATCTTCCCCATCAGTGCCCGCAATTCCGAAGCGAAAGCCGGTGATAGCGAGTCCCCCTGATACTTTGGTGGAATACACTCTGGTAACGGGGCATGATGGCTAATCACCACCCTTGGTCCAGAGCAGGGCTCGCTTATCTCTGCTTCAAGCCAGGCCATGGCTTCGGCATGCAACCTCTGGCTTTCTTCAATAGAGAACACCTCGCCCGTTGGCTGCTCAATAATGCGGAAATCCGGCATAAACGCCAGCGCACGCTTTTCCGTCTGTAAAGGATCATAGTCGGGCTGGTCGGTATACAGGCCAAAATCTGTCCATAATGTAGTGCCATGAAAGCGCACGCCGCCAATGGTCACCGTATCGTTATCAAGCAGGTGGATTCCCAGGCGCTCAGCTTCGGCACGCAAGGCTTTGCGCGTGTCGGGCATGCTTGTTCCATAGAACTCATGATTGCCCGGAACGTAGATAATCCCCTGCCCGGCAAACCGTTCCGCCGCCCAGGCCAGGCCTTCCGTTGTACGATGAATATCCCCGGCGAGGATAACCACATCGGCGGCCACATCGGGCAATTCGCGACCTTCCCGAAAACACTCTACGTGTAAATCGGACAGTATTCGTAAGCGCACAATTTTATCTCCTTGGGAAACCAGAGCCACACAATAACCTAACGTTCAAACAAATGAAGTGGTCAAGCATTTCATGACAACTTAGTGACCTACACCTGACACCAAAAAAATTCGGTTCATTGCTCCTCCAGCCCATCGGGATTTTCAATAGCCTTCTTTTCGGCCGATGTCAGGCGGCGCTCAACCTCATTGTTGATAGCGTGCTCTTGCGAGATCTGCGGATCAGGGCGAAGGCGATTTCCTGCTTTCTCGAGTCGCCATTCTGGGCAATTAGATAACAGGCGTAACGGGTCAACATGATGTCACTTATTCATTGCCATTCGAGTCGTTGAAATGAAAACGACGACCACCAGGAAAAGTGAAAATATCCTGAACGATTGTCCCGCCAGACAGCTTCACTTTATCGAGAGTGGCTTTCAAATCGGCACTATAGAGCACAACCAACACACTTCCGCTGCTGGTCGTAGCCACATGGTCTGACTTGAAGAACCCGCCATCCAGACCAGCGTTCTGAATTGCTACGTACTCAGGGCCATAGTCGATAAACGACCACCCAAATGCATCACCAAAGAACTTCTTTGTTGCTTCAAGGTCTCGTGAAGGCATTTCCACATAGTTGATTTTACCGGTCTCTTTCACGGGCTTCTCCCGGATGGATAGATCTATGAACCTTGTTAAAGCTGAACAGTCCAAGGGGTTACCCCGAATCCTTGCCGAGCTAGTCTTTTTTGTCGATCGTTATCTCAATCGATTTGCTGTTACCCGCGAACCACTTCTGAACATACAAAGTGCCCACGATAGGAGCCGTGCCTTCATCAGGGACTTCCCAATGGTGAACGACGAATAGCCCTTAGGGCGCCGAGCAATTCCCAATATTCGCAAGCACACAGTTTTATCTCCTAGGCAGAGCTACCTCAACGGTCTTGCCTCCGTAGCCGAAGCGTTGATCACGACCTTGAATGACAACGGGCTTTGGAACTTTGACCGCATGGAGACTTCTGGTGAAGGGCTGCTCGGCGGCGTGATCGTGCAGAAGTATTCGTTCGCCATAGAGCGTGCCATCCTTTCCCATCACCCGAAATGCATCGGCATAGCGTTGTGGCGTGGTAATCCCCCCATTTTAAGAGGGTGTCAAAAGTAGAGTTCAGGCCACCATGGCC
>NZ_JBQDKB010000171.1:0-3057 GCF_052094685.1 Marinobacter sp.
GATGGTAGTGTGGCAGTTGCCCATGTGAGAGTAGGTCATCGTCAGACTCTTAATTCCGAAAACCCCCAGCGGCTCGCCGTTGGGGGTTTTTTCGTTTTGTCTTTTTGTGTTTTTGTCGTTCCTGGTGTTTAATCCCCGCTTTACTCATTCTCCTTGCCGGATGGTATTTAATGAAATCCAAAGCACTTGTAAAGCTACTCAGCGATGGGCGGGTTCATTCCGGTGAACGCCTGGCTGGCGAGCTAGGCGTAAGCCGTACTGCGGTTTGGAAGCAGGTTCGCCGTGCGCTTGACGAAGGTTTCGACATAGGTACGGTAAGAGGCCGCGGCTACAAGCTGATCACTCCCGTAGATCTGCTTGATACCGGCGTGATCCTGAATGGGCTCGCGAGCGCAGTTCGTAGCCAAATTTCTCTGGGCGTCCTTGATCAGGTGGACTCTACAAATGCTGAGATTCTCAGGCAAATAGACAGTGGGGCTACGGGGGTGCCTGTGGCAATCGCGGATGGCCAAACTATGGGAAGAGGGCGTCGTGGCCGCACTTGGCGCAGTCCCCCAGGTGAAAATCTGTACCTCAGTGTAGGTCTGACATTTCATGGTGGCTTTTCCGTTCTTGACGGGCTTAGTCTTGTGCTAGGTGTTGCTGTGGCCGACACTCTTGAGTCGCTGGGGGTGTCTGGAGTGCGACTTAAATGGCCCAACGATATTTTTCTGCCAGAGGGAAAGCTTGGGGGTGTTCTTGTTGAGCTTCAGGGCGAGTTGCAAGAAGGGGTCGTTCAAGTTGTTGCGGGTATAGGTATCAACGTTCATATGAGCCGGGCTGATGACGTAGATCAGCCATGGTCTAGTCTCGCTCGCCACTCCCCAGAGCACAGTTGGTCCAGGAATCAAATTGCATCGGCTCTAATAGCGTCTCTGCTTGAAAGTGCTACTATCTTTGCTGAAAAGGGCTTCGCCGCCTTTCGGGAGTCTTGGCAGGCTCGTGATCTGTTTAGCGGGCAGCATATTGTCGCTCGAGAAGGGGAGGTTGCAGGAGTCGGCTGTGGCATCGATGAGCAAGGAAACTATTTGGTTGAGACCGAAGCTGGTGTTGTTTCCATCCGCGCCGGAGAAGTCAGTTTGCGAGTAGTGTTATGAGGCTTTTGATCGACGCAGGTAATACTCGGGTGAAGTGGCGGTTGGAACAGGGCGGCACAGTTATTGATGAGGGCTGGTCGGCCCTAAGTAACGAAGATCCTTTGGCGGGAATTAGTGATTATCTCGGCTCGGTTGTCCGTGTAGGTGTATCAACGGTGATTTGTGAAGATGCTCGAATAAAGCTTTTATTGTATCTAGAGCGAAGGATTTCGGCCCCGGTGCATTTCTACTGGGCAGAAACCGAACGTTTCGGGCTTGAAAATTCTTATCTGGATCCGGCGACCATGGGGGCCGACCGTTGGCATGGCATGTACGGGGCCTGGAAGTTACACCAGTGCGGCTGTGCGGTTATTGATGCTGGCAGTGCTATTACCGTGGACTATGTGAGCCATGCAGGGTTGCATCTGGGGGGGTATATTCTTCCTGGGCTTAACATGATGCTAAAGAGCCTGAAGACCGATGCAGCTCGAATTACGTTTGAAGCAGATGATGTTTCGGTGGTGCAGCCTGGGAAGAATACCGCGGAGTGTGTAAATCAGGGTTTGTCGTGGCTATCGCTGGCAATGATCGAGCGGGTCAGGGTAGATATGGCTGGGCTAGGCCTAACAGAAGTTCTGGTTACCGGGGGCGACGCCATGCGGTTGTTTTCCCTTGGTATGGGTGGGAGTTATCATCCCTCGTTGGTGTTGGATGGGTTAGGGTGCATCGATAACGAGGTGGTTGGGGTATGAAGCTGCTCGCTCTGGTGCTGCTGCTCCTGAATGCTGCGCTCTGGTACGGATTGAAAGGCGTTCCCGGATACAGTCGAGCTAGCAGTGTGGTGACCGGGGCTCTGCCGAGAGTGGAGGGTTTAAGGTCTGTCGATTCGCATTCTGATGTTTCGCTCGGCGCACTAGAGGTTCAGAGTTGCGTCACGGTTGGCTGGTTCAGTACTGCTGAAAATGCCAAAGTTCTTGCGGAAAAAGGGCGCCCGTTAGAGCACGTAAGCTATCAGATTACTAAGAGGGCTCGCGAATTGTCACCATTGCATTGGGTGATTATTCCTCCTCAGCCGGAACAAATTGCCCTGGCTCAGCTGAAAAAGCTTCGTGAACTAGGTGTCGATTCCTATCTGGTTGCCAAGGGCGGAAGCCGCAATGCCATCTCTCTGGGGCTATTTGAGTCCCGGGAGGCGGCAATTTCAGTATTGGAAGAAAAAAAACGTCAGAATCTCAATGCAATACTGGCCAACTTCACCCGAAATCAGATAAGCTACGCGCTGTCTTTTGAGGTGAGCTCAAAGCTTGTTGAGAAACAAGTACAGGCGGTTGAGGCGGATTATGGCAATAATTTCGATTTCATCGAAATCAATACCTGTGAGGGTGTTGCAAGGTCGAAAAAAAATCCGTAGTATACCGCCCTCGCTGAAGAGGCGATTGTGAGCTGGCGTAGCTCAGTTGGTAGAGCAGCTGACTTGTAATCAGCAGGTCGGGGGTTCGATTCCGTCCGCCAGCTCCACTTTTTTGTAGTAACGGGTGCGTGAGTGTGCGCCCGACTCGGAGGGGTTCCCGAGTGGCCAAAGGGATCAGACTGTAAATCTGACGCGAAAGCTTCGCAGGTTCGACTCCTGCCCCCTCCACCACTTAATTGCTCGCGGGCATCGTATAGTGGCTATTACCTCAGCCTTCCAAGCTGATGACGCGGGTTCGATTCCCGCTGCCCGCTCCAATTTTATTTGTAATGCTCATGTAGCTCAGTCGGTAGAGCACATCCTTGGTAAGGATGAGGTCACCGGTTCAACTCCGGTCATGAGCTCCACTATTTATCCGGTCAACGTTACGATCTAGGTTGATTAGGGAGATTGGTCGAATGTCTAAGTCTAAGTTTGAACGTAATAAGCCGCACCTGAACGTGGGCACTATTGGTCACGTTGACCATGGTA
>NZ_JBQDKB010000172.1:0-3022 GCF_052094685.1 Marinobacter sp.
CTAGCGCTTTTTTTGTTGATTCATCCAAAATCCCGTTAGCCTGAAGCCCATTGTCTTTCTGGAAACGAGACAATTCAGACCGGGTGGCATCATCCATTCCAGAGCCGACACCGGTAATATTGTACCCAGCGCCGTACAATGCATTCTTGAGTGCAACCGACTCATCGGCGAATGCCGCGGGCGCGAAACCCAGTACTGCTACGGTACCGAATGCGAGCGCTATGCGACCCAAAGGGGTAGTCGCGTTTTTTTTGATACTCACCTGCGTTGCTCCTGATATCTCATCGATATCCGTTTCTTTTTTGTTGTGTGGTGCCCATCTCCACAGGCTGGGGCGAATTTTTTTAAAAGCCTAGCATACTTTTGTCTTATGTCGCCTCAACTGACATCATCGCCCGCATCGTCGACTCTTTGAGACTCTTCGCTGAATTCCCGGATAAAAATTCCCCAGAACGCCATAAACAGTGCGGCGACCAGCGGGCCCATCACAAATCCATTAATACCAAACATGGCGATGCCGCCCAAAGTGGATAGCAGCACAATGTAATCCGGCAGCTTAGTGTCCCGACCAACCAAAATTGGCCGAAGCAGATTATCTGCAAGCCCTATCACCACTACGCCAAATATCGTGAGTATCACTGCTTGAACCACATGGCCCACAGCGGCCAGATAAATTGCAGCAGGTACCCATACCAGGGCTGCACCCACAGCAGGCAGCAGCGAAAAGATGGCCATCACCACACCCCACAACAGCGCCCCGCCAATACCGAGAGTCCAAAAAATAATGCCACCCAAGGCACCCTGAATGATGGCAATCAGTAAGTTACCTTTAACCGTTGCACGGGTTACTTCGGCAAACTTGGCAAACAACAAACGCTCCCGCTCATCTCCGAGTGGGAGGGCGCGGATCAGCAGGTCAACCAACTTGTTACCGTCGCGCAGCAGGAAGAACGCCAGATACACCATCAGGGCCAGCCCAAGGAAAAACTGGAAGGTGTTCTGACCAACACCCAAAGCCTGCTTGGCAAGAAACTGACTGCCACCCACAAACAGGCTGACCACTCGATCACGGATTTCACTAAAATTGATATCAAACTGCGCCAAGAACGCCTGTATGGCAGGGAAAGATTTGTTCACCTGATCTATATACTCGCCAGGCCTTATTTCTCCATCCTGAATCTGCTGATAAATGCCCAGCCCCTCGGCCACCAACGAAGTCACCAGCACCAGCACCGGAATCACCACAATCAGCATGCATACCGTTAAGGTAATCAGCGCGTTCACGTTTGGGCGCTCACCCAGCCGGCGCACCAAAAACATCTGAAATGGATGAAAAATCAGCGCAATGGCGATAGCCCAAAAAATGGGCCCAAAAAAAGGCTTCATGAGAAACACGAAAGCCAGAGATACTCCCACCAGCATGGCAAGGAAGGTTCGTGTCTCAAGTTTTGCGTACATATTTCCGTTTTATCCCAGTCAAATTCAGTCGCGCACTAGCCTAACACGCCCACATGGCCACTGACGCATGCTTCAGGTTATAGTGAACGGTTATTGGTCAGCTATTAAACAGGTCATAGCGTTGGAACTGGAAATTTTTACCACAGAAACTGCTCTAGACGCTGCGGCGGAACTGCGCCGGGTTCTCGCCGCCAGGACACACCGCCGGAAAGTTCTGGGCCAGGAAGTTCTGGTGCCCGGGCAGCTCGGCGAGGCTCTGCAATTGCCCCGGATTACCAACCGTCTCCAGAGCAAGCAGCAGCGGTTACGGGATCAGGGGCTGGATGACTTTCAGGAACTCTGGCCAACACTGTCTGTGGCAACACGTGAAAAAGTTCTCAGCGCCATTGGCTGGTACGATCCCAAAGATCTCAACTGGGAAGATAAGCGCTCCAACCGCAGGCCTTCTGGCGATCCTGGCAATTCCTGATTCAAAGCCACTACGCTCTGTTACGCAACTCAAACACACCAAGCCGTGAACTGATTTATCCTAACGGCTGAAGATTGCTGTAACGGTTCCGGAAACGGCAAACCCGCAACAATCGCGCAACCAATCAGTTAGGACAGTCGATGGCATGCGTATTCTGAGAACCGACGATACCCGCTTCGCGGGTCTTCCGGACTACCCTTTTGCTCCTCATTATTTAGATGTCGAACCTGGCCTTCGGATGCATTATGTTGACGAGGGCTCAGTCGGTGCTTCGCCCGTATTAATGCTCCACGGCGAACCCTCATGGTCTTACCTGTACCGTCACATGATTCCTCTTGTCGCCGCTGCAGGGCACAGAGTATTGGCGCCAGATCTTGTGGGCTTCGGCAAATCCGACAAGCCGGCCGCCATGGACGATTACAGCTACGATCGCCACATTGCGTGGCTTACCCATTGGCTGGAAGCTCTAGATCTCAGAAATATAACCTTGGTTTGCCAGAACTGGGGGTCGCTTCTTGGCTTGCGACTTGCGGCAGAGCTTCCGGATCGATTCCAGCGAATTATTGTTGGCAACGGCATGCTGCCAACGGGCGAAACCCGCGCGCCTGCAGCATTCAGTGTGTGGAAGGCTTTTGCGACTCACAGCCCCTGGTTTCCCGTAGGCCGGATTGTGCAACTGGGCACGGAGCGCACACTGAACAAACACGAGTTGGCGGCGTACGAGGCACCCTTTCCTTCAACAGAGTATAAGGCTGGCGCACGCGCTTTCCCCAAATTGGTGCCCATATCCCCAGACGACCCCGCAAGCGACGCCAACAAAGCCGCATGGAAAGTTCTGGAGCAATGGCGTAAGCCCTTTATCACCTGCTTCAGCAGCGGCGACCCCATAACCCGGGGCGGCGACCGCTATATGCAGCGCCGCATCCCAGGCGCACTGGGACAGCCACATCTCATCTTGCGCGGGGGCCATTTCTTGCAGGAAGACTCTCCCGAAGATTTCGCGCAAATCATTATTGATGCACTAAAAGCAGAAATGGTGGCCTAGTGTAACGTTCGGTTAATTCGCTCATTTATTATCAATTAAACTCAGCTTTG
>NZ_JBQDKB010000173.1:0-2720 GCF_052094685.1 Marinobacter sp.
CTAGCCAAATTTCATAGCCGGCACGCCCCATGTAAGCTGCCTCAACAAAATCGTGGCTCATAATAGGGCCGCCGAATATTCCAATGCCCGGGAGCTTACGTAGCCCGCAATACTTCATGAACGGCTCGATACGAAGAATGGCGTTATGACCCCAGAATGCGGCGTCTCCCATCTGGATAGCGGCCAGCCCATTAGCAAATAAGGTTGAATAGAAGCGGTTAGCAAACTGCTGAATCCGAGCGAACAGTGACTGCCCGTTGATGATGTTCGGGTTGGTCTGCAAGATTCCCACGTTCGGCTCGCGCTGCATGAGTCGCACCATGCGAACAATGGTGCTGCCGGTCATCAGGCTGTCTGCATCCAGCACCACCATATACTTGCAGCGCTTACCCCAGCGGCGGAGAAAATCGGCAACATTGCCGCTTTTGTAGTTGAGGTTCACCGGCCGCCGGCGGTAGAAAATCCTGCCCTCGCCGCCAAGCTCTTTCGCCAGCTTGTTCCATGCAACCTGCTCCTCCAACCAAACGTCGGGATCCCGGCTGTCGGATAGTATGTAGAACTCGAAGTGGTCGATCTGTCCGGTACGCTCAATATCCCGGTACACAGCCTTCAGCCCGCTAAGCGTCCAGTGCACCGGCTCATGGTAGATTGGCAGCAACACGGCGGTTTTTGCCAAATGCGTGTCCAGCAGTTCTGCATCCGTGTGGCGTTTGAGTATGGAGTGTCGGTCACCGCCCATCAGCCTGATCACAAACCCGAATACCGCGGTCCAGAACCCAATCGCTATCCATGCGTAAAGAATGGCAAAGAGCACCAGCATGCCGAGCTCCAGCAGCGTTCCACCATGGTATGGCAGCACCCAGAGCAAGAAATAACACGCCACACCGGTTTGGCCGAATACAAACAACATCAGCACGGCGCGTCGAAAATTCGCAACCATCCGCCACCGGTGTTTCACAGGGCTTTCCGTTGCGCCATTATCCACGGCTATGATACCCAATGCTGCCTCGACACAAAGGCGGTGCAGCTACCGGAATACTCACCTCGGGAATAGCGAAGTACTCAGGTAGGCGATCCATAACGCTCTTTAATAGGCGGTGACCGACCAACTCACGGCGGTCAGTGGCGGTATTGCTAGAACCTTCGCCAATCTCGGCCATGGCGTCGTCAATGAGCTGCAGCATCTGACGGCAGCGTTCACTGGTCATTTCCACACCTGCCTCGCACAAATAGCCATACACACGGCTGAATACATGTTGAAAGGAAATATCGTCCATGTTCGTCTCGCTGCCTGTTAGATCTACTTTGGATTTCCACGCAGGTCTGTTTTAGGCCCAAGCAAGTATGTCCAGGTTTCTGTGAGGGGTTCGTTATCCTTATTCAGAAAGCCTCTCAACGTGAGCGGCTGCTCCGCTGAAGGCTTTGCGAGAATCGACAACCGCCAAACATCGCTGACTTCAATGTACTCAACAAAGTGCTCAATCACCTCAACTCCCTCTCCACCACTTACCTGGCTGACAACCGCGGCATCCGGGCGAAGCCCTGAGAGCTCACCGCCCTTGAAATCAACAATCAACCGTAAGGCATCACCTGAACCACCATTTTCCCTGCCATTACCTATAAGCGTACGCACAGCCTTGCCATTCGGTTGTTCGGTGATTTCGGGTTCGCCGAAGGAAACGGAGTATTCGAGCCGACGATTCTCACCAGCTTTCACTGACTGGGCCGGTTTAAAGAACGCCACGATGTTATCGTTGGTTTCCGCGCCAGACGGGATTTCAACAAGCACAACCTGTCCTTCCCCCCAGCCTTCACCGTCTTCACCAAGAGGTTTTACCCACATGCTTGGCCGGCGGTCGTAGCGTGCTTCGCTGTCCTGAAAGTCACCGAATTTACGATCACGCTGAATCAGCCCGAAGCCATCAAGGTCTTGCACATGATGATAGCTCAGCTGAAGCTCGGCCGGATTAACGAGTGGGCGCCAGAGCCATTCTCCTGTTTTGCCGTCGTTGATCAGCAAACCATCAGAATCGTGTACCTGAGGGCGCCACTCTCCCCGTGGCCGTACCGTGTTATCTCCGTAAAAAAACATGGATGTGAGCGGTGCTTGGCCTAGCTGCTCAATGTTATCCCGGAAGAACAGCTGGGCGGTTACGTCCATTTTCGTGTTTTTACCCGGGTGAATCTCAAAGCGGTATGCACCCGTAAGGCTAGGCCCGTTTAGCAGGCCATAGACAACCATAACGTCGCTATCTGCCTTTGGATGCTCCATCCAAAATTCAGTGAATGCCGGGAATTCTTCACCAGATGGCAGACCGGTGTTTACCGAAATTCCCCGGCCAGAAAGCCCAAAGGTATTGTTTGAGCCCACGCCCCGAAAATAACTCGCACCACCAAACACTAGAAACTGGTTTTGTACATCTTTGCCAGATAAGGGGTAGGTTAATTTGAACCCAGCATAACCAAGATCAGCAGGAATTCGTTTCGCCAGCTCAGGGTTGGGATAATCAAACCGGGTTTTATCAAACCCCATCGGGTGCACGCCTTCGCTATCGACCACATTAAGCTGAACCGCATGAGAGTAAAAACTGCCCTGCGGGATCATCATCACCTGAAACCGTGATTTGCCAGATCGCCAAAGGCTCTCTTCGGGCTTGAAACGGATCGACTGATAATCTGAGTAACTGAGGTTTTTTAGGAAGTCAGGCGCCTGTGCCGGT
>NZ_JBQDKB010000174.1:0-2593 GCF_052094685.1 Marinobacter sp.
CGCCGGTAGAGAGTATTTTTATTGATCGGATGATTGCGGGGCACTATTGGATGCTTAAGCGGCTTGGCGTTCAGGCGGCTTTTGGCGAGGAGCTTCGTCGGTATCTTGCTGAATCGCACTGATTCCCGATTTTGGTGCTGACGGCAGTATCAGGGCATGGTTTCCAAAACACGCTGTGAATACGTCCGTGTACGCTTGGCTACGCCATCCATGGCTTCGCACAGTTTTGGAAACCATGCCCTGACACTGCCTACCAAGCTTTGCAGTACGCGCCGATGCCTATCTAGCTAAGTAGTTTGCAGCCCACTCGGCAATGCCTTCACTTGCACCTTTCTGAATAACTCTGGCACGGGAAACACCTGCTGGCTCGCCTGGGTCTATTACGGTAATGGGTACGCCGATATCCACTTCGTGAACCAGACCGGCTGCCGGGTAGACTTGTAGTGATGTGCCTACGATTAACAGGTCGTCTGCGGTGCGAACCAGGTCTGCGGCCGCCTCGAGCATGGGGACTTCTTCGCCAAACCAAACGATGTGCGGGCGCAGTTGCTGGCCTAGTTCGCACTGATCGCCTTGATTGATGTCCCCATAGCCGATGTCGTAGACCAGTTCTGGGTTCGCGGAGCTTCTGGCCTTGGTGAGTTCGCCGTGTAGGTGAACCACGTGGCTGGAGCCGCCGCGTTCGTGCAGATCGTCTACGTTTTGGGTGATGATGGTTACCCGGTGGTGCTGCTCCAGTTCGCCGAGCAGTTGATGGGCTCGGTTTGGCTGGGCCGAGGCCAGTTGTTGTCGGCGTTCGTTGTAGAAACGCAGCACCAGTTCCTGGTTGCGGGCGAAGGCTTCTGGGGTGGCCACGTCGTATACGCTGTGTTGCTCCCAGAGGCCGCCGTTGTCGCGGAAGGTGGACAGGCCGCTTTCGGCACTGATACCAGCGCCGGTGAGTACTACTATGTGCCGTTGCATTAGTCGAATATCTTGCCTGGGTTGATGATGCCGTTGGGGTCGAAGACTTGCTTGATCCCTCTCAGGTAGGCAATTTCTGTTTCGCTGCGGGTGTATTGCAGGTAAGGCTTTTTGGTCATGCCTACGCCGTGTTCAGCGGAGACGCTGCCCTGGTATCTTTCGACGATTTCGAACACCCATTTGTTGACCTGCTGGCACTTCTCGAAGAAGTCTTCTTTGGCCATGTCTTCCGGCTTTAGGATGTTTAAGTGCAGATTGCCGTCACCTATGTGGCCAAACCAGATGATTTCGAAATCCGGATACTCGTTAGCGACTAATTCATCGATTTCGGCCAGAAACTCCGGAACCTTGGAAACCACCACAGAGATGTCGTTCTTATAGGGCGTTCGAGGCGCGATGGACTCTGAGATGCGTTCACGCAGCTGCCATAGGCTTTTAGCCTGGGTTTCGCTTTGACTGATCACACCGTCTAGTACCCAGCCGTTTTCCATGCACTGCTCGAACAGGATCATGGCATCATCCATAACTTGATCCGACGTCGCTTCAAACTCCAGCAGTGCGTAATAAGGGGCTTCGGTTTCAAACGGTGCCTGTACCTGGCCGTGGGCGAGAACATGCCCCATGGCTTCGTGGGAGAAGAACTCGTAAGCAGTTAGATCCAGGCCACCCTGGAAGGTTTTAAGCACGTCCATGGTGTTGCCAAGGTCATTCAGCCCAAGCACCAGCACGGTCAGGTTATTTGGCTGGCGTGTAAGCTTCATGGTGGCTTCGGTAATAAAGCCCAGAGTTCCTTCGGCGCCAATGAACAGATGGCGCAGGTCATAGCCGGTGTTGTTTTTTTCCAGATCCTTGTTCAGATCAAGAATGTCGCCTTTGCCAGTGACCACTTTAAGCCCAGCCACCCAGTCACGGCTCATGCCATAGCGAATCACCTTTATGCCACCTGCGTTGGTGGAAATATTACCGCCTAGCTGGCTAGAGCCTGCAGAGGCAAAGTCTACCGGGTAGTACAGATGATTCTCTTCGGCAAAGTTCTGCAGCTGCTCGGTAATCACGCCAGCCTGGCAGCGCACCAGGCGGTCGCTGGCGCTAAAATCGAGAATCTGATTCATGTTGTCTAAAGCAACAACCACTTCCTCGTTTGCAGCCACAGCGCCGGCACTCAAACCGGTACGGCCACCGGAGGGAACCAGCGACACCTGATTTTGGTTGGCAAACTTTACCAACGCCTGAACCTGTTCGGTGGTTTTCGGGAGTGCAATGGCTAGAGGATTGGGGGCGTATATTCGAGTCCAATCTTTACCATAATTCTCGAGATCAGCCGGGTCAGTCAGTATCTTTCCGGGCGCATCACCGATGGCTACCAGCTCTTTAAGGGAGGCAATGATCTGTTCGGAGTTCATGTGTGTGGCAGTCTCGTCAGGGTTGGGCCGGCAAGCTCTGGAGATAAATTTTAAATTCGATTGATCCAGGCGAACCGGCGCACTGTGAAAAGTTGCTTTTATGGTATCATACCGCTCCTGTTCTGTGAGCCAGCCCCGACGATCACTGGCTGCAGGTGATTTCATGCCACGAAAGGTTCGGAAGCAAAGCCCATGTCAACGACGTCTCTCGAAAAGAGCAAAATCCG